>DGSY01000119.1 GCA_002394125.1 Ruminococcus sp. UBA4350
GCGGGTAGGCGGGATTCTGCGGATAAGCAGGATTCTGCGGGTATGCGGGATTCTGCGGGTAGGCGGGATACGACGGATAGACCGGCTGATTCGGGTAAGGCGGGTAATTCGGATCATTCGGATTCTGCTGTCCCTGTCCGAACAGGCGCTCCGGTGCGCCGGGGCCTGCAATGACCGGCTCCGCTACAACGGGCGCATCCATCTTCGAGAGACGGTTGACCATGAAAAATGCAAAGACAACGAGTGCAATATAAAACACAAGGAAGATGATCGTGAACAGCGTGCTTTCCATGAACAGACAGAAATCATAGAAGCCGTGGATCAGCATCGGCACAAACCATGCCAGAAACAGATATCTGTGCTTTTTGGATGTATTGCAGAACATTTCCTCGCGCTTTGCAAGGCCGTAGTACATACCCATAAAGATGCCGAAGATCGTGTGGCCGGGAACAGCGGTCAGTGCGCGCAGGATACCGGTCGAGAAGCCGTACTGTATGACATACAGCACATTTTCCAGCGCCGCAAAGCCGAGCGATGCGGCGACCGCATAGACGACCGCATCAAAGGAGTAGTCGAATTCGCGGTCCTTCCATGTGCGGATCCATGTCATGAAATACTTGCCGCCCTCCTCGACCGCCGCAACGCCGATGAAGGCCTCCACCAGATGATAGGCGATCGTGTTATGCGGAACCACGACGCCGATCACGACGCCGAAGATCAGTTCGAGGATGACCGCCGGAATGATGCTTGCCGCACCGAGACCGACCAGCGACCAGATCATCTTTGCCGATTCATGCTCTTTTTTGTCGAGCTTCCAGACGTAGAACAGCAGTGCCGCCGCGGGCAGCAGTGCAATCAGTAATAAACTCTGCATATCAGACTCCTTTTCCGTTCCTGTGTTCTTCGGTTATTTGTGCCACTGTTCATTGACGAATGCGGTACGGTTTCCGATCCATTCCGCGAGATATTCTGCGGCAGTTTTCTGGGTCAGGCAGTGCTTGGCGTTTTTGCTCAGCTCGTTCATGATGGCCTGATCGCGGGTGCTGATGCCCCATTTGTCGGTATTGCGCTGAAATGCTTCTGCGAATTCGGCAGTCTCGTCATTCACCAGCTTGACCGCATCGGAAAAGACGCCGCTGTCATAAGCCTTTGTCCATTTCTCGCGGATCACATCCTGATACCAGTCCTGATACATCAGCACCGCGAGCCACGGATTGACCGTTTCGTATTCATTGGAATTGACATCCGGCACGATATTTCCGGCATAGAATCCCTTGCCGTTTGAGCAGCGGTTCTTGTTGCCAAGACCGGAATCGAAATCCCACGGTGCCTGAAATGTCAGCTTTTTGTCGCCGTCCGCGCCGAAATCTGCGGACATGAAGAAGCTCGACCAATAGATATCGGCATCGCAGGTCATCTCGCTGACGATATACATATCCGCGAGCGAATCCACATTGACAACTGCCTCGACAGCCTGCTGCGGCGTCATATCATCCGCCGGCGCGATCTCCGAATAATCGGCATTGAATTTGTATGCCTGATCGTCATAGGCCGCGTGATACATGATATTATACACATTATTGACAAAGCCTGCGATGAAATCATGCTGCGCCTGCGAATAGATATCATTCTTGATCGTCATGCCGACATTCTTTTTCGGATCGTTCGGGGCTTCCGGCAGAGCGGTGATCGTTTCGCCGCTGCCGCCCTTTCCGTCAAACGGTGTCAGCGGCGCATTGTCCGCATAATCGACATGGAATGCCTGAAGCGGCTCCTCATTGACATAATAGCCGTCAAATTCGAGGAAATAGCCGATATCCGTTCCCTGATAGTCTTTTTCCGCTTCGGTGATATTCACGCGGCTTTCGCTGATCTGCTGCTGCTCGGCGAGCAGATAGACGCCCCAGTATTCGCCGTTGATCTCGACCTCGACGAGCCTTGCATCCGAGCAGTAAAGACCGTCGGGTTCGAGCAGACCGCGCGCCATTTCGAGCGCAGCCCTGTCGCGCAGCAGGGATGCATCCTTATATTCTGCGAGCAGGAGCCAGTTTTTCTGTTCGGCGCCGTCATTCAGACCGAGCATATTCTGCTTCTCTGCATATTTGATGCGCAGGGGCTTTTTGTCATATTCCGTCGTCCAGTTGCCGCGCACCTTGACCTGCGCATCGGCGGGAACCGGCAGGGTATCTGCCTGCGGCTCGATGATGCTGACGCGGCAGTCCTGATAGCTCGGCTCCGGCGGGATCTTGTAGCCGGGTGTCCATGAGGCGATCGCCTCGGCAACATGACGCGCAACGGGCTTTGTCACAAAGTCCAGTGCATCGGCACCCTGACTGACTGTTTCGATCCGGATGACCGGAAGCGCATCCATCCATTCCGGCAGCTTTTCCGTATTGTCTGCGGTATGATCCGTCTGGCTTTCTGCTGTGCTGCTGCTCTGCTGCTCCGGCGCGGGGGAATTGTTCGCGCAGCCGGTGAGCAGGGCACAGGCGAGCAGGAGCGGGAGTGTTATTTTTCGCATAGCCGTACTCCGATCTGTGTATAGTTCTTATATTATAACATATTATGACGAAAAGTGCAATGGATATGGAAAATAAAATGAACTGCTCCACACGCGATGTATATATTCACGCTATAATTGACTTTTCCCGGCTTCTGTGCTATAATTGAAGCATGGAAAAGCAATGGCGAAAGGAGCGATATGATGTTCTGGGACAGGATCTCACCGCTGTATGATTTGTTTGAAAAGGTGTATAACGGCAGGGTTTACAGCGGCACCGGCGAGAAGGTCGCTGAATTCATCGAACCGGCCGATACGGTGCTGGAATGCGCCTGCGGAACCGGTGCGATCAGCATCTGCATCGCGCCGAAATGCAGGCGTCTGATCGCGACCGATTTTGCGCCCGGTATGCTGCGGCAGGCGGCAAAGAAATGCCGGAAATATGAGAATACTGTTTTCCGCAGGGCGGATATCACGCATCTCAGATGCAGGGACGGCCGGTTCGATAAGGCGGTTGCCGGCAATGTGATCCATCTGCTTCCGGATCCCGAACAGGCAATGCATGAGCTGGAGCGCGTTGTCAGACCGGGCGGTCAGATCATCATTCCGACGTATATCAATATGTCAAAGGGAACGGGAACCGCCGCAGTCCGATTCATTACGCTGCTGGGCGCGGATTTCAAGCGGCAGTTTGATCTGGAATCCTATAAGCGGTTCTTTGCTGATATGGGCTATGAGAATGCTGTGTATCATGTTGTGGACGGCAGAATGCCCTGCGCGATTGCGGTCATCACAAAGAAAGAATCGGTCGGATGAATATGTTCTTGTATCAAGCATCTGCTGCGGCAGGTGCTTGAGTTTTTGTTTCATCGGGCGGGAATTGCCGACAGCCTGCGTGCCGATCCGTCCGGCGGGATTCATGATTCTAAAATGTCGATACCGGTATTTATCCTGCTGAATCGGAAAGCGGATGATTCCGATTCGCTGCTTCCTGCCGTTTTGTTCCGGTTGACAAATCAGAACGGTTATGTTATAATAATATGCAATCTCAATGCAACGGAGGTTTTCAACATGAAAAAAATCACAGGAATGCTTGCGGCCATGCTGATCGCAGTTTCCGCCTGCGGAAATATGCTTTCTGCATCAGCAGCGGATCAGGTTTATTATCCGGGCACCGTCTGCGACGGCTTTGAGCCCTATGCCAAAGATATCATTACTGTTGAGGTGCCGGAAGGACTGCCCGTTTCCGTTGAGATCGTCCAGCATTCGCCGGAGCGCGAAAACCTGCTGCTCTACAAGTACGATGCAGCCGAGCCGGGCTCCTATGTGTTCCGCGCAGAGCCGGGCAGCTATACCGTCACGCTGACCTCTGATGCCGTGCGCGGCAGTGCAGTCAGATCGTCCGCATTCACTGTATTCGTTATCAATGATGCGAATGATTCCGTTGGAGATGATGCATACGACTTCACTGATTTCCGGATCATTTGCAGCAGGAAAATGATTGAGGACAGCGAAACAGCCGATGTCACGCTCTCCGAAGCGGCAAGCGGTCTCACCGAGGGTGTTCTGATCTATTCGCAGAAGGCAGAATTCAAGCAGTACGGCGGATACCGCGGCGATTACGACGGCGACGGCGATACCGACAATGCCGATGCGCAGCTCGTGCTGAACGACTATGCCGCATGGGTCGCCGACAAGAGCTTCAAACCGGATCAGCCCGCCGGACGGATCGCGGCCGCCGATTATGACGGCGACGGTCAGCTCACCGCTGCCGATGCGCAGGTGATCCTGAATTTCTACACGATGACAGTCGCCGGACAGATCCCGCAGTGGCCGGACGGCATTCCGGATGCGCGGAATTTTGTCATCGGCGCGGACGGCAGGGTCGTCATCGCGGACGAGCCTGTATGAACACATTCAAAGCGCAAAGATTTCGTCATATTATATTTACAGAAAATCCACAATTCGGCAGATGCGGGTATGCTATACTATAATTGATAGAATATCAGCTGTAATTGATAGAATATCAGCTGTCCGTGCATCCGCTGCGCGGGCTGTGTGGGAAAGGACGTATATTCGTATGAAAGCACGTTTTCATCTTCCGAATTTTTCCAGCTATTATAAATTCAATCTCGTCTTTGCGGAGATGCTCGCGAATCACCCCGACTATTTCCGCGAGGGCGTTGAGATCGCCTCGGTCTACGGCGCATTTCCGCCGTCAATCTGGAACGGCGGCCGCACCGAGGGCGGCGTCTGCGACAAGGCATTCGTCAAGGGCGTCATCAAGGCGTTCAATGACCGCGGGATCCCGCTGCGCTTCACCTTCACGAATCCCATGCTGGAGAAAAAGCATCTGAGCGACGATTTCTGCAATATGGTCATGCACCTCGCAGACAACGGCCTGAATGAAGTGATCGTTTTCTCGCCGCTGCTGGAGGAGTATATCCGCAAGAATTATCCGAGCTATAAGATCACCAGCTCCACCTGCAAGCGCATCACCGATCCGGAAGCGCTTTACAGCGAGATCGGAAAGGATTATCATATCGTCGTCATCGACTACGACCTCAATCACGATATGGAAACGCTCAAAGGCATTCCCGACAAAAAGAAGTGTGAGCTGCTGGTCAATGCCTGCTGCAATCCGGGATGTCCCGTCCGTTCGGAGCATTACCGCGCACTCGGCACACAGCAGATCGCCTATGCGAATCATGTCCGCAAATATAAGAATGTGCCGTTCAATCAGGAAAAGCTGCTGCGCGAGCATCCGGAGATGAAGCAGTTTGTCGAATGCCCCTGCGCATCGCGGAGCCTGTTTGATGTGACCGGCCTGCGCAATCACATTACGCCGGATGAGATCTGGAATACCTATATCCCGATGGGCTTTGAGCAGTTCAAGATCGAGGGGCGCACCTTCCCGATCTTCAATCTGATCGAGCATTATATGTACTACATGGCAAAGCCGGAATGCAAAGACCGTGCGCGCTTTGAGTTTTTGCAGTGGCTCGCGGCAAACGGCGTCATCCAGATTCCGGGGCTCAATCCTGAATTTGCATAGTAGTATTCACCCCGAAGGATCCCGCAGATCATTCGGGAGGATGAATTTTGATACAGCGCAGAGCCATAATATGAATGCAGCACTGATGCGAGCGCATCAGTGCTTTTTCATGCCGATAGGAACATTGATGCCGGCAGTGCCGGAGCCAATTTCTAAAGTTCTCCGGAAGCGAAGAAAAGCAAAATGAGATTTCCCCAGACCAAACAATAGGCACGATCAGTGCCGTAACAGCGACAAAACTGATACGCTCCGCGAAATGGCGCCGAGGGAAAACGGAACCGGGCACTGCCCGGTATATTTCCGATTCGATCCGGGCATACTGATATTGCCGGTACATAATCCGGATAAAGGAGAATCGGTATATGGCATATCAGAAAGTCATGATCGCGGGCATGGATACCGCAGCGCTGACTGTCCTCACAGAGGCGGAGAAAATGGCGCTGCTGCGTGAAATGCAGGAGACCGGCAGTGAAAAGGCTCGGGAGAAGCTGATCCTCGGAAATCTGCGGCTCGTGCTGAGCGTGATCCAGCGCTTTACCGGCAGGGGAGAGGACGCGGATGACCTGTTTCAGATCGGCGTGATCGGTCTGATGAAAGCGATCAACAATTTCGATCTCACAAAGGATGTGCGCTTCTCGACCTACTGCGTTCCGATGATCGCGGGCGAGCTGCGGCGGCATCTGCGCGATCATCATGCCGTGCGGGTCAGCCGTTCGCTGCGCGATCTCGCCTATAAAGCGATGCAGGCGCGTGAAAAGCTGACCGCAGAGCTCGGCCGCGAGCCGACCGCGCAGCAGATCGCCGATGCCGTCGGTGCGGAGCGCATTGATGTCGTGACGGCGCTCGAAAGCATCAGCGATCCGGTCTCGCTCTATGAGCCGATCTATTCGGACTCCGGCGATCCGCTGTATCTGATCGACCAGATCGGCGATCCCGACAGCACGGACAGCAGCTGGATGTCGGAGCTTGCGCTGCGGGATGCGCTGGCGTCACTGTCGCCGCGCGAAAAAAACATCCTCCACCGGCGTTTCTGGCTTGGCAAAACGCAGATGGAGGTTGCGAATGAGATCGGTATTTCGCAGGCGCAGGTCTCGCGGCTTGAAAAGGCTGCGATCGCGCATATCAAGGAGCAGCTTTGATTTTCTGAACGGCTTCGATGATCTGATCCGCCCATGTATCATCGGGCGGCCCGATTTGAATGACGCGGAATCCGTAATACCGGCCGTTCTCCAAAACCGACCGGTCATCGTCAATGTGCAGGTCGATGCGGTAATGGCTCGGATATTTCGAGGGCATCGGCTCTGCATGGCCGGCCTGTACCTCCGCTGCATGGCGCGCACCGTTGACGACATCGTCAATGCGGATGCCGTAATGCCGGAACAGTGAACGGATATAAAACGGAGAGCGGAACGAGGTCGTATATACCCAGATCTCGCAGTGCATCTCCCGCAGGTGCTGCATCAGTTCCAGTGTTCCTGCGCGCAGGCGTTCGGTATAGATGCGGTTCCACGGGAATTTCAGCGGCGGTTCGAGTGTGAAGCCGTCCTCCTCTGCAACAAACAGCGTGTCGTCAAGATCAAATGATATCCGCATCGGGATGCACCTTACGGAAAGCTGACAAAATGTGTTTCGAGGATATCCAGCGCAGGTCTGCCGCCGGACAGCTCGGTCAGACGGGCTTCCAGTGCGGGATAGCGGTCGGTTCTGATATCGAACAGCAGCGTGACCTTTTCCCCGAAGTCGCTGCCGGCATCGGCGATCCCGTATTCCGGCAGCAGATAGCTGACCTTGCCGTAATCGGTATAATCAATGACATACCGGATGCGGTGCGCTTCGCAATAATGCAGCAGATTCGCATTTTTCACGCTTTCCGCCGCGGATGATGAATAGGCTCTGGTCAGTCCCGGCGCACCGAGCAGGACGCCGCCGAAATAGCGCGTGACCACGCAGCAGACATCCGAAAGTGCTGTCTTTTGCAGGACATTCAGAACCGGAATGCCGCCGGTTCCCTGCGGCTCACCGTCGTCGCTGTAGCGGACGGCGCCGCTGCGCAGGATATATGCCCAGACATTGTGCCGCGCCTTATGGTGCTTCGCTTTGACTGCTTCGATGATCTCACGGCATTCGTCCTCGGTTTCTGCGGGAAAGAGCTGCGCGATAAATTCCGAACGCTTTTCGGTGATGCTGCCCTCGCAGGGCGCGGCGATTGTGGTGTATTCGATCATATTGTACTCCGATGAAAATGGGATTTCCCGCAGCTTATCTGCGGATGAGCCAGACGATCAGCGCGATCACAAGGACGATCTGGATGATGCCGGATATGACGGATGATGTCCGGAGCTTGTTCGATGTATATGCATTGCGGTCCTCGTAGTTTCTCGCCATGAGTGCGCCGAGCCACGGGAAGATGATCGAGAGCGTGATCGCGGCAGGGCTGACCTCGCGGTCATATGTGCGCACCTGCTGAAGAAACGGGTTTGATTGTCCGGTGATCGGCTTGCCGGTCTGATAGCCGTGCGTCGGGACGCTGTGCGTTGACTGCCCGCGGTATGCGGTATCGTCATAGCCATAAGGATCCCTGTGAAGGATTCTGCCTGTGACGGGATCGCGGATCGGTTCTGACGGGCCGTACAGCTGCGGATCGGCGGGCTCGGCGCCCTTTGTGCTGCCGGTGCAGTAGGGACAGCTTCCGCCGCCTGAAAGAACCGCGCCGCAGTTCGGACAGATGATTTTACCCATTGAGCAGCTCCTTTCAGGTATGGATCACAGAGTGGCGATGGTGAAAAAGATCATCATGAAATACAGCAGAAGGCGCACGGCGAATGAGATCAGCGACGCATAATTCAGTGTTTTGGCCGCGGTCGGCTTGCTCGATCTATAGATGTAATACATGATCGCGCCGGCGATCGGAAAAAGGATCGCGACTGCAAGCTCGAGGCCGTTCGCCTTGCGGTCTTCGGGAAACTGATTATAGCCGTTTGCATAGGGGTAGCCGTATCCCTGCTGGGGATAGCCCTGCTGCGGATAACCCTGCTG
>DGSY01000160.1 GCA_002394125.1 Ruminococcus sp. UBA4350
TGCTCAAGCATCGTGCCCTCGTTCACGACTTCTCTGGAGTCGCTCTCATCACCGTATGCTGCGGTGTACACAGTAATGCTGTTGGCAGTGCAGGTTGCCGGACTGGTGACCTCGCTCATTTCTGCATTGACCAGTGTGGTCGCGTCGCAATCCTTGCACTTCAGCTCGACCTGTGCGGTCTTGTTGTCTTCTGCCCAGACGAAACGCACGAACTCGGTGTACTCATGCTCAAGCATCGTGCCCTCGTTCACGACTTCTCTGGAGTCGCTCTCATCACCGTATGCTGCGGTGTACACAGTGATGCTGTTGGCAGTGCAGGTTGCCGGACTGGTGACCTCGCTCATTTCTGCATCGACCAGTTTGGTCGCGTCGCAGTCCTTGCACTTCAGCTCGGCCTGTGCGGATGTGAAATCCTCAGTCCAGACAAACCCTGCAAAGGTGTCGAAGCTGTGGCCGGTTGCCGGAATATCCTCAGTATATGTCACCGGGTTAAAGTGTGTTGTATTTGTAAATACAGCTCTGTAGGTCTTTGAGCCGGCTTCGGTGCAGGTTGCCGGAGCTGTAACAGTCACTTCCGCATCGACAGTTTCAATGATCGTTGCGCCGTTTCCTTTGTGCTTGCGCGTCGCAGTACACTGCATATGGTCATCAGACCAGGTGTATACCGGCGCTTCATAGTTCTGACCTGCTTCATAACGGTTATACTGCTCCAGAAGCTGTGCCTTGAACTGATCCTTGTTCGCACAGCCCTTAAGCAGATGGTCCAGAAGCGTCTCAGGCGTCATATGCATGGAATCGCTGGTTGCATTTGCCAGATTGTTCACAGTATTATATACAAAGGAATCAGCAAAATTCAGTTCAGCAAGCTTATCATCACCGTCAGTTGCTTCATCGACAGGATCGATTGCAAACAGAGGAATATTTTGTGTTCCATTGCCATTGCCCATCATTTCGCCGGTAATGCTGGAAAGATCTGCGGATACAAGATTCGGGCAGTTTTCAAAGATTCCGTCGATATATGCCACTCTGTTGCCGTCGGTCAGGCCGGAAAGGTCAACACTTTCCAAACTTGTGCAGTTCTCAAACAGACTGCTCAAATGTGTATACGTGTCGCTGTTGCCGGAAAAGCTTGCACCCTGCTCAACGACCACTGTTTTCAGGTTCGTAAAGTCCTTGAACAGACGGTTGCTGTCTTCTGGCAGAATAGCGCCGCCCATGATCACAACATTCTGAATATTATTCTTGTTAAGGTTACGAATTCCAGTAGTACCATTGCTCAAATCAATATTCTGTGTCGTGCCAATAATATCCAAAAAATCCCGGGTGGTTTTGATCACACCGTTGATATAGAGCGTGCCGTCAACAAATGCATAACCTTTGCTGTTCAGCTGGACATCGCTTGAATCAACAGCCTCCGCAACAATCGCAGTCTCTGCGAGCTGCTTCCCGATGCCGGTCGGCGCAAGCATATTGCCGGTGACAGTCAGAACTGCCAGAATACCGGCCAAAGCGCGGCGAAGTGATTTTTTCTTTGCCATACTACTTCCTCCTTTATTATAGTACGGTTTGCCTGATCCGTGAAGCGGCACCGCAGACTCCCCTGCCGGCCGGTTCGCGGATGATCTTACCGGAAGTCAGCATTTCTTTGCGTCAGGTCGCTTTCTCAGAGGTTAAGGTTAATCAATGCTGACTGCCCATAATCTATTATATATTATATTTTTGCGTCTGTCAATACTTTGAATCAAATTGTTGCAAACATTATAGAATGCATACAAAACAATTTCCATGACTGTGCGCATTTTTGACGTATTGACCTTTGCACAATATCGTTATACTCAAACTATATAACTTAAAATATTCAGGCAGACAGCATCTCTGAACCGGTTCTTCCGTGCCGATATCTGTGAGGATGCCCTGCAATTCGCGCATCGGCATCGTATAGCGCTGATTCAGATAGCGCATGGATGCGCCCAGCTCTCCGTCAGGGCCGCCGAGCTGTGAAATGATCGCCTTCGCGAGCCTTGCATTCGGCCGCGCGATCTTCACGGGGTATTGCAGTGCTTTTTCATACTGAAACATTTAATTCGCCTCCATATCCCACGGCCACGGCGTATTGCTCCACGCAGCCCAGCCGTTTTCCGTGCCGGTCTGCTCCATTTTCAGCGCACCGAACCGCGCCGCATAGACCTCCGAGGCCTGCTCGCAGAGTGCCTTATGCTGCATGAAATGCTCCAGCGCGGTCTCGTCCGTCGGATGCGTGTCGAGATAGAGCGCAAGATCGTGCATTGCAAACTGATGCATCTGCACCTGCCGCAGCAGCTCAGCCCTTTCCATTCTGTCCAAAGACCGCGACTGCATCGCCATTGCCGTTTCCTCCTTTCCCTGCCATAAAGGGCTTCACCAGTGACGGAAAGACCGTTCCCTGCGCGAGCGCTTCGTCCGCCTCTGCGGGCTTCTCCCAGCACTGATACGGTACATATGCCATTGCGAGCGTCAGCCTTGCGGGAAAGACGCCCTCCGGCTTTGCCGGTATGGTCTGATCGGGCAGCATCGCCATTGCTCCTTTCCTGTGATCTGTGCATGGTTCCTGCACGGTTTATCATATGCAGAAACGACAAATTCTGACAATCGCAGATCGGATATTTCTTCTGCTGCTGTGCCTATATAACAAAGCAGCCCGAAACCGGTTGAAACTGACCGGTTTCGGGCTGCTGTTATTCTTTTTATTATCCCGCAGGCTGCGCCCCGTCGGGCTGTGCGGCATCTGCGGCATTTCCGGCATTTTCATCCGCCGGCGCATCTGCATCCGGTTCCTCAGCCGCTGCCGGATAAACATGGATCGTCCGGCAGCCTGCCTCGGCAAGCGTCTCGATCGCAAGATGCAGCTCCTGCGGCGTCATCGCATCCTCCCGCAGACACGGGATCATCACTCTGCCGCCGACGGCCTTCTGCATCGCATCGGTCAGCATGAGCATCTTCTCCCGGAACGCAAGTGTGCCGGGATCAAAGCGCTCTCCGCCCGCCGTGAACGGCTCCGTAAAGGCCGAGGGATTGATCTCCACAAAGACCGTTCCCATAGAGAGCTGGTCAATGTCAAAGGCTTCCTCCGCGCCGTCCGTCAGCGCCTTGCCGTCCGCATACAGTCCGGCACCCGGCGCTGCGGCGGCGATCGCATTCAGCACATTCAGCAGCGCGGTCTTGCGCGCCCCCATATCGTTGATCTGTCCGCCGAGCAGGTCGGCATCGGTCGGATAGAAATGCGGGAATACCGTTCCCTTGCAGATGATCTGCGAAATACCGCCGGCAGTCAGCTCATTCGCCAGTCCCGCGAGATAATCCGAGGTCGCCTGACTGAACGGATTCAGCCACGGCTTGCCGCCCTCCTCCGGCGCATTGTCAAGCCAGCGCGTATTGCCGTCGAGGAATACATAGGAGCCGTCATTGAATGTATTCGGATAGGTGCGGTCGGTGAGCGTATAGAATTCCGCGATGCAGTTGATCTGATAGCGGCCGACGGCATTGCGGATCTCGCGGAGCGTCAGCAGACTGTCATTCGCCGCGCCGCACTGCTTTGCCTTTTCGGATGCGGTCGCATAGCGCAGCATACCGATATCGTCCTTCATCGGCAGGATCATCGCCGTATAGCCGCTGTCGGCGCATTTCTTCGCCGCATCCTCCAGCGTATCCAGATCGGTGAGCGCTTCGGCGGGCGTATAGTATGCAACGACCGTATCCTCCGGGAATTTCGCACTGCGGCGCGTTGTGACCGCAGTTGTCGTCTGGACGGCCGTCGTCGTGACCTCTGCGGTCGTTGTGACAGCCTCCGCGATCAGCTCGGTCTGAACGGGCTGCGTCTCGGTGAAATACGGCTCCGGCGTGACGGTCGGATTGCTCTCCTCCGCGCGGATCCGCGTCACAACCGGCCCGACGATGTTATAGCCGACAATGCCGAGCCCCGCCATGATGACGAGCAGCAGCAGCGTTCCGACCGCATTGCGCACCGGATGATATTCACTGAAAATACGGCGGTTTTTCGCCTGATAGGTAAACAGCTTTCTTCCCTTTTTTCTGTGTTTCACGGAAGATCACTCCTCTCTTTTGTGTGGGTATCAGTTCTGGAACAGGCAGGCGGCGGTCATGGAGAGCATAGCCGCATAGAGAAAGATCGCTTTCCAGCCGCGCAGACTTTCCGGAATATGCTCGCTGCGGAGCGCCGGCATTGCAAGCATCAGCGCGGCGCAGGCAAAGAGATATCCGAGCCCAGTCTCAAAGCCGATGCGCATTGCCGCGGCAGCAGCCGCCGTCCGCCCGGTGCTGAGCAGTACCGCACCGAGTACGGCGCCGGAGCAGGCCGCCGCTTGGATCTGCGGTGCGATGCGGGCATATTTCTTTATGCTGATCTGCCGCAGGATCACGCAGATCAGCAGATCGGCAATTCCGCAGAATGCCGCATTCAGCAGCGGGAACAGCAATACCTGCGTATTGTTCGGGAGCAGCCCGCGCACCGCCGCAGTCAGTCCGGCGCTGAGGATGCAGAACAGCATGACCAGCAGGCCGTGCAGCAGCAGCGTGAATTTTCCTTTTGATGCGCGGGATACGGAGGAGATGCCGACGAGATCGGTGAAGAACAGATTCTGCAAAAGGATCAGCACAAAATCAGCCGCGATCAGCATGGCCATCCTCCTTTCGCGCAGCCTGCCGGAATGCGCCGAAAATCACCGCAAACAGAACCAGCAGCATCAAGCCCGCAGAGGGCTCCAGCAAGACCGGCAGCGGCGGATGCGGCAGCAATGTCTTTCCCCAGACCGTGCCGGAGGCCAGCAGCTCGCGCAGCAATCCCGAAAGCAGTGCAGCAGCCGTTCCGCCCGCAAGAACCGTCAGCAGCGGCTTCAGCAGATGCCCCTTCGGGAAGACCTCGTCATGTGCGGCATTGAGATACACGGCAGCAGCCAGCAGCGGGATCCAGATGCCCATGCTGAGATCCGGAAAGCAGCTGAAGCAGATCAGCGCCGCCGGGATATACACCAAACTGCCCGTGACGGAATACAATACGGTACGGACAGAGCGCGGCAGCCGGCGCGGGATCAGCGCCGAGAGCAGAACGGTCAGCGCCGTGATGATGCAGAACGCCATGCTCAGCAGCAGGCTCTCCCGCAGCGATGTGCAGCAGGCCGCGATCGGTGCGGCAGGCAGCAGGCAGAGCAGCTCTCTGTCAGGACGCTTCATGCAGCTCACCGTCCTCTCCCGCAGCAGCCGTTTCCGGCGGATCATCCTGCATGACATGACGCAGAATCACGCTGAGCGGCGAAAGCAGCACCGCCAGCAGCACCGGCGCATCATACACATATAAAAAGCGCGTCAGCATCACCGCTGCAATGCCGCAGATCAGTCCGAAAAAGATTCCGGCAGTCTGCGGCGGCGCATATTCCGGATCGGAAAGCAGAAAGATCGCCGCAAACAAAAACTGATGCGAAAGCAGTGCGCCCGCGAGCGTCAGAACCGGATGCCGCAGGTCGGAGAGCAGCAGATTCGTGATGCAGCAGACCAGCACTGACGGCAGCAGCACGAATGCCGATGCCGAGCGCCGCAGCATCAGGACAGCTGCGATGACCAGCAGCAGCACGACCGAGCCTGTCCCGACCGGCTGCGCGGGCAGTCCGGTCAGCAGATCCGTGACGGTGCCCGTGATCTTGCCGCTGCGCGAGAATGTCTCCGAAATGCCGGAAACCAATGTGCTTTCGTCGATCTGCAACAGCGGCAGCGCGCCCTTTGCCGCAGGGAACATTGTCATCTGCGCCCGCGCATTGCAGAGCGCAAATACATAACCGGCCGCAGCAGCGGGCAGAACCGGATTTTTCCTGCCGCCGAAAACCTGCCGGCCGATGATATTTCCGAAAATACAGGACATGATAAGCAGTGACACCGAAACCGTCGGCGGCATCAGCATCATCAGGATCACGCCGCTGACTGCCGCATCCAGATTGCCGCGGGTGAACGGCTGACGGCGCAGTGCCGTGCAGAGCCGCTCCGTTGTCAGCGAGGCGAGAACCGCCGCCGCTGCAAGCAGCAGGATGCGGATACCGTAATCATAAACTGCGGTGCAAAGCAGTGCGGCGAGCGCCGCGGTGCGGTCAAAGAGGATCGCTGAATGTGATTTTTTCTGCATTGCACGAAGCACCGCCTTTCGGGTAATTGAATGCGGCGGGATCCGCCGGAAAGGAATCGTCTGCCATGACCGTACACCGGCTCTCAGCCCGCTCCGTGAAGGTCATTCTTTCAGCGGAGGAACTGCAATTTTTCGTGACGGAGCCGGATGCCGCTCCCGATTCGCCGCAGATGATGCGGCTGCTTGCCGTGATGCTCGCACAGGCTGAGCGCGTCAGCGGCATCCCGTTTTCGCAGATGCCTGTGACCGTCGAGCTGCTGCGCGCACAGAACGGCAGTCTAGCTGTCTATTTCACCGCGCATTCCGATCAGCCGGAAAAGCCGAAGCGCGGCCGGAGGGATCCGGTCAGGCTTGCGGCACGCTTCACCGACAAGGAAGCGCTGTGCGAATGCTGCGGGCAGCTCAGGGCTCATGCGGAGACCGTCCGGAGCAGTATTCTCTGCCGCTACCGCGGGGCATTTGTGCTGTCGCTCGGACTGCGCAGAAGCGGCGCACAGACCGTGCATCATATTCTTATGGAATACGGCCGCCCCTACCGGCTCTCCGCGATCGGCAGAGCGCGTCTGACCGAATACGGCGAATGCATCTATGACCGCGACGCCGTCACGCGGATACTCAGCTCCCGGCAATCGGAATCTCCGATGGATTTATAATGAGGCTCCGCCTCAAACTCCGTCAAAGGGACATTGTCCCTTTGAAATCCCGATTTTAGAAAAGTGAGCAAATATGTTTCTTTTCGCTTACAACTCAAAACGGAAGTTTGAGGATTCGGTTTTGCACAGCAAACTCAACACAGCAAAGTGCGGAAAGCCTTCATCATAAATCCGCCGGAGGTATTTTAATCAGTGATTTTCCCAAGACTCTGCACGGCAGCTGCGGGATCGTCCGCGCCGAGCAGATAGGAGCCGGCTACGAGATAATCCGCGCCGGCCTCACGGCAGATCGCGGCGGTCTCCGCATTGATGCCGCCGTCCACCTCGATATGCAGCGGAAGCTGCTGCTCCGTCATGATGCGGCGCAGCGTTCGGATCTTCGGAACGGTCTCCGGCATGAACGCCTGACCGCCCAGCCCCGGCCGGACTGTCATCACGAGAATGAAATCATCCTTCTGCATCTGCGGCAGATACGGCAGCACGGCTTCGGCCGGTGTTTCCGGTGAGACCGCGATGCCTGCGGGGATGCCGAGGCTGTGGATGATCCGGAGCGTTTCCGCCGGATCGGTATCGCTTTCGATGTGGAAGGAAAGCAGATCGGCGCCCGCTTTCACAAAGCGCTCCGCAAAGCGGTGCGGCTGCGCGATCATCAGATGCACGTCGATCGGCATCGGCGTACAGCGGCGCAGCGTTTCCAGAACGGGCAGCCCGAAGGAGAGATTATCGACAAAGCATCCGTCCATGACATCATAGTGCAGCGCGTCCGCACCGGCGCGCCTGACAAGCTCTGCGACCTCTGCCAGATGCGCGAGATCGCCGTTGAGAATGGATGCTGATATCATCGGAATGATCCTCCCTGATAAAAACTGTTTTGATGCATACACTGTTTGAATGCATACATTGTATATTATATCCCAATTTCGGATTTTCGTCAAGCATTCAGCGGAGTTCGCGGCAGATTTCCCGGATTTTATGGAAGCATCCAAAACTTTCGGCGGCACACTTTACAATCCTGTGAAAATCATGTATAATACATATTGATGTCCCAACTATCTCTTGATGATATCTGCTTGTCTTTTTGCCGTGATACTGCGTTAGAAATCCTTGCCTTGCGTCAGCAAGGCGGCGGCTTTCTGCCTTGTCTCACGACAAAAATCCTGCGCATCTATTCTTCAAGATTTAATTG
>DGSY01000122.1:0-2381 GCA_002394125.1 Ruminococcus sp. UBA4350
CGATGACCGGTCTGCTCAATCACGGAAGCTTTTATCCGATGCTCGATGATGCCATGTCGGAATCGAACCGCACCAAGCAGCCGCTCTGCGTTTCCATCGCGGATATCAACAGCTTCAAGCAGGTCAATGATACCTACGGCCACGCGAACGGCGATATTGTTCTGATCGCGCTCGCAGATGCACTGCACCATATCTGCGGACCGCACGGCGATGTGTTCCGCTACGGCGGCGAGGAATTTGCCGTGATCTTCCGCTGCGGATATCAGGAGGCCGAGGGCATCATGCAGGACGCGCTCGACGCGTTCTCCGCGATCCGCTACGATTTTCTCGATGAAACGATCACATTCAGCTTCGGTACGGCGGAATTCGACGGGCTCGAAACCTCCGTCGCACTCTTTGACCGCGCCGATCAGCTCATGTATAAACGCAAAAAAGCATTTCACGATCAGGAACGCGCCGCGAAAACGGGCGCCTGAAATCTCACAGAAAAGGATAACACTATGCTCGGTTCAGATTATCGGGAGCTTATCGTTCCCAGACTCGACAATCAAGGCAAAAAGGCTGGCATCCTCATCGGCGGCTCGCTGCTGACAGCGGTCATCACGCTCGGTGCGCTGCTGACCGGCCGCTTCATTCTGCTGCTGCCCGCGCTGATCGCCGGCTTCGGCACATGGTATCTGTGGACGCAGAACCGCATCGAATATGAATACATCATTTCCGGCGACGAGCTGGAGGTGACGAAGATCCTCGCGGAGAGCCGCCGCAAGCCGATGATGAGCATCTCCACCATGAAATTCACGGCATTCGGCAATCTGCGCGAGGCACCGCAGCCCTCGCCCTCCATGACGCTTGTCCTCGCCTGCACCGCACAGGACGAGACCGCTTTTTATGCGGATTTCGACCACCCGGAGCTTGGGCAGACGCGTCTGGTCTGGACACCGAACGATGACATCCTGCTCTATCTGACAAAGCATATGCCGCGGACGCTCGGCTTTCGCTGGGAGCCGCAAAAGAACGAATCTGCTGAATAATCCGGAGGAATCTTGCAATGCAGCTCGTATCACCGCTTGAAATGATGAAGCTCGAAAACGCCGCCGACCAGTCGGGTGTGACCTACGATCAGATGATGGAGAATGCCGGAAAGGGACTCGCGGAGCATCTTGTCCGGATCGCCGTCGAAATGGGTGTCAAGGAGATCCTGTTCCTCTGCGGCAACGGCAACAACGCCGGCGACTGCTTCACCGCAGCACGGCTTCTGACGCCGCAGTTCAAGGTGACGGCCTGCCTCCTCGCAGGCGTACCGAAAACGCGCACCGCATACGCGAAGTATAAAATGCTGAAGGACATCGCCGTCCTGGAGGATCAGGAGGCGATCCTGGAAGCTGTCCGCAGGCACAGGCTGATCGCGGACGGTGTTTTCGGCATCGGATTCCGCGGAGAGCTCAGCCCGTTCGTGCAGTCAGTCTTTGCGGAAATCGAAGCAGATTCAGAGAAAAAATGCATCGCCGTCGATATTCCCAGCGGCGGAAACGGTCTGAGCGGCGATGTTGCAAAGGGCACGCCGCACTGCGATATGACGATCACATTCGGCGCAGCCAAGACCGGCCTGTTCCTCACGCCGCTTTCGGAATACTGCGGCGCGATTATGCTGGTCGATATCGGCATTCCGGCGCCGGCCTTTGCCGAGCTGACCTATCCGGTTCACCATATTTCCAATACTGATATTCCGGAGCTGCTGCCGCCGCGACCGAGTCAGGGGCATAAGGGAATGTTCGGCCGGCTGATGTGCGTCTCCGGCTCCCGCAATATGCCCGGCGCTGCGATCCTCGCCTCGAAAGCGGCACTGCGCTGCGGCGTCGGCCTGTTCTGCCTTGCATCGGATATTGATGTCTGCCGGCTGCTGATCGCGCAGGCGCCGGAAGCGACCATGCTCCCCCTGCCGACCGATTACGACGGCAAGCTCACGCAGCAGGCAGTTCCGGCGATCCTCGACTATGCAAAGCAGGCGACCTGCGTGCTGATCGGCTGCGGACTCGGCCAGTCCGAGGCACTGCGTCAGGCGGTCACATCGCTGATCCCGCTGCTCGAATGCCCGATCATTTTGGACGCGGACGGTCTAAATGCGATCGCCCCGAGCATAGATATATTACACAAGGCGAAATCGACGGTCGTGCTGACGCCGCATCCCGGCGAAATGGCGAGACTGCTGCACTGCTCGGTCGAGGAGGTGCAGAAGGATCGCATGACCGCGGCGAAGCGCCTTGCGACGCGGTTCCCGAACACGGTCGTCGTCCTCAAGGGTGCGGGCACGATCGTCGCAACGGCGGATCACGCGCATATCAACACAACCGGAAACTCCGGCATGAGCAAGGGCGGCAGCG
>DGSY01000122.1:2511-2944 GCA_002394125.1 Ruminococcus sp. UBA4350
GGGTGTCTATCTGCACGGACTTGCGGGCGACTGCGCGGCGGCGGAAAATTCGCGGCGCGCCATGCTGCCGAGCGACATGATCAGCCAGCTGCCGATGCTGTTCGCGGAATACGAATAAAAAAGAACGAGGGCATTCCTCAGCAAATCAACGGTCGTCAAAAAGCAATTCATTTTCATGGAGGCTTTATTATGAGACGATGGATCTGCCGAAGGAATGCCCTTATTTTTTGTGTACCTGCGTGCATTTTGCTGACTGCCTGTGCCGGCGCGGAGCAATCCGGCGCATTCACGCCGAAGCGCGATCCCGGCTATTCCGCGCAGGCGGAAATGGAATACGGCGACGGCCAGAAAGCCGCGCTGGAGCTGACGCGCTGTGCGGATTCACTCTGGGAAGCGACCTTCTCGGAGCCCGCATCGCTCGCCGGTGTCGTGC
>DGSY01000184.1 GCA_002394125.1 Ruminococcus sp. UBA4350
CGCCGTTGATCGCGTAGAGCAGACATTTTGCGAGATTCGCTCTCGCGCCGAAGAACTGCATTTCCTTGCCGACGCGCATTGAGGAAACGCAGCAGGCGATCGCATAATCGTCGCCGTGCGTGACGCGCATCAGGTCGTCGTTCTCATACTGGATCGAGGATGTGCGGATCGACATTTTTGCGCAGAAGCGCTTGAAATTGAACGGGAGCTTCCGGCTCCAGAGAACGGTCATATTCGGCTCCGGCGCCGTGCCGAGATTATTGAGCGTATTGAGATAGCGGAACGAATTTTTCGTCACAAGATGCTGACCGTCCACGCTGACGCCGCCGATCGACTCGGTCACCCATGTCGGATCGCCGGAGAACAGCGCATTGTATTCCGGTGTCCGCGCGAATTTGACCATGCGCAGCTTCATGATGAAATGGTCGATCAGCTCCTGCGCTTCGGATTCGGTGATGATGCCGTGGTTGAGGTCGCGCTGGATATAGATATCGAGGAAAGTGGAGGTGCGGCCGAGGCTCATTGCGGCGCCGTTCTGCTCCTTGACTGCGGCGAGATAGCCGAAATAGAGCCACTGCACTGCCTCCTGCGCATTCTTCGCGGGGCGGGAGATATCAAAGCCGTAGATGCGGCCGAGCTCGCGCAGATCCTCCAGTGCGCGGATCTGCTCGGAAAGCTCCTCGCGCAGACGGATATTTTTCGAGGTCATGCGGACATAGTGCGTTTCCTTCTGATGCTCCTTGTCTGCGATCAGCATATCAATGCCGTAGAGCGCGACTCTGCGGTAATCGCCGATGATCCGGCCGCGGCCGTAGGCATCGGGGAGGCCGGTGAGGATCGCGGATTTCCGCGCAAGGCGCATTTCCGGCGTATACGCATCGAAAACGCCCTGATTATGTGTTTTTCTGTACTTGGTGAAAATTTCAACGACCGACGGATCAACCTCATAGCCGTAGGCTTTGCAGGCCTGCTGCGCCATGCGGATGCCGCCGAAGGGCTGGAGACTGCGCTTGAATGGCTTGTCTGTCTGCAGGCCGACGATCTTTTCCAGATCCTTATTGAGATAGCCCGGGCCGTGCGAGGTGATCGTCGAAATGATCTTCGTGTCCATGTCGAGGACACCGCCGGCCTCGCGCTCCTGCTTTGCAAGCTCCATGACCTGCGCCCAGAGCTGCTTTGTCGCTTCTGTCGGGCCGGCAAGGAAGCTCTCGTCGCCGTCATAGGGCGTAACATTGCTGCGGATGAAATCCCGCGTATTGACGGATGTGGTACTCCATCTGCCGGGGGTAAAGCCTTCCCATTCCGGGGCAAATTCTTTGAACATGAGCGGCCGTCCTTTCATTCTAAAAGTCCTGAACTCGTATTCTCATATTATAGCACAAACCGGTGCTAAATGCAACCGCGTACCGGCTGCGGATAACTGTATGTTTTCCACAAACCGCTTATCTGATATTCTTATGGTATATCAGATCGAGCCCCTTGAGAAGCAGCTCGTCATCGACGGTGATCTGATGACGGCAGTAGGGGACGATCAGATGCGCGAGACTGCCGTTTGCAATGATCGCGGCCGGCTCGCCCAGCTCATCCTCAATGCGGTCAAGGAGCGCGTCGATCGCGCCGGCATTGCCGTAGACAACGCCTGCCTGCATTGCGGCCATCGTATCCGACTGGATGACCTTTTTCGGCGCGGTCAGCTGGATGCCGGGGAGCTGTGCCGTGCCGGATTCCAGCGATTCCAGCGCGAGCGCAACGCCGGGATACAGTGCGCCGCCGAGGAAGCGCTTTTCGCCGTCGATGACCGTGAATGCGGTCGCCGTGCCCATGTCAATGACGATCGCGGGCGCACCGTAATATTCGATCGCAGCCGCGGCACCTGCGACGAGATCCGCTCCGACATTCTCGCGGATGCTGCGGATGCCGGTTTTGATGCCGGGGCCGAGGATCATCGGCGTGAGACCGGTCAGCTTCCGGACGGCCTGCGCGAGCAGATCGGTCAGCGGCGGCACGACGCTCGCAATGATCGCGCCGTGCAGGGATTCCGGCTCAGCATCGTGGAGCTTTAAGACGGTTTTGACCAGCACTGCGAATTCGAGATCGGTCTTGCGCCGGTCGGAATGCATCCGCTCGACAAATTCGACGCGGTGATCATTGACGCAGCCGATGCAGATATTGGAGTTTCCGATATCAATCGTGAGGATCTTCATTTTGCGGTCTCCCTTCAGCAAGCATTGATGTCAGAAATATGCATATGATGTGATACCCACGGACAGCACTGTCCGTGCTTTGCGCTTTTTTCTATTATATCATATTCCGGAAAAAAGTGCAATGGATACAGAAAATATAATAAACCGTTCAGATAATGAAATACACCGTTTCGCATCCTGATCTCATATCGGAGCCGGGCACTGCCTGGTTGCATTTTTGCGTTTTCTGTGATATAATAGACTCGATCAGCAGGAGAGGAGAATGAAACATGGCAAAACAGCAGAAGACGAATGCAATGCGAATCCTGGAGCAGAAAAAGCTGCCGCATACCGTCAATTATTACGAATGCGGGGAATTTACGGATGCCGTGCAGATCGCGGAAATGCTCGGGCAGGATCCGGAGCGGACATTCAAAACGCTGATGTGCGTCGGAAAGAGCGGCGCATATTATGCATTCGTCATGCAGGGGACGGCGGAAATGGATCTCAAGAAAGCGGCTGCGGCGGCCGGAGAAAAGTCGATCGCGCTGCTGCCGGTCAAAGAGATCCAGTCAGTGACCGGCTATATCCGCGGCGGCTGCACGTCGATCGGCATGAAGAAGGATTATCCCGTTTTTCTCGATGAGACCGCGCTGCTCTATGATGAGATCATCGTCAGCGGCGGACGGCTCGGTACGCAGATCTTCCTCAGTCCGGATACTCTGCTCGCTGCAACAAACGGCAAAGCGGCCGATCTGCAAATGGCCTGAAGGTTCGTTCGGAGCAGAATGCCGGAATTCTCCGCAAATTTCGCCGCGGTACTTGACAATTCGTGCGATATCGTGTATAATAAGCACAGCCTTATCATGAGCGGCGGAGGAAACGGGTCCTGTGAAGCCGCGGCAACCCCGTCAGTCAGACGAACGGTGCCAAGTCCTGCGGCGTTCTGCGCCGGAAGATGAGGAACATCTGAAAGATGATCGGGCAGCACTGTGTATGCTGCCCTTTTTCTTGCAATCATGATGCGGCAAATTCAAGGAGGTATATTTCATGAAACGCTTTTTCACATCGGAATCTGTGACCGAGGGACATCCCGATAAGATCTGCGACCAGATCTCGGATGCCGTTCTCGACGCCATTCTGGAGCAGGATCCTGCCGGCAGAGTTGCCTGCGAGACCTGCACCACGACCGGTATGGTCATGATCATGGGCGAGATCTCGACGACGGCACAGGTCGATATTCCGGCGATCGCACGCAAGGTCATCGTGGATATCGGCTATGACCGCGCAAAGTACGGCTTCGACGGCCACACCTGCTCGATCCTGACTTCGATCGACCAGCAGTCCGGCGATATCGCACAGGGCGTCGATTCCGCACAGGATTCCGGCGATAATGAAGATGAGCGGGGCGCAGGCGATCAGGGCATGATGTTCGGCTTTGCCTGCGACGAGACCGCAGAGCTGATGCCGCTGCCGATCTCGCTGGCACATAAGCTCGCGCTCCGCCTGACCGCAGTCCGCAAGGACGGCACGCTCAGGTATCTCCGTCCGGACGGCAAAACGCAGGTCACGGTCGAGTATGAGAACGACAAGCCGGTTCGCGTGGATACTGTCGTCATCTCCACGCAGCATTCCGCTTCCGTCGAGCTTTCGCAGATTCGCGAGGATCTGATCGACCTCGTCATCAAGCCGACGGTTCCGGCAGGACTGATGGATGAGAATACGAAGATCTTTGTCAATCCGACCGGCAGATTCGTTATCGGCGGCCCGCAGGGTGACTCCGGTCTGACCGGCAGAAAGATCATCGTCGATACCTACGGCGGATATTCCCGTCACGGCGGCGGCGCATTCTCCGGCAAGGATCCGACAAAGGTTGACCGTTCTGGTGCATACATGACGCGCTACATCGCGAAGAACATCGTCGCTGCCGGTCTTGCAAAGCGCTGTGAGGTGCAGCTTGCCTATGCGATCGGCGTTGCGAAGCCGGTCTCGGTCTTTGTCGAGACATTCGGCACCGGTGTCGTGGATGAGGAGAAGCTGGCAAATGCTGTTGCCGAGGTCTTTGATCTGCGTCCGTCCGGCATTATCCGCACACTGGATCTCTGCAAGCCGCAGTACCAGAAGCTCGCTGCATACGGTCACATGGGCAGAGAGGATCTGCTGCCGGCATGGGAGCGCACGGATATGACCGAAGCGCTGAAGGCCGCTGTTGCGAAATAATCCCGATCATAACAAAGAACGGAGCCTGTATGGATGCAGGCTCCGTTTTTTTATTCCTGTGCGAGCAGCCAGTCTGCCGCATTCCGGATGAATTCCGGAACGGTCAGCTTTCTGCCGCCGCAATATCGCCAGCTCATCAGCACCGCATAGAGCATGGCGCGCTGCACCTGTGCAGAATCCGCATCAAATTTGCGGACGGTCTCCGCCGTCAGCCGGTCGATGTCCATATTCGGATGATCTGTCAGCAGCAGAACCGCATATGCAATATACACATAACCGAGGGAGTTATTCGGCATCTGCTTCTCATCCAAAAAGCGCTCCAGATTCGCTGCGCGCTGCGGCGGAACATCGGCGTTCAGATACGCCCATTCATACCGGAACAGCATGGCCGCCCTCCGTTTTCGTCGGATCTGCGAGCTTTTCGCGTGCAATCGAGAGCATCAGACGGATGCGGTTCTGCTGATTGACACGTGTTGCTCCGGGATCATAGTCGATCGCGCAGATATTGGCATCGTGATATTTTTCGGTCATGCCGCGGATCATACCCTTGCCGACAATGTGATTCGGCAGGCAGCCGAACGGCTGAACGCAGACGATATTGCTGTAGCCCTTTTCGATCAGCTCGGCCATTTCAGCGGTCAGCAGCCAGCCCTCGCCCATGCAGACGCCGCTGCTGATCGTCTGCTCGCCGAGCTTTTTCAGCTTCGGGAACGGGACCGGCTTCGCGAACTGCGGAAAGTCCTCCAGTACGCGCAGCATGATCTTTTCGAGCATTTCCACATAGCGCACCGCGAGCCGGCTGAACATGACGCCCTTGCGGTCGCCGTAGAGACGGTAGTTTTCGCGTCCGATATTCAGGCTGTAAAGCGCGAAGCCGAGAATGCCCGGCACCATGACCTCCGCGCCCTGCTCGACCAGGAAATCCGGCAGATGATCGTTGCCGAAATCAGCGTATTTGACATACAGCTCGCCGACGATGCCGACCTTCGGCTTGACGGTTTTCCGGATCGGGACGGCGGCATAATCTGCGGCGATCGCACGGAAATTCTTCCGGATCGCGGAGAAAGTCAGTCCCTTGTTTTCACGGATCTGATCGGTCAGTGCGACGCGCCATTTTTCCATGATTGCTTTGGCCGCGCCGGTTTTGGTCTCGTAGGGGAGTACCTGATTGCGCAGCAGCATTATGAAATCACCGTACAGCCAAGTGATGAGCCCCTTGAGGAACATCAGCGGGGTGATGCTGAAGCCGCTGTTCTTCTCAATGCCGCCGAAATTGACCGAGACCACCGGCACATATTCAAGGCCGGCTTTTTTCAGCGCCTTTCGGAGCATATGCACATAATTCGATGCGCGGCAGCCGCCGCCGGTCTGATAGAGCATCAGCGCGGAGCGCTTCGGATCATAATTGCCGGATTCCAGCGCATAGATGAGCTGTCCGATGACGACGATCGCCGGATAGCAGGCATCGTTGTGGACATATTTCAGGCCGGTGTCGATGACCTTCTGACCGGAGTAATCGAGAAATTCGACCTTATATCCCGCATCGCGGAAGACCGATCCCATCAGGCTGAAATGCACCGGCAGCGCATTCGGGATCAGGATCGTATGTGTTTTTTTCATTTCCGGCGTAAAATCCGGATAGAGTTCGTTGGTTGCCAAGAAGACACATCCTTTGATTATGAGTTTGCGGGCTCCGCCGCCGCGAAAAGACTGCGCAGGCGGATCTTCGCCGCGCCGGTATTTGTGACCTCGTCGATCTTGATCTGTGTGTAGATCCGGCCGGCTTTTTCGAGGATCGAGCGCACCTCGTCGGTCGTGACGGCATCGACGCCGCAGCCGAAGGACACGAACTGCACCAGATGGATCTGCTCCTCCGGCAGCGATTCCGCGACGAATTTCGCCGCGAGATACAGGCGCGCATGATACGTCCACTGGTTGAGGACGGTTGTGCGGAACGGCGCCATATTGCAGGCGACCGCATCCTCACTGACGACAACTGCGCCGAGTCCGCAGATCAGCTTGTCGAGTGCGTGATTGACCTCCGGATCGACATGATACGGCCGTCCGGCCAGAACGATCACCGGCATATGCTTCATCCGTGCGATCTCCATGAATTCGGTCGCCTTCTGCCGGACCGCAGCCATATAAGCGGCATATTCGCGGTATGCGGCATCGGCCGCCTGTTTGACGCGCCTTGCCGTGATATCCGTGAAGCCGTGCTTCTGCATGATCGCGCTGAATTTTGCGGGAAATGCCCTGCGGTTGTGAATGCCGACAAAATCATGGATATATGTGACATCGCGGAGCGCCTTGATATTGATATTCGCGACCTCCGGATAATACGCAACGACCGGACAGTTATAATGATTGTCGCCCGCGCCCTCATCGACATTGTAGCTCATGCAGGGATAGAAGACCGCATCGGGCTTCTGCGCGAGCAGCGCTTCGATATGGCCGTGCAGGAGCTTTGCGGGGAAGCAGATCGTATCCGAGGGGATCGTGTGCTGACCGGCGAGATAGAGCGCGCGCGTTGAATCCGGCGAGACGATCACATGGAAGCCGAGCTCTGTCAGGAGCGTGTGCCAGAAGGGGAGGAGCTCATACATATTCAAAGCCAGCGGAATGCCGATCACCTTTTGACCGGGCTTTTTTTCGCCGCCGCGGTATTTCGCAAGCAGCTTTCGCTTTTCCTCATAGAGATTGCAGACGGTCTGCGGCGTTTTGCTGCCGAGCGGCTTCTCGCATCGGTTACCAGCGATAAATGTCCGCTTGCCGCCGAAGGAATTGACCGTGAGCTGACAGTGGTTCTCACAGCCCTTGCAGGTGACGGTCTTGACGGTATGCGTAAAATCACGCAGCTGTTCAGGATTGAGCAGATTTTTGCCGCTGTCCTTATGGCGCATGGAATAGAGCGCGGCGCCGTAGGCACCCATGACGCCGGAGATCTCCGGCCGGATGACATCCTGATTCAGTTCCTTTTCAAATGCGCGCAGCACGGCATCATTGAGGAATGTGCCGCCCTGTACAACGATATGCCTGCCGAGTTCCGAAGCATTTGCGCAGCGGATGACCTTATAAAGCGCATTCTTCACGACGCTGACCGAAAGGCCGGCGGAGATATTCTCAACCGATGCGCCGTCCTTCTGCGCCTGCTTGACCGAGCTGTTCATGAACACGGTACAGCGTGAGCCGAGATCAACCGGATGATCCGCGAAAAGGCCGAGCTTTGCAAAATCCGCGATGCTGTAATTCATCGCTTCTGCGAAGGTTTGCAGGAATGAGCCGCAGCCGGAGGAGCAGGCTTCATTCAGGAAGATATTGTCGATTGCGTGATTGTGGATGCGGAAGCATTTGATATCCTGTCCGCCGATGTCGATGATGAAATCCACATCCGGCAGGAATTTCTGCGCGGCGGTGTAATGTGCGATCGTCTCGACAACGCCGCAGCCGATGCCGAATGCCTCTTTGATGATGTCCTCGCCGTAGCCGGTGACGGCGGAGCCCGCGAAGCAGATATCCGGATAGGTCTCGTAGAGGTGCATCAGATAGCTGCGCACCGCCGGAACCGGATTGCCCTTGTTGGACTGATAAAACTGGTCAAGAATATTGCCCTCTGCATCCGTGACGACTGCCTTGACCGTTGTGGATCCGGCGTCGATGCCGAGGAACATCTCGCCCTGCGGCTTGTCGATATAGCGGATATGCGCGGAGTTGCTGCGGTGCCGCTCGCAGAATGCGTCGTATTCCTCCTGCGAGGCAAAGAGCGGCTGCATCGTGATATACGAGCCGGATGCGGAATAGGCTTCTGCCTTGTCTGCGAGCGCCTGCAAACGGAAGCTGCGGTCATCGCACTGCACCGCTGCGCCGTATGCGACATAGAACAGCGCATTTTCCGGACATTTGCCGGTCAGGTGCAGGGTTTCATCAAAGCTGCGGCGCAGCTCGTTCAGATAGGTCAGCGGGCCGCCGAGATACAGCACATTGCCCGCGATCTCGCGCCCCTGCGCCAGACCGCCGACGGTCTGGTTCACGACCGCTTTGAGGATGCTTGCCGCGATATTCGGGAATCCGGCACCCTGATTCAGCAGCGGCTGGACGTCCGATTTTGCAAAGACACCGCAGCGCGATGCAATCGTATAAATTTTATCTGCATCGGCGGCCAGACGGTTCAGCTCGTCCGGCGTGACGCCGATCAGCGTTGCCATCTGGTCGATGAATGCGCCCGTGCCGCCTGCGCAGGAGCCGTTCATGCGTGCCTCAAAGCCGCCGGTGAGAAAGAGGATCTTCGCGTCCTCTCCGCCCAGCTCAATGACAACATCCGTGTCGTGATTCAGCCGCGTGACGGCGGCTCGCGTCGAATAGACCTCCTGCGCAAAGGGGAGGCCGAGCGCTTCGGCAAGACCCATGCCCGCAGAGCCGGAGATCGAGATATGCATTTCGGTATCGCCGGTCTGCTCGATGATCCTGCGCAGACAGCCCGCGGTCATCTCCGCAATGCGCGAAAGATGCCGCTCATAGGAGGAAAACAGGATCTCATTCTGCTCTCCGAGGACAACATATTTTATGGTTGTGGAACCGATATCCAGTCCGAGTCGTTTCATTTGGGTGCAATCGCCTTTCTGTGCCGTGCGGCACAAGATTTCCGTTTGAACATACTTATTTATTATACCATATATAGAGCCAAAGTGCAAGTGGTGAATAATAATTAAATGATATGCTAAAAACAGCCTCCCGCGTGTGCAGGAAGCTGTCTGAATGCTTATGTGACCGGCGCCGCTGCACGGTCAAGGATCCCCGTACAGGCCGCGAGTGTGATGCCGTAATTCGTGAACGGAACGCCCTGTGCCAGTGCCGTCCGCATCCGCCAGCGCATTTCGCGTTCCGTGCGCATACATCCGCCGCAGTGGATCACGAGATCATAGCCCCGCAGATTCTCCGGAAATGTGCCGCCGGAACACCATGACAGATCAAACTGCTTTCCGGTCAGCTTCCGGATGGCTTTCGGCAGCTTGACCGTTCCGATGTCTCCGCACTGCCGGTGATGCGTGCAGCCCTCGGCAATGAGGATCTTCGCGTTTTCGGGCAATTCCTTCAGCGTCCGGACGCCTTCGAGCGCCGTTTCCAGAAAGCCCTTGTAGCGCGCCATGAGGATCGAGAAGGATGTCAGCGGGACGGATTCCGGCACGGCCGCTGCGACTGCCGCAAACGCCTGACTGTCCGTGACCACCATGCGCGGCGGGCGGCTGAGTGCTGCCAGCAGACCGGAGAGCTGTTCCGGCTGGACAAGCAGCGCATCTGCATTTGCATCCAGCACCTCGCGGAGCGTTTGCTGCTGCGGGAGGATCAGCCGTCCCTTTGGCGCGGATTCGTCGATCGGCGTGACGAGGATCACGAGATCATCCGGCTTCAGCATATCGCGGATGATAAACCGCTCCGGCGCATCGGTCTGCGCGAGCTTGCCGAGCATCTCCTTGAGCTGCGCAATCCCCTCGCCGGTTTTTGCGCTGACATATACGGAGTTTTCCGGCAGATCATTACGTCGCTCCGGCAGCAGATCGCATTTTGTCAGCGCGATGAGATAGGGGGTATGCTCCTGCTCAAACAGGCGGATCAGCGCGGTTTCCGTTTCGGTCATCGGCCTTGCGGCATCGGCCGCGAGTACGGCGATATCCGTGCGGTAAAGCTCGCGCTTTGTTTTTGCGATGCGCTGTGCGCCGAGTGCAGCATCATCGTCGTCAAATCCGGCGGTGTCAGTCAGCATGACTGCGCCGAGCGGCAGCAGCTCCATGCTTTTCATGACCGCATCCGTCGTTGTTCCGGCGACATCGGAAACGATCGAGACCTCCTGTCCGGTCAGCGCATTGACGAGACTGGATTTTCCGGCATTGCGCGCACCGAAAAATCCGATGTGGATCCGCTCCGAGGCGGGGACTTGTTCCAGACTCATAGATCATTCCTCCGTATTGCAGAACAGGCGGCATGATCTGCCGCCTGCGCTGAATGTTTGATTACTGGGGTTCTTTCAGACTGCTCGACGGTTCGAGCTTTGCGATCACAAGAAGAATCGCGGTGCTGTCATCCATTGTGAGTCCCTTGTTTCCGTCGCAGTCTGCATTGCGCCTGCCTGTATCCGATATAATTGCCTCGCCGTCCTCTGCCAGTATGCGGCAGATCAGAACGGCATCCTCAACATCGACATTGCCGCTGCAGTTTGCATCACCGGGGAGCAGATCGCCCTGCGGCTCTGTTGTTCCGGATGTTGTGACGGTGGTGGTTGTCGTTGCGGGAGGCTGGGGCGCAGCTGTTGTTGTGACCTTCGGGACCTCCGGCTGGTCATGCGTGGAGGTGCCGCCGTAATACTGCGTGACGGTCTGGCCGTTTGCGCCGATCGGAATGGTGTGATCCAGACCGATAAAGACACCGTTTTCATCCTGCCAGATCGCCGACTTGATGAAGTCATACTTCACGTCATCCCACTTGCCGAAATTGTCATAGACAAGGCCGCCGGTATCCGAGGAATTTTCGTTGAAGCACCAGAATGTGTGATGGATGTGCTTGTCGATCATGTAATCGCGGATCTCCTGGAGCCAGTGAACATTTTCGCCTGTCTTATCGTGCTCCTCATCGACCCAGCCGCCCCATTCGCCCATGAGCAGCGGTGCGATGTGTTCCTCGGCGATGAATGCCCATGTATCGCGCCAGTAGTCATCGAGCAGCGTCTCACGGGTAAAGGTCTTGCCGGCATCTTCCAGATAGAACCACTTCTGCTTCCAGACCTCCGGGCCGTAATCATGCGGAGAATAGACGAGCTGGCTCTGATATTTTCCGAGGTCGATCGGATAATCGCGCACGCCGCGGAAATTTGCGCCCCACCACGCGCCGAAGATCTTGCTCGGCTCGCCGTAATGCGCATAGTCCACAGACGGCGTAGACCAGTCTGCGCCGCGGGAGAAATCGGGATAGCACTCGATGCCCTCCACCATAATCAGCAGATTCGGGTTGATATCGAGAACCGCCTTTGCGCCGCGCTCGGCAGCGCGTTTCCAGTTGTTCGCGTCGTCGGAATTGTCCCACTTTGCGAAGCTGCCTTCCTCCGGCTTGCCGTGCGGCTCATTTTTCAGGTCGATCGCAATGATCGTGTCATCGTCCTTATAATAGTCCGCGACCCATTCGAGCGCCTCGACCCAGTCGTCCTCGGAATAATTGCTGTCATACCAGAGCGGCAGCTGATGGCCGTTGGAAGCGGTCGTTGCGCAGTGGATATCGACCATGATCTTGATGCCGAGCTCGCGGCACCATTCGACTGCCTGATCCCAGATATCAAGGCTGTATTTCGGTGTGCCGCCCTCGACGCCTTCCTCGGTCAGCTCCGGATTTTCGTAGGTGTTGACCTTGACAAGCGGCCCTTCGGGTGCGCGCTCCTTCCATTGCAGCAGGATCTGTGTGGACATCGGCACGCGCAGCAGGTTGAAGCCGTGGTCGGCGATCAGCTGGAGGCACCAGTGCATATTCTGCGACCAGACGCCGTCGAACACCTGCGAGCCGACATTGTAGCCGAACCAGTTGACGCCGGTGAGCCAGACCTCATTGCCGTCGAGATCGACGATCTTGTCGCCCTCGACATGGAGCCAGTCATCGCTGTGCGTATCGCGGGCAGCCGAGACCGGCTGTGCAGGCAGCAGCGAGCCCTGCATCGCGAGCATTGCGGCGGCTGACAGTACAGCCGTCAGTTTTCTCATGATTTTCATTCAAGAAACCCCTCTCTTTTCAGAATGAATAATGCGGATATGTCAATAGCTGAAGGAAGTCTCCGTTTTTTCCTTGCGCCAGACAATGACCGTCACGATCAGCAGGATGATGCCCAGTACAGCAGCACCGATGCCGAAATAGATGAGATAGCGCATCCGGCCGAAATCTGCACGGGTGATGAGCACCTTTTCGACATCCTCGTCATAGCCCTCGCCGTACCATTCGCGGAAAAAACCGTCGAGATCGGACGGCAGCTCCTTTACCGTGCCTTCAAACTTTATCTCGGTCTCGGGCGTAACAACACCGGAGAAATCCGGATTGTCCTGATCTTTGCTGATCGCCTGATCAATGCCGTCATAATACTGCTGGCATTCATCCGCGAGCTTTTCGAGCTGCGTGATCTCCTCTGCATTGCCGGTCTCATATGCAACATACTTTTCATTATACATATAAATTGCATAATACTGCTTTGTGGTGCGCTTGGAGGTTTCAATGCCGAAAGTAGTATTGGTCTCCTCCATTTCGGCAAACGAGCCGTCCGTGAAGTCGATCGTGCCCTGTACGAGATCGCCGATGTTCAGCTCATTCTGCTCAAGCTCCTCGAAATTTTTGATATCACCCTTTGTATATTTCAGAAACTGCGGGATATTTGTGAGGAACACTACGCCGAAAATCAGTGCGACCATTGCCGCAACGCCAAGAAAACGAACCTTTCCCATAAACGAAACCTTTCTGTATGTGTTTTATTCATTATGCATAGAGGAAACGCGGAGACGGTTGAGCGCACGCTGCAATTTCAGCTCCGCATATTTCATTTCCTCCTGTGTCTGACTGTTCTCCTTGCGGCGGAGCGCATCTGCCTCGGAGCGCTTCGCCCAGTCGATGTCGATATCCTCCGCCCATTCGACAGCATTTGCAAGCACTGCGGTCTGCTCCGGCGAGACCTTGACGGCGCCGCCGGAAAGTGCCGCGATGCGTTCCGTGCCGTCGGCCATTGTGATCTTCACAGGGCCGGACGGGAGTGCCGCAACATATTTTTCGTGCTTTGCGAGAATGCCGGCATCACCCTCGGATGTCCGGACGATCACGCGCTGCACCTCGCCCTCGAAGAAGATCTTCTCAGGCGTAATGATCTGAAGCCGGAATGTGCTCATTCAGACTCCTCCTCCATGTTCTTTGCCTTTTCCAGCACATCGTCGATCGTTCCGGCAAAGAGGAATGCGGATTCCGGAATGTCGTCATGCTCACCGTCGATGATCTCGCGGAAGCCGCGGATCGTCTCGGCGA
>DGSY01000116.1 GCA_002394125.1 Ruminococcus sp. UBA4350
GCGGCGGTCAGCCGATCCAGCCGGCATCTGTCCGCAACTTTACGGATCTGCGTGCTGAGCGTGCAAAGGCACTTTACAGCGTCGATGCAAAGATGGATCTCCGCAAGTCGCAGGATAACCCCGCGATCCAGACACTCTACAAAGAGTATCTCGGCGAGCCGGGCGGCCACAAGGCACATGAGCTCCTGCACACAAGCTATGTCGCAAGAAAGGTCAATTTCTGATCTGACATATAAGCGAAGGATCGCCCCTGACTGTTTCGGTCAGGGGCGACTATTTTATATTGACATATCTGTATTTTTGATGTATAATCTTAATATGTTCCAACGATATCCGAGGGAGGAAGGATCATGACCACATACGAAATGCAGCAGGAGATCCTGCGCATCAAAAAAGAGCAGAATATCTGCATTCTCGTCCACGCCTATCAGACGCATGACATCTGGGAGGTCGCGGACTATATCGGCGATTCCTTCGGCCTGACGCAGCAGGCGGCAAAGTCCGGTGCGCAGACCGTCATCATGTGCGGCGTGCAGTTCATGGCAGAGACCGTCAAGATGCTCTCGCCGGAGAAGAAGGTCATCCTTTCGCATCCCGATGCCGGATGTCCGATGGCGGAGCAGTATGACCGCGAGATGATCCTGCAAATGCGCGAAAAGCTGCCGGATTATCATGTCGTCGCATATATCAATACGACGGCATCGCTGAAATCGGTCTGCGATGTCTGCGTGACATCGTCCTCGGCCGTGCAGATCGTCCGTGCGCTGCCCTATGACAAGATTCTCTTTATTCCGGACAGCAGTCTCGGCAGCTGGGTGAAAGCGCAGGTGCCGGAGAAGCAGATCGAGCTGCTGCACGGCGGCTGCCCGACACATCAGCGCATTACCGCGGCGGAGGCGCAGGCGGCAAAGGCAGCGCATCCGGAGGCGCTTCTGCTGGTGCATCCCGAATGCCGGCCGGAGGTTACGGCGCTGTCGGATTACGCCGGCAGCACGACCGGCATCATGGCTTTTGCGAAAAAGAGCGATGCAAAGGAATTCATCATCGGCACGGAGAACAGCATCGTGCAGCATTTGCAGATGGAATGTCCGGAAAAGCGTTTCTATCCGCTCTCGAAGGACTGCATCTGCGGCAATATGCGCCTGACGACGCTGGCGGATGTGTATGACTGCGTGCGCGGCGTCGGCGGCAAGGAGATCGAAATGGATCCGCAGCTGATCGCAGAGGCGCGCCGTCCCATCGACGCAATGCTGCAATACGGCGGATAATAGATTGTCAGATATCTTATAATTTTCAGGAGATGATAAACATGAACGAAGAAAAAATGAATCAGGAAGAACTCGATGACGATATCGTCATTCTGGAGGACGAGGACGGCAACTCCGTGACATTCCAGTTTCTGGAGCTTGTCACCGTGGACGAGAAGCCCTATGCGATCCTGCTGCCGCTGGAGGATGACGAGGAGGGCGGCGTCGTGATCGTCGAGGTCGTCGATCTCGGTGAGAATACCGAGCATTACGATGCCGTGACAGACGATGCGCTGAATGACCGCATCTTCGCGCAGTTCCGCAAGGAATTCGGCAGCAAGTACGAATTTGAATAAACCGCACTCCGCAGCATAAGAGAGGAGGTGCGGCGTGAACCGCAAACGCATTCTGCGCAGCTGCTGGGATTTTCTGACGCGTATGGGAAAGAAATTCGCCGCAGATCATCTCTCCGCCTATGCTGCGCAGGCAACCTTTTATCTGATGCTCGCCGTGTTTCCGTTTACGATGCTGGTCTGCATGGCAACGCGCCTGCTGCCGTTTCTGAATGAAGAAACACTGGTGCATCTGGTGGATCTGGTCGTGCCGGAAAGCTATCAGTCGTTCTTTCTCGAAGCGATCAGCGGCTATTTCAACAAGAATATCGGCTCGGCAAAGATCATCCTGCTGATCTTCCTGATATGGACGGCATCCCGCCTGATTCAGGCGCTGATGAACGGCTTCAATACGGCATACGGCATCAACGAAGGCCGCAGTCAGACCACGCTGCGGCTGATCGGCTGTGTTTATACCGTCGCGCTCTGCCTGCTGTTCGTGGTCATGATCGTGATGTATGTACTGGGGTCGCGGATCGTTTCACTGATCTTCGAGCGTAACCCGAATCTGACGCTGCTGGAGCTGATCCTGAAGCTCGTGCGCAATCTGGCAACGCCGCTGCTTTTGTTCCTGATCTTCTGGCTCTCGTATGTCATCCTGCCAAGCAGAAAATCGGGATTCCGTGAGGAGCTGCCCGGAGCGCTGCTCACGGCGGCCGTATGGCGCGGCGCGGCATCGCTCTATGATTTGTTTCTGGCGCATTCGCTGAAGCAGTATTCCTATGTCTACGGCTCGCTCGCGGGCGTTGTGATGATCCTGATCTGGCTCTATGCCTGCGTGTATGTGTGGTTCGCCGGCGCAGAGCTGAATCAGTTCCTGCGGATTAAGCGGGAGGCCGGTGCATTTGACAAGTATCTCATCCGGCTGCCGAAAATCTTCCGCCGTAAGAAGCAGGCCGCTGCGCCGGCCGGCACCGAAGCGTGCAATGCCTGCATCCGGAACGAGAATGTCACTTGACGGAGCTGATCCCGGAGGTGTGATTATGGCACAGAAAAGATGTATCCATTGTGACATGATGATGGATGAGGGCGATCTGGTTTGTCCGCACTGCAAAAAGAGCCAGTTTGCGAATTCTTATGTTCCGGAAAAAGAGGAGCTGATCATCCGGCTGATGAAAAGCAGGTTGTTCAGATTGCTGATGATTATTGTGATTCTTGTGCTGCTTGCGATCTATGTAAATGCGTAAGCCGGAACGACCGCCGCGATGATACGTTTATTTCATGATACAGAAACTTCCCGACCGCAAAAGTAAACGGTCGGGAAGTTTTTTGTGAAAAGATCATATTTGCATCATTTTTCTAAGCGGGCTTCTTTCCGAACAGCTCTCGTGTCATGAGAACATCACGGGCGAAATGGTCACGGCTGCAGTTGAGACGTCAGCAGCGGTCGGGGCCGGTTTGGAATACAAAAAAAGCGTATGCCTCAGAATCAAACCGAAGCATACGCAGGATAATTCCCATAAGAAAGCTGTAAAAAGGCTTTTCCTCTTTATCAATCATTTTGAAATGTGCATGGTCAGTATTCCAGTTCGGAATGCTCTGCTGCAAAATCCAGCAGTTCTTTTTCCTGCTGACGCGGCATCAGAAGCATCTTTTCATTCATCGCAAAATATTTGGTATATGCAGGCTCACTGCCGTTTCCGTACAGCTCCAGTGCAAGACGGTCACGCATGATATCGGTATCCGCCGGAATATGCAGCGTCAGCTCTGCCGCACTGTGCGCCGGTATCGTGATGCAGTAACCGGTTTTATCGGGGAGTTTACGCAGCGGGTCTTGACAGAGATACCCTGTCAGAAATCCGCGCTGCCAGAGCGGGAGCGATACCGTATCATGCACAAGCTCTCTGTTTTTGTCATAATCGCGGAGTGTGACATCCGTGCGGAATACGGCATCCTCATCGGCAAGGTTTATCAGCGTGAAATAGAAAAGCTCCTCCTCCTCACAGTAGCCGATGCCGGCGGTGCGGAGCGGTGCGTTTTCCGGCTCACACTGCCGCAGCCAGAGCAGCGTCCGGTGCATCGTGTTCGCGGGCTGAAGATAATACCACGGATTCAGCAGGCGGCCGTCATCCGGTTCGGAGCCGAGCCGTTCCTGCTCGCGTTGCAGGCGCTTCAATTCTTTCTGCTGCATGGAAATGCAGGCGTTATAGGCCGTAACTGCGAGCGAGACGCTTGACTGCGTAAGCGGCCCGGCATTTTCTTCTGCCGCGAAATAATCGGCGAATGCGGTATCGGTCAGCTGCTCCGGCACAGAACAGACCACCGGTGAGAGCGTCTCCGGCGGCGCAGATTTGACAGCGGAATGAATCAGCAGTGCTGCGCTGATACCAACAATCAGCATGGCTGCAAGTCCGCTGATGCGCTCAAAGCGCTGCCATGCAGAGACCGGTGTTGTTTCTCTGACAATTCGGGAGCTCTGCGGCTGTTCGTCGGATTCATCGCAAAGCATCTGCATCATGTGTCGTCTGGAAGCCGTGCTGATATGCATAGACTGAACAAAGCTGACATATGCATCAAGATTTTTTTTCTTCATATCATATTGCCTCCTCATCAAATGCTTTTTGCAGCAGCTTTCTCCCTCTGCGCACTGCTGTTGCGGCGGTTCCGGGCGGAAGATGCAGCATTTTTGCGATTTCCAGAATTGTGTATCCCTCCACAATATGCAGATAAACCGGAACACGGTATTTTTCCGGCATTTTTCGGAGTGCCCGCTGTACGGTGCGCTCGACGTTGTTTGACGGCGCGAACAGATCGGCGTGATCGTCAAGCGGTTCCGTGCGCGTATATTCAGCGGAGCGCAGATAATCTTTTGCAAGGTTAATCGCAGTGCGCAGCAGCCACGGCAGGATGTGCGCATCGGTCATGCTGTCCTTTTGCTGCAATAGCCGGAGAAATGCCTCCTGTGTGCAGTCCTCGGCGGACTGCCGGTTTCCGGTCAGATGCCAGACCGCCCGCAGAACAGTATCTGCATGGGCGGAATAGCTTTCGGCAACGCGGGATCGCTCCATTCAGCGCACCTCCTTATGATATATTTGGATACCCCTCTTTGTAAATACGAATCAGAGCTGCATATTTATTCAGTCGGAATGCACAATGTTTCAGACGAAACTTTGTGCATATTTTTTTGAATATCTTTCCGGCGCAGATTCGTATTACCGGTGAAAGGGGATGATCCTATGAAACAGATCATACGAAGTCTGCGGGGGCTGTGGCGTACAGAGCGCCTGCTGTTCTGCATCATGACTGTCTGCATCTTTTCCTCGGCGCTCCTGATGCAGTTTTCCTACGGACTGTATCAGAATTATCATGTGACATTGCTGGAGAGCGAGGATGATCTGAAACAGATTTCGGCGTCAGTCGCAGACGGACAAAAGCTGCGTGTCGGTGATGTGCGGGACTATATTCAGGCATTGCCGCCGGAGCTGACCGGCGATGTCATAAACTTCTTCCTGCCGGTCTACTTCGGCTGCGCTGCCGATCACATTGACCGCACCGATGAAGAATGGGAGGCGCTGCGGCGGGAATATGCCGATCTGCTGCACGATGAGATTCCGGAGGAAATCATGCAGAAGGAAAGTGCTCTCTACGATCAGATCATGGATGCAGAGCAGGGCAAATCGGATTTATCAGAGGATGAAATTGAACGGCTGCGGCAGGCGCGGCTCGATCTTCTGGCACCCTACCGCGAAAAGGACATTCAGCACCATATCTACGGCTATTACGAGGAAGAAGACCGTTTTCTCGGTTCAATCGGACTGCGCTTCACCTACCGCAACGGCGATTTCGCTCCGTCGGACATCTATCAGGACAATATGGAGAAAAATCACTGGATGCAGGACGGCGACCGTTTCTTCACAAAAGAGGAATACGCAACCGGCGCGCATATTGTTTACAATTCTCACAGCGAGGAGCTGAACGCCTATCTCCGGCTGGATGAGAACCATATTTCGCTCTGGGGCGAATCCTATGAGGTCATCGTCAAAAAGGGCGGCGATCCCGCGCCCGATCCTCCGGTCACGGCAGTTCCGGCGGATTGCTATACACCTGCCGGAGATCACTTCGGATTTGAATTTGACCGGAATATCCAAAAATCGGAATACGACACGATGCGGTCACTGGCGGAGGAAATGATGCCGGGCGTGCTGGTATTTCCGGAGCTGCCGTTTCCGGATAATGACAGTATGTATCTTTCGCGGAATATCATGCTGATCTCGGCGCTGATCGCGGTGCTTTCCGTGCTGAATTTCGTGATGCTCTACCACTTCATTTTGCAGCGACGGAGCCGCAGTCTGGCGATCTTCCGTATGACCGGCTGTACGGCGTTCAAAGCGGTGCGGATGTATCTCGGCGAGTGCTTTCTGCTCGGTATCCCTGTATATCTGCTCGGGCTTGCAGCATTTCTGCTTTTGCTCAAATATGCATTCGGCAGCATTTTCCCGTATATGGCGGGTGCATTCAGCATCAGGGTATATGCTGCGATCTTCGGGCTGTATCTGCTGACGATGCTTGTCATGCTGACCGTTATGGTCACGCATCATGTCCGGCAGAAAATTCTCAGCGAATTCTACGGAAGGGAGGATTCCTAAATGGCATATCTGAAAATGGCATTGGCAGCGCTCAAACGTTCCAAGCTCGCGAATCTGCTGACGGTTTTGCAGCTCGCCGCCGCGCTGCTTGTCACGGCTGTTATGGTCAGTGCCGTCTGTCTGCGGTTCCGGAAATATACGCCTTTTGCCGATTATTTCAACGGCGAGGGCTTCCTCATGAATGCCGGTGTTCTGGCAGAATTCGGAGAACGCATCACAGGCAGCACCAATGAAGTCTTCGGCAGCAATGAACAGTTCAGCGCGTATTTTTCCGCGCCGGTCGAGGTCATGTGTCCGCGGGTAGTCGGATTCTGGGCGGATGTTCCTGCAAAGAACGATCCGCAGGCAAACCCGCAGCTCATGGCATATACGGACGATTTCCTCGCCCGCTGGACGCCGAAGCTCCGGACAGGTCACTGGCTGACCGGCGACTCCGGCGGCAATGTGATCGAAGCGGTCGTAACCTGCAACGATTCCGAATGGCAGGTCGGTGATACCGGCGAGCTGAACTGGTACGAGGTGAATGCGGAGGGCTCTGTGGAGCAGGTCGGGACATCGCCGCTGAAGATCGTCGGGATGCTCGAAGACGGCGAGGCGGTCGCCGGAAGAAGCGCCCTCAATACACAGGATTTCCGGCTGTTCTGGATGCCGTTTTCGCAGGACAGAGAGGGCAATGCGGTCTATCTGCTCCTGTCAGAATCGCAGCTTGCACGCCTTGCAAAGACGGACAAGTTCGACCCGCTGTTCGGCTACTGTATGCTGATCCGGTACACAGAGCCTGTCACAGAGGAGCAGATCGAAACCGATTACAAAATGCTTGCACGGCAGGGCAATCCGCTGAATCTGATGAAAATGACAGAGGTGCGCGAAAATTCAAAGGCTTATCTCTATACCGAGGTCTATAAGCTGCTGCCGGTCGTCATCATGCTGACGCTGCTCGTCGCGGTATCCAGCATCAGCGCGACCGCGATCTCCACACGCAAGCGCCTGCACGATTATGCGGTCTTTTCTTTGAGCGGACTGCCGTGGGGGCGATGCATCATCATCAATCTGCTGCAATCGCTTCTCACGGCGATTCTGGCTGGCATTCTTGCTGCTGCGGGGGCGATAATCCTGCAATACACACCGCTGAAAGAAACATTTTATGTGACAGTCGGAATATGGCAGATTCTTTGCTGCGGCGCATTGATTTTGGTCTATCTTCTGATTTCGCTGCTGATGCCGAAAATTATGCTCACCCGGAACAGTGTCCGCGAGATTCTGAAAACAAAGTGAAACAATGGAGGGAGATACTGTGATTATACTCAAAAATATCAAAAAAGTCTATAATCCGAAGAAACCAAATGCATTTGAAGCGCTGCACGATGTCTCACTCACCATTGAGGACGGCGAGCTTGCGGCAGTCATCGGGAAATCCGGTGCAGGAAAATCAACGCTGCTGCATATTCTCGCCTGCATTGATTCCTATGAGGAAGGAGAATACAAGATCGACGGCTTCTCCACGGTAAATCTTTCAGAGCGCAGATCGGCACAGCTCCGCAACGAAAAAATAGGCATGGTCATGCAGGATTTTGCTCTGGTGGAGGATTTCTCTGCGCTGGAAAATGTGATGCTGCCGCTGGAATTTGCAAAGCGCAGGAAGCATAACCGCAAGGTGCTTGCGATGAATGCACTGAAATCGGTCGGTATGGAGGAATATGCGAAAAAGCCGGTCAATAAGCTTTCAGGCGGACAAAAGCAGCGTGTTGCCATCGCAAGGGCAATCGTCAATCAACCGTCGGTCATTCTCGCAGATGAGCCGACCGGCGCGCTCGATTCCAAAACAGCAGCGGAAATCATGAGCGTATTCCGGGAGCTTCATGCGCAAGGAAAAACGGTTATTATCGTCACGCATGATATGAGCATTGCACAGCAATGCGGGCGCATCATTGAAATTTCCGACGGCAGTTTGATTCCATAAAGAAAACCTGTGCTGACAGCTATGTCTGTCAGCACAGGTTCCTTTTAAGGCAACACCGCACAAAGCCCGCCTGACGACCGGAGCCCGGCTGGCAGCTTGGCAGCGCGTCTGCTTGCATATTTTTCGTCATCTTGCACAGAAATTCCTTGCCGGACGTCAGCCCAGCAGCGTCGTTTTCATACAATCTGACGAAAAATCTGACTGGTCAAGTTTACTTGACCGAAAGTATCCTTGCGCACCAGATATAATCAGTGATTCCCTAGAGCCCGTATTTGATGCGGATGCGTTCGAGCTTATCGCCGATCGGCTTTGCCAGCAGAAGGAGAAATATGACATTTGATACCGCATAGAGACAGGTCAGCGGGAACGCCGTCGAGATCGCGGCGAGGTATTCTTCCAGCGTGAATTCCTTGTATGTCCAGACCGTTGTCCAGATATCCAGCAGCATCGAATACGCAAAGCCGGAAAGGAATCCGTATGCGTAAAGCAGCAGGCGCGAGCGCTTCAGCGGCTTTGCGAGGATTCCCGCGAACAGCCCGATCAGTCCCCATGCGAGCATCTGAAACGGCGTCCACGGCCCCTGTCCCATGACGAAATTTGACAGCACCGCCGAGAGCGCACCGACCAGAAATCCCGCCTCTCTGCCGAGATACAGCGCCGAAAGCACGGTCAGGGCAGTGATCGGCTTGATGACCGGAAGCAGCCGCCCCAGCACGGAAAGCGCCGTCATCACCGAGACAAGGATCATCCGGCGCGTTCCGAGATCGCGGCGCTCAAAGCCCGAAAGAAATAGCAGCAGCGCCAGCATCACCATGACAAAGCTGACAAGCGCGTAATACTGCTCCTGCAGGCCGAGCGGCAGCAGCAGCACGATCGCAGGCATGACGGCAAAGGGCAGCGCATTCCGCAGGATGCGGCGCACGCCCTCTGATTTGATCGTCCACATATCGGCTCCTTTCCGTCAGCGGCGCATTCTGCGGAGCATCTCATCCATGCTGAGACATTCCGCATACCGGCGGTTCCAGATGAAATCATTGTAGTAATGATAGGTCTGTTCGCCGGTCAGATGCGCATTGTCCGCAGTGGTATTCGCAAAGGCCGGAACGAGCAGCCGGAAGCCATGCTCGAAGCCGCATTTGACAGCCGCATCCACACAGTATTCCGTTTGCAGTCCGGTGAGGATCAGTGTATTTTCCCCGCAGCTGCGCAGATAATCCGTCAGTCCGGAATCGCGGAACGGACTGTTGACCGTCTTATCGAAAATGCGCTCCGAGGGCAGCGGCGCGAAGTCCGCAGCGATCTCAAAGCCCGCATTGCCGGGCGTCAGCGCAGCGCCCGCGCCGTCATCATGCCGGATATAGATGACCTCGGTATCGGTCTGCCGCGCCGCTGCGATCAGCGCTTGCAGATTTTCAGTAAACGCCTGATACGCAAAAAGCGCCGGCGTGCAGATCGCGGTCTGCACATCAATGACCAGTAGCTTCATGATTCCTCCTGACAAGCTGTACGATTGCATCGACCGTGACGGTCTGCTGATAGAAGCCGCGTGAGATGCGGCTTGCGGCGGTTGTATAAAATGCATTCTCCGCGAAAAATCGCTGCGGGATATCTGCGGAGATCAGCGCGCCGCGTGAGAGAAAGCCGCAGCGGTCGGCGTGACACGCGGCGAATTCAATATCATGCGTGACCGTCAGGATCGTGATGCCCTGCGCCTGCAAGCCGTGCAGGACATCCGCAAGCCGCTGCTTCGACTGCGCATCGAGTCCCTTTGTCGGCTCATCGAGCAGAAGCAGGCGCGGCTGTGTCAGCATGACCTTTGCGAGCGCGAGGATCTGCTGCTCACCGCCGCTGAGATCATATGGATGCTGCGCCAGAAGCGGCGTAAGATCAAACGGAAAATCGCGCAGATGCGCGGAATATTGCCTGTCGATCTCCCGCAGCTCCTCATCGCCGGAATTGCAGAGAAAAACGGTCTGCACATCCTGCGGGAGCAGCGTGACGCAGTTCTGATGCAGGCTGCGCCCTTTGTAATCCTGAATGCGTTTCCCGAAAATGCGCACATCGCCCGCATAGCAGCGGTTGATGCCCGCCAGCACGGAAAGCACCGTCGATTTGCCCGCGCCGTTGCCGCCGATCAGACAGTACAGTTCGCCGCTTCCGACCGTGAAGCTGAGGTCTTCGAGAATGTCGCGCCCGTGCCGCTCATAGCGGAAGAATGCGCAGCTGATTTCGACTGCCGGATCCGTATGCGGACGGGGCGGGGGCGCGGGCAGCGCCGTGATCTGCTGCGGCATCAGCGGCATGAGCTTTGTCCGCGCCGCATTGACGGAAAGCGGACAGTCGCAGTCGGGCTTCAGTTCATGCCAGAGCCGCACCGCAGCGGGCATACCCGCGAGAACCGGCGAATCTGCGCGCATTTTCGCGAGAAGCGTCTGCGGACTATCCTGCATGACGACCGTGCCGCGCTCCATGAGCAGAAGCTGATCGCAGAGCGGGATGACCTCCTCCAGCCGGTGCTCAGCGAGCAGGATCGTGACAGAAAAATCCTGATTGAGCCGGTGCAGTGTCGTGAGAAAATCCGCCGCGGCGATCGGATCAAGCTGTGCGGTCGGTTCATCGAGCAGCAGCAGGCGCGGCTGCATGATCATGACACTTGCGAGATTGAGCAGCTGCTTCTGCCCGCCGGAAAGCTCCGCCGGATCACGGTCCAGCAGAGATTCGATCCCGAAATACGAGGCGATCTCGGCAATGCGCCGCCGCATGACATCGGGATCCGTGCCGAGATTTTCCAGCCCGAACGCCAGCTCATGCCAGACGCGGTCGGTGACGATCTGCTGCTCCGGATGCTGCATGACGAAGCCGATCTGTCCGGCGGAAATGCGCGCATCCAGTGAAGCAAGCGGCTGCGACTCAAATAGAATGTCTCCTGACTGCGTACAAAGCGGCGTCAGCTCGCGCTTGCACATCCGCAGGAGCGTTGTCTTGCCGCAGCCGGTCGGCCCGCAGATCACGGCGAATGTGCCGGATTCCAGTTCAAATGAAACGTCAGATAATACAGGCTTTTTGCATTCCGGAAATGTAACGGTCAGATGTCTTGCCGCAAGCGTTTCCACATCATCGCCTCCTTATACTCATGAATGACCGGCAGCAGCGCCAGCAGGAAATATGCCGTCAGCACGGCGAAATACACAGGACTGTGTGCGGCAGGCGTACAGGTCGGATAAAACTGCCAGTCGAGCCGGCCGGACGCGATACCCGCCGCGACCGCCGCGCCGAGCAGCAGCGATGCGGTCAGCAGGAGAATATCGCCGCGCCGCCAGCGGAAAAATGTGAAGCTGCTGCGTTTTCCGATGCCGTAGCCGCGCGCGGCCATGCTGTTCGCGGTGATGATGCCGTTTTCGAGCGCCCATGTCAGCAGAATCGAGAATACGCGCAGCCCGCCGCGCAGATCGTCGATCAGATGCCCCTCGCGGTAAAGCCCAAGCCCGCGCTGCGCCGTCCGGATGCGCTGCATCTGCTGCCGGAACAGCGTCAGATTGCGCACGGCCATTGAGAAGATCAGCGCGAGCTTCGGCGATAGAAAACGGAATAAGTAAAATAATTTTTCACTTGTCATCAGCTGCGAAAAGCTCCGGAACCAGTACAGAACCGCCGCCAGCCGGATGCCGGTCACAGCGCCGTAAAACAGCGCTTCGGCGGTGTATGCCCGCTGATTGATAAAAAACAGCACGGTCGTTCCGTGCTGATTCCAGAGCGGATTGAGCAGCGCAAACAGCGTCGGCATACCGATCGCGCCGATATGAAAAGCCGCGTGTTTCCGTCCGTTTTGCATGATGAAAAACGCAATCGCACAGAGCAGGGAGATCCCGAGCAGAAACGGCTCCATGCAGAAAATTGTAATGCAGGCGGTCAGCATCAGGTGAACGGTCACTGCCGCCGGATTCATCTCGGAGTAGCTGCGCATCGGGATCACCTCCTCATTGATTGTTTACAGATTTATCGTATAGATCCAGTCGATCCGGTCGCCGTCATGCAGCACGCAGGCGCCGCATCCGACCGGAGGCCGCTCGCCGTTGACCTCATATGTCCAGCCGGAAAGGTCGCCGAAATCGAATTCGTAGAGCGACGCGATGCCGCGCACATATGCCGTCTCGACCGTCTCGCCGGAAACGCCGTCCACCTCGACCTGAAGGCCGTAAGCCTTGACCGCGTCGTAGAGCAGCGTCAGCGCGGATTCGTTCTCGTCGATCGAAAATTCGGTCAGCGGCATGATCTCGCCGTCCGCCGGAAAACGCTCGCTGCCGTCCATGCCGCAGATCACATCGCAGCGGATCGACATCAGCACATTGCCGCCGCCGCTGCGCGATTCCGTCTGATAGAACTGCTCCGGCGATTCGATTTTGATGCACCAGATCAGCGCGATCACGACAGCCGCACCGCCCGCGAGCGTCAGCCATGTTTTGAGACTGCGGTTTTTTCGTATGATGAAAAGTATCGCAAGTGCTGAGAAAATCACGGCCGCACCGACTGTCATCGAAATGCGGTATGGGTATTTGCTGCCTGCGGAGTCCGGCGTATCCGGCGGAGCTGTTGTGTGAATGACCTCGCTCCGCGCCGCAGTTTCCGCAGCGGTCGGAACCGTCGAGGCAGCAGTCTCAGATTGCCTGCCGGATGCGGTCGTTTCCGCGGACGATACAGTGGTTCCGGTCGCTGCCGCATCGGTTCCGGCGGCTGTGGTCTGAATGACAGTCTGTCCGGCGGGCGCTGTCTGCTGCGGTTTATCATTCGGCACATCATTCGGCTTCGGCGCATCGGTCTGCGCGGGCGCATCATCCGGCGCCGGATCGGACGGCGCATCCCATTCCGGCGTACCGTGCCGGAGATACAGATTCCGGCCGTCCTGCTGCATTTCTGCGGCGGTCAATGCCCAGTAGACCTGCACCGTCGCAAGATTGTTCCGGCCGCCGCCGGGGGCGTGTGCATAGCTGCCGTCATCGAGCCGGAACTGCAAAATGCCGTCGAGCAGCGTATTTCCGTCTGCGATGAAGCGCGGATCGCTGAGCCCGTCGATGCCGAGACAGGAGAGCGCCGTCCAGACCTGCGCCGTGCTTTCGGGATTTTCCGCGCCGAAGCTCTGGAATGCACCGCTCGGAAGCTGCGCATTCGCAAGATAATCAAGCCCGCGTTCGATCGCACTGCCGACTTCGGCAATGTGCTGATAGGGCGCGAGCGCCTGAATCGTCATCGCCGTGACATCGGGATCGCCGCGGTCGCCGGCCAGTGACCAGCCGCCGTCCGACGCTTGCTGTCCGACCAGCAGCATTGCTGTTTCGCTGCGGGAATACTCCGAGGGGATGCCGTTGTTCATCAGGTGCAGCGCGAAGATCCAGCTCATGATGCCGAGTGTGCCGGCGCTGTTTTGCAGCAGCTCCGCACAGACCGCAGGCGCGGCAGGCTCGCAGGCTGCGAGCGTCAGTGCCATGCGTTCCCGCGTCGAGCCGGAGGCAATTTCCGTGACGGCGATATGCGACTGCAATGCGGCGCTGTATGCGGATAGATCGTATCCGCGTGCGGAAAGCGCCATTGCGTACCAGTCCGGCGCACTCAGTCCGACCTGCGACGGCAGTGCCTCATTGATCCACGCATCGCGGTCAGCGCCGCCGACGGTCTCCTCGATCTCCGCGGCAAGCTGCGGGATGCGGTCATCATATGCCGCGGCCGGAACCGAAAAAAGCAGCCGGAGGCCGCCCGTGCTCAGGATCAGCGCGAGCGTTCCGGCTGCGATCATTCGTTTGTGTTTAGCCATTATTCTTGCGGCGGCGGAATGCGACTGCCGTACCGCCTGCGAGCAGGGCGGCCAGTGCGATCGCCGTGACGGAAGCAGTATCACCGGTCTTTGCGGCATCCGTCTTGCTGCTGCTGCCGGAGCTGTTTGCATTGGACGGTGCCTTTGTCGTCGTACCTGCGGCGGGCGCAGCCGTGGTCGTGCTGCCTGCGGTCGATGTTGTGGCTGCGGCGGGCGTTGTCACGGCATCTGGTGTGGTCGTGACATTGTCCTCAGGCATGGTTGTGGTCGCGGTGGTTGTTGTTGCATCGGAATCTCCGATCGCCGTGGTCTCAGCGGCATCAATGTCAACGATCATCACCGGCGGAGCCAGCACGAGGTCATTGCTCTTTGCACTGATAATGAGATGGCCGGCATCGCCGAGCGACAGCGTTACCTTGCCGTTTTCATCGGTCACAAAATCCGTATCCTCGCCGTCGACGGTGATGCGTGCATTCTTGACCGGCGCGGTGTAGGGTGCCCAGTTTTCATCAAAGAGAAGCGCGGAAAGCGTTGCCTCGACGGTCTCGCCGGATTTGATGTCTTTCTGCTTGTAATTGAAGAAGCTGTATTTATCGGAAAAATTCGCGGCATCCTGAAATACATATGCGTAGAGATAATCGCCGCTCTTGAGCTCATCCGTCAGTCCCATTGCCATTGTGTCATTGACATAATAGCCGTAGCTGCCGCCGTTTGTCACGCCCCAGAGCGTCTTGAGGCTGAGACCCCAGTCGCTCTGTTCGGTCGCATAACCGGCCGTGCCGCCGCTGTAATACATTTCGTGCGCGCAGTAGAGGGCTTCGTCGATCGTATATTTGCCGTCGTTGTCGCGGTCATAGACGATCAGATCGTTGTTCGGCACCTCAACGCTGCCGGCATTGCTGATGCCGACGGTGATCTGAATGAAATCGCCTTCTGCTGCCGATGCAGAGAAAGCGGGGACTGCTGCGGAAACGGCGAGCACCGCACCGCAGATCGCGGAAATGATTTTCTTTGTGTTCATGCTGATTCTCCTTATAATCTGATGGCAGCGGCCTGTACGCATAAAAAAGCACACCTTTCGTCCGGAAAACGAAAAGCGCACTAAACGCAGCCCTTTCATTCCTTGCGGAACGGGGCGCTGATCCGGTACGTTTTTCATTTACCCAAAAACGCGAGCGTGCGGCGCTCAGACCGTATGCAGTGCGAGCGACCCGACTTTGACGGTAGTGGCTGCTGCGGCGAATTTTCATCGCACTTCTCTCTGAACGCAAAGCGAAACACTGCATATTTTCTATTGTATCCTCATTATATCACGGAATCCGTCTTTTGTCAAGGTCGGCAGTGCCGGTCGGCAGGGCCGACAGCCGTTACCCTACGGCGACGGTTTGCGGAGCATATCAGTTTCGTCGCTGTTACGGCACTGATCGTGCCTATTGTTTGTCCTGGGGACATTTCATTCTGCGTCCATATGCGTATAGAGAACCTCCTCATCCTGAATCCGCGTCAGCAGGGAAAATGTCTGCGTCCATATGCGTATAGAGAACTTTAGGAAGCGAATATAAGCAGAATAAAAAGAATGCCAGACCGTTAAATAGCTGCGAACAGCAGCGTAACAGCGACACCCCTGATACGCTCCGCGAAACTATGCCATAGGGAAACGGCAGCCGGCACTGCCGGCCGGCACTGATCGTGCCTGTTGTTTGGTCTGGGGAAATCTTATTCTGCGTCCATATGCGTATGGAGAACCTTAGGAAGCGAATATAAGCAGAAAAAAAAGAATGCCAGACCGTTCAATAGCTGCGAACAGCAGCGTAACAGCGACACCCCTGATACGCTCCGCGAAACTATGCCGTAGGGAAACGGCACCGGGCACTGCCCGGCCGGCAAGGTCGCTAAAAAAAACCATATATCCGGAAGGAATTTTGCTGTCCGGCGGACGGCGATTTCCCTTGAAAAAAATCCGTCTCTGTGGTATAATAGTATGTCCGGCAATATCATCCAGAAAAGGAGGGATCAGCCGTGCTCATGAATCTGCACACGCATACACACCATTCTCCGGATGCCAACGACACCGTTGCGGAGCGCATTGCGGAAGCAAACCGCCTCGGCCTGCGCTTTATGGCCGTCACGGATCATGTCGAGATCAACCGCTTCTATCCGGCGGAATACTACGGAGAAACGGAAACAGAGGAATATTTCTATGACGGCGGCGGCGTCTTTGAACGCTCGGCGGCAGAGGTCTGCGCATTGCAGCAGGAGAGCGGAAATGTCCGCCTGCTCTGCGGCGCGGAGATCGGCCAGATCCCGCAGGATCCCGAACGCTCTGCGCTGATCTACAATGATCCGCGCACGGATATCGTGATCGGCTCGGTGCATGAGCTGCCGGGCAGACCGGATTTCTATTTTCTGCATTATGACGAGGAGGACATTCCGGCGCTGGTGACGGCCTATTTTGAGGAGGTCTACCGCCTTGCGCAGACGGACTGCTGGGATGTGCTCGGCCATCTGACCTACGGGCTGCGCTATCTGCCGAACCGCCGCGCCTATGATCTGACACCGCATCTGGAGCTGATCGACGGGATCCTCCGGACGGTCATTGCAAAGGATAAGGCGATCGAGCTTAACGGCTCCGGCCTGCGCAAGCCGCAGCCCTATATTGATCCCGATCTGACACTTGTGCGGCGCTATTACGAGCTGGGCGGCAGAAATCTGACGATCAGCACCGATGCGCATAATACGAAATATCTCGGCTACGGGCTGTATCTGCTGGAGGATATGGCGCGGACGGCCGGTTTCACGGAGCTGACATGGTTTGAGAAGCATCAGATGCGAAAGGTGAAGCTATGACTCGATTTTACAAGCTGACCGCCTTCGGCCTGTGTCTGCTGCTGACCGGATGCGCTGCACCGCAGAGCAGCAGCGATATACAGGCGGAATCCGCTCCGGCAGAGTCTGCCGCGGAAACACTGCCCGAAAGCAGCACCGAAGAAATTGTCTATGATTATGTTCACGGCGAGGACGGCTATTTCTCGCTGATCGACGAGGGCTTCGGCACACCGGTCAAGGTGCAGGAAAGCGGTACCTGCTGGGTTGTCTCGGCAACGACGGCAATGGAATCCAATGCACTTGTGACACGCGGCGAGACGATCGAGGTCGATCCCTATAAGCTGCTCGATGCCTGTTACAGCCGTGACCGGAAGGAGGGCTGGTTCCTTGCGGAGAATCTCTCGCCGGAGTCATTCGGCGGCTGGGGCTGGCTGGCCGCTGTTACGCTGGCAAACCGTGCGGACGGCTGGCTGCTGACCGAATCAAACAACTATACGGGAGCTTCGCGGGAGCAGCTCAAGGAAGCGATCCGCACCGAGGGCGCGGTCAATATCGGCATTACCGACCGGCAGAGCAAAAAGGGCTTTTTCGGCGAGTATCAGACTGTCAATGATCCGACCGGTGATGCATACGATCATGCGGTCGATATTGTCGGCTGGGACGATCATTTCCCGAAGGAGTATTTCCGTGAGAAGGCAAAGCAGGACGGTGCATGGCTGATTCAGAACAGCACATCCGAGAAATATGTTTTCTACTGGGTATCATATGAAACGCCGATCATTGATCCGTATACATTTTCGGTTACGCGGGATTACGGTGATGTGATCGCCTATGAACAGGCAAGCGGCAGTACGGTAGACGGCGGCGATGAGACCGTGACGGCGAATGTGTTTCATCATGCGGGAACGCTCGCGGCGGTCGGAACATATACCGTTGCGGACGGCCAGAAGCTGACGGTCGAGATCCGCGATGCAGCGCTGGAAAATGTGCTGTATACGCAGGATGCGCAGTATGATCATAAGGGCTATCACCTGATTGATCTGGATACGCCGCAGGCGGTCAGCGATTATGCGATCGTGATCCGGTATGAGGGAGAAGCGCCGGTCGAGGGCGGCTCCTATGAGGATTCCTTTTGTTCCTACCGGCCGTCGGCGGATCCGGGTGTTTCGTTTATTGAGAGCGACGGCGAATGGATGGATCTGTCCGCGAATGTGACGGATCCGGCCTATGCTCCCAACAACGCCTGCATCAAGGCTGTATACGCCAAATCATAAGAAGGAAGCTGAGTCTTTGAGTATTTTTGATCTTTTCAGGCAAATTGAATCACAGCAGCCGGCAGTCACGGGCCCGCCGGAATACATCATCGCAGGGCTCGGCAATATCGGCGAAAAATATCACAATACGCGCCACAACGCCGGCTTCATGATGATCGAAGCCTTTGCGGAAAAATGCGGTGCGAAATTCGGGAAGCATCAGTTCAAATCGAATACCGCGATGGCCAAATGCGGCGGAAAGCGCGTGCTGCTCATGAAGCCCGATACCTTTATGAATCTCAGCGGGCAGGCCGTCACCGAGGCGATGCAGTTCTATCAGATCCCGCCGGAGCGCGTCATCGTGATCTTTGATGACATCAATCTGAATGTCGGCGAACTGCGCATCCGGCAGAAGGGCAGCGACGGCGGCCACAACGGGATGAAGAATATCATCTATCTCTCCGGTGCGGACACCTTTCCGCGCATCCGCGTCGGCATCGGCAAAAAGCCGCATCCGGACTACGATCTCGCGGCATGGGTGCTTTCGGCGTTCTCGCCGGATGAGCTGAAAACGCTCGCGGAGACGGCAAAGACCGTCTGCGAAGCGCTCCCGCTGATGCTCGAAGGCCGGACGGATCTTGCCATGAACCGGTACAATACCGGAAAGCAGAAAAAGCAGAAGCCGGTGCAGGAAACGACACCGGAGGAGGGGGCATCATGATGCAGATGATTCGGTGTGCAGCGGTGCTGCTCGCCTGTCTTACGGGATGCTCGGCGCTCTGCGGATGTGCAGCCGGCACATCCGGCGAGGATTCCGGTTCGGGGCTCTGGCTCGGCATCGAGCCGGCGAAGGAGGACGAATTCGGCAAGGTCACCTATGCTGACGGTATCTATCTTTCGCAGAATGTGCAGGAGCCGGTGCCGGATCCGTATGCCGATGATACAGAGGAAAAGGAGACCGGCGAGACCGGCGACGGCCTGCTCTATACGCTCTATCAGCGCCATGCCGAGATCACCGGCCATTCGGACAGCTTCGAGCTGGAGGAGCTGGATATCCCCGCAGAGATCGGCGGTCTGCCGGTCACGCGGATCACGGATGTCGCGCTGAACGAGGGCAGTGTATTCGATCTCGACCGGAACGGCGCATTTTACAGCTGCTATACGCTGCGGCGCGTGAATGTGCCGGAGGGCGTCCGGGAAATCGGGCAGTATGCATTTTACGGCTGCAAGAATTTACAGGAGATCTCGCTGCCGGAATCGCTCATGGAGATCGGTACGCACGCCTTTTCGATGTGCTCCTCGCTGAAGGAGATGACCGTTCCGTCCGGCATTGATAAGATCGGCGAGAGCGCATTCTCCCTGACGCCGTGGTATGACGATCTGCTCTATCACCGCGATCTGGTGATCTTCAACGGCAGGCTTTATGATGCGGGGCGGCGCTGCACCGGTCATATCACCGTGCCGGATTATGTGGTTTCGGTCGCGGATTATGCGTTCTATTCCTGCGAGGGGCTGGAAACGGTCGTGCTGCCGGCGAGTGTGAAGTCGGTCGGAAAATATGCCTTCTGCGACTGTCCGGATCTGTATGCCGTGCTGTTCCTGAATCCGGAATGTGAAATACCGGAGGATGCCTCAACGCTCAGCAATAAGGTGACCGGCAGCGACAGGGATTTTTACAAGGGCATCATCTACGGCGAGGAGAATTCCACGGCACAGCGGTTTGCGCGCAGATTCGACTGCCGCTTTGAGAGTACGGCGGATTTCTTCGCGCGCATGGAGACATGGAAATAACATCAGCATAAAAACAAAGGGGGATGTCCTTGCGGATATCCCCTCAATGTGCCGGAACGGGAAAGGGAGTGCTCAGATGCGATTTTTTACGGAAGCTGCGGAAAAGCTGCCTGCCGTCAAAGAGCTGCGGCTGGCGATGAAAAAAGGGATCACGCCGATCTCACTGACCGGTGCTTCGCATATTCACCGCGCGGATATCCTGCTTGCTGTCTCGCAGGAGACGCCGGTGCTCGCGGTCACGGCGGATGAAGCATCTGCGCGGCAGCTCTGCGAGGATATCAATTTCATGGCGGGGGAGCGCGCAGCGTACCCTTATCCGTCAAAGGAAATGAACTTCATTGATGCCGCCGGAATTTCGCGCGAATACGAGCATTTGCGTCTCTCTGCGCTCTATGCGCTCTGCACGGGGAAATGCCGCGTGCTGGCGGCCTCTGCGGAAGCCGTTATGCAGTTCACGCTGCCGAAGGCGGTGCTGAGTGCGCGGACGCTGCATCTGGAGACCGGCGGGAGCTGCGAACAGGATGCGCTGCGTGATGCGCTGACCGCAATGGGCTATCTGCGCTGCGATCAGGTCGATGCGCCGGGGCAGTTTTCGGTGCGCGGCGCGATCTTTGATATTTTCACGCCGCAGAATCCGATGCCGCTGCGCATGGAATTCTGGGGCGACGAGATCGACAGCATGGCGTGGTTCGAGCCGGAAACACAGCGCCGCACCGATACCGTATCGGAGGCGGATATCATTCCGGCGGTCGAGGCGCTGCCGGATGCAGATCTGCCGGAGAAGATCCGGGCGCTCGCAAAGGCGGTGCGCGGCCGGCAGGCGGCGAAGCTGAAGGAGAACATGAACGCCGATGCCGACAAGCTCGAAAGCGGCGTCTCTCTGCTGAATATCGACCTTTATTTTCCGCTGATCTATGATGCGCCCGCGGCGATTTTTGACTATTTCACCGGCGGGATCGCGCTCTGTGAGACCGGCCCGCTTCTGGATGCGTGGCAGGGCCTGCAGGCGCGGTATACGGAGGATGTCAAGGCAATGCTGGAGGACGGCGTGATGTGCCGGCAGCTTGCGGAATATTTTCTGGATGCAAATGCGGTGCTGGCAAAGGCGAAGGAGCGCCCGCTCGTCTGCATGAACGCCTTTCTCAGCAGCACAAGCAGCTTTCAGTTCCAGAAGATGCTTTCCGTTGAAGCAACGCAGAATGCGCCGTGGGGCGGCAGTACGCGGATTCTCGCGGAGGATCTGACCGAGCTCTGCAAGCGCGGCTACTGCGTCACGGTCTGCGGCGGTACGGAGAAAACGCTCCCGATCCTGCGCGACGATCTGAAACAGAGCGGCATTGACTGTTCGGTCGCGGAGGCAGACAGTCAGCCGGAGCCGGGCAAGGTGCTGCTGATGTGCAGCGGCCTTTCCGCGGGCTTTGAATATCCGGCCGTCAAATATGCCTGCATCGCGCAGGGCAAGGCGCAGAGCACGGTGCTGCGGAAGCGCCGCTTCAAAAAGGGGCAGGAGATCCGTGCGCTCTCCGAGATCTCCGAGGGCGACTATGTCGTTCATGCCTCGCACGGCATCGGCCGGTTCAAGGGCATCCGCAAGCTCGAAATGGAGGGCATCACCAAAGATTATATCACGATCGAATATATGGGCGGCGATGAGCTGTATGTGCCCGTGACGCAGCTCGATCAGGTCTCGCGCTATATCGGCGGCAAGGACGATGCTGCCGTGAAGATGAATAAGCTCGGCTCGCAGGAATGGCAGAAAACGCGCAGCAATGTCAAAAAGGCCGTCAAGGATATGGCAGCGCAGCTCATCCGGCTCTATGCAGCGCGGCAGAAAGCGCCGGGCTTCGCGTTCGATATTGATGACGAAATGCAGCGGGAATTCGAGGGGCGTTTCCCCTATGTCGAAACGAACGATCAGCTCCGCAGCACGGAGGAGATCAAGAAGGACATGGAGGCTGCCCGCCCGATGGACAGACTGCTCTGCGGCGATGTCGGCTTCGGCAAAACAGAGGTCGCGCTGCGGGCTGCGATGAAATGCATCCTCTCCGGCAAGCAGTGTGTCATTCTCGCGCCGACGACTGTTCTCGCAAATCAGCATTATGAGACCGCGATCCGGCGCTTTGAGTCGGTGCCGGTCAATATCGAGCTGCTTTCGCGGTTCCGCACAAAGAAGCAGCAGACGAAGATACTTGAGGACACCGCAAAGGGCAAGATCGACCTACTGATCGGTACGCACCGGCTGCTCTCGAAGGATGTGCGGTTTGCGGAGCTGGGACTTGCGATCATTGACGAGGAGCAGCGCTTCGGCGTGGCGCATAAGGAGCGCTTCAAGGAGGCGTTTCACGGTGTCGATATGCTGACGCTCTCCGCGACGCCGATCCCACGCACGCTGAATATGGCGCTCTCCGGCATCCGCGATATGAGCGTGATCGAGGAGCCGCCGCAGGACAGATATCCGGTGCAGAGCTTCGTGCTGGAATACAATGCGGGACTTGTCGTGCAGGCGATCCAGCGCGAGCTGAAGCGCGGCGGTCAGGTATACTATATTCATAACCGCGTCGAGACGATCCGCCAGTGTGCGGCAAAATTGCAGGAAATGATTCCCGATGCGCGCATCGGCTTTGCACACGGAAAAATGACCGAGCAGGAGATCAGCGAGGTCTGGAGCCTGCTCGTGGAGCATGAGATCGACATTCTCGTCTGTACTACTATAATAGAGACCGGCGTCGATGTGCCGAATGTCAACACGCTGATTGTCGAGCAGTCCGACCGCTTCGGCCTTTCGCAGCTCTATCAGCTCCGCGGCAGAGTCGGCCGCTCGAACCGCCGTGCCTATGCGTATTTCACCTATCAGCCGAACCGCTCGCTGACGGATGTTGCGGAGAAGCGGCTTGCCGCGATGCGCGAATTCACGCAGTTCGGCAGCGGCTTCCGCATTGCGATGCGCGATCTGGAGATCCGCGGCGCGGGCAGCATTCTCGGCGGCCAGCAGCACGGCCAGATGGAGCAGGTCGGCTATGAAATGTATCTGCGGATGCTCAATGAAGCGATCGCGGAGGAAAAGGGCGAGCCAGTCAAGGCGCCCGCCTGCACGGTCGATATTCAGGTCGAAGCGCATATTCCGGAGGACTATATCACGAGCATGACCTCGCGGCTGGAGATTTACCGCCGGATCGCGCTCGTCGAGTCGCCGGAGGATCGCTCCGATCTTGTCGATGAGCTGATCGACCGCTTCGGCGATCCGCCGAAAAGCCTGCTGAATCTGATCGACGCGGCGCTGCTGCGCAATACCGCCGGCAGGCTCGGCATCACAGAGATTTCACAGAAGCGCGGCGCGCTGTTCTTCTTCATCTCGCATCCGAATGCCAAGCAGCTGCAAAAGCTGATGCAGGAATATTATGACCGCATCGCGTTCAATGACAAGAAGCCGCCCTATTATGCAGCCGTGCGGCTGAAAAAGGGTGAGCTTTCCGTCGATCTGATGCGGAAAGTTATACAAATATTTTTGGATAATTCCGGCAGCCCTGCATAAATAAACCATTTCGCAACATTGTTTTGTGCATTATATGCAAATTTGCTGTCGGAAAATCTCCCATGTTTGGCGGCCAAGCGATTGACTTTTACGCGTGAAAAGTGCTATAATGGGCTTATAAATTTGATGATTCTGTGAAAAATGCAGAATCCCATGTATGGAGGAAAGTTATTATGAAGATCAAGTCTGTTCTCGCAGCTGTTGCTGCAAGTGCGATCGCAGTTCTCGCTGCTGCTCCGATGAGCGCATCTGCTGACGCTGCAAAGCTGAAGGAGATTACCGGTATCACATTCTACATCTCCTGCCCGACCGCTGCAACTGCAAACGCTGAGGGCGGTCTGCCGTGGTATGGCGGCGCATTCGGCGTCAACTCTGACAGCACCGGCTGGAAGACCACCCAGTGGGCAGTCAATGAGGATCCGCTCGGCGACGGCAAGGTTGCTGCTGAGAAGATCGACGATACTCATTACAAGGTCACCTGGACAGAGACTCTGTTCACCGGTGAGGAGACCTGGGCACAGGCTGTTTACCAGAACTACGGCCCGGCTGACACCAAGCTGGAGAAGGTCACCCTCGAGGGCGCAAATGTTGACATCACTGAGCTGGATGTTCCGGCTGACAACAAGGGCGCAACTGCATACCTGCTCGGCGATTCTCAGGACGGCAACTGGCACGGTGTGTTCAATGATGCAGCACCGGCAGATGGCACCACCACGGCTGCTGCTGATGATGCCGCTGCTACCACCACTGCAAAGGCTGATGACAAGAAGACCACCACAACCGCAAAGGCTTCTGATTCCAAGAGTACTTCCACAACTGCTACCAAGACCGGTGATGCAGGTGTCGGCGTTGTTGTTGCAGGTCTGACCCTCGCAGGCGCAGCTGCATTTATCGCTCGCAAGAAGCACTAATCATTAGGATTGCAGAAGCAATCGGAAACATGATGCACACGAATGCCCTCTGCAATCCGCAGGGGCATTCGTTTTAGAAAAATAATTTTATTTGATGGAGGAAAGAAAAATGCGTATGAAGAAAGCACTGGCCGTTCTCTCCGCAGCACTGATGCTCGGTGCAATGGCATCCTGCGGCAAGGACACAAGCGGCACGGCCGCAGTAAAAACAAAGAGCGATTCCGGCGAATCCTCTGAGGCCGTCACCACTGTCGCGGAGGAAAGCTCCGAGGCGGAGACCACCGCAGCAGACAGCGCGGATGAGTCCTCTGTGGAGGAAAACAAGGAGCCCCCGACAAGAGATGTCGGAGAGATCGATGCAAACGCGATCACCTTTGATGACGGCGATCTGCACACCGCGCACCAGATGGGCGGCGGCGGCGACGAGACCGACATTGAGGTTTCCGTTGCGGATCTCGACGGTGACAAGAAGCTGAAGGTTCACGCAATCCGCGCAGAAGAGGGCAAGGACTACGGCGTTGTGAAGCTGGTCTTCAATCTGCCGGAAATGCTCGGTGTGGAGAACGTCGGCAATATCGGCCACATCTCCGTTGATTTCACCTGCATCGCAAATGAGACATGGAAGAACGATGACGGCTCTGAGTCGCTGGTCGTCGGCAACTTCCTCGGCGCACTCGCTGGCAATATCGCATCCGAAAAGGGTACCGATGCGGACGGCAATGTCATCCAGAATACATGGGCAAACCACTATGAGTTCGCATATGACGACTGGGATAACGGCGAGCACACATGGCGCTGCGAGACCGATATTCCGGCGCTGCTCCCTGCAAACGGCTATGCCGCAAACGATGAGGGCACAACGCTCGTCATCATGCGCTGGGGACAGAAGAACGATGTGGATATCTATATCGACAACCTGACCTTCTTTGACAAGGACGGCAAGTCCATGCCGATCGTCGGCGGCGGTGCAGCAGAGGGCGCTGCGGATGCTCCGGCTGAGGAGGCATCTTCTGAGGCTGCGGCTGAGTCCGAGGCGGCTGCTGAGTCTGCGGCAGCGGCTGAATAATGCTGATATTTTGATATGCAGGAGGGAAGACACGGCAGTGCCTTCCCTCTTTTGGTCGGCAGGGTCGACAGCCGTTTCCCTTCGGCTGGGTTTCGCGGAGCATACCAGATATGTCGCTGTTACGGCACTGTTCGTGCCTGATTTACGGTCTGGGGAAATCTCATTTTGCTTATATTCGTGTCTGGAGAACTTTAGCTCATGGCTCCGGCACTGCCGGCGGGTTCTACCCGCCGGCGCTAGTCCGTGAGATATTCCGCGAGCAGCAGATAGACAAGCATTGCTACGAGCGAAAGATTATGCAGTCCGGTGCGGTACATCCGGAGCGCGATCAGCGCGACAGCGGCCGTGCAGAGCAGCCGCAGGATCCTGCGCGGCAGCTCCGGCGAATGCGGCAGAAAACGCTGCTCCAGCGCGGCATAGAGCAATGTCCCGCCGTCCGTGCTGCGGCATGGGAGCAGATTGAACAGGCAGAGCGACAGATGTGCTGCGGCTGCGCCGTGCATTCCGGATACGAGAAAACCGCCCGCGCAGAGCAGATTCGCAATCGGCCCTGCCAGCAGGATCGCGGCAAATGTCCGCAGCGGCATAACAGCAGTCCCGGCGGCTGTCAGCTGCAATCCGGCCGCGGAGATCCGCAGGGAGAGCGGCTTCCGGCGCAGCGCAGCAATCGCGATCAGATGCGCCGCTTCATGCACAAGTCCGGCGGCGGCCGTCTGCATGACCGCGTGCGGCGGCAGGACGAGCAGCAGCAGTGCGAGCAGCGCAGGGGCGGTGAAATCCACCGCGATCGTCATGCCGCAAATATGGAAGCAAACCATTCCGTGACCGATTGCAGCAGTGATTCCAGCGACGGACTGCGTTCCGCGATGCCGCGCAGCTCCGCGAGCAGTGCCGCGCAGTATTCCGGCGCGAAGATATTCAGCACGACAACACCGATCGCGATGACAATGACCATGATCCCCTGCGCCGCGATGACATCATGGAGCGGCTCGCGCTCCGGCAGTTCTTCCATATTCCCGCCCCCTCTGCAAATCCATATGCGCGGCGGCGGAAAAATATGCAAAACGAACCGCCTGCCGGAGCAGACGGTTCATTTGTGTTATGCTTTGAAGATCATGCGGACGAAGTTGTAAATGTGCGCACGGATGCAGTTATCGCCGTGATAGCCGCCGTTCACAACGTGCCAGAGATGCGGGGTGCCTGCGCTCTCGAAGTTCTTGTGATAGCCCTCCGGTGTTTGCAGGCCGACGGTCTGGTCATTCGTGCCGCCGGTGATGAGGATGAGCGACGGTGCCGCTTCCTCGCTCGACCATTTCCACGGGCCGGTGACGCCGGGCGCCGCGCAGATCGCGCCGACATAGCCGAATTTGTCAGCGTGCTTGATGCCGATGAGCAGCGACTCTCTGCCGCCCATGGAGAAGCCGGTTACAGCGGTATTGGCGCGGCCAGTTGCAACGCTGTATTTGCTCTCAATATGCGGCATCAGGCTGTCAACGATATCGTCAACGAATGCGTCATACGCTTCATTGCTTTCATTGTTCATGCCGCTCGGGCCGTTCATTCTGTCGCTCGTGAATACGAACGGGACAACGACGATCATTTCCTTTGCCTCGCCCGCTGCGATCGCATTGGTGATGATCTCTCTGGTCGGGATCGGCGGATTGTTGCCGGTGATAATCATGCGGTCCTCGTCCTCATAGTAGCCGTGCAGAAGATACAGCACCGGATACTTTTTGTTCGGATCGTAATTCGCGGGGAGCATGATGTTATAGGGCTTATTCTTATTGGCCTTCTTGGAAAAATAGGTTTCCTTCTTGATCTCTGGATATTTGACGCCGGCCTTCTGACTGCGCTCGGATTCCGGCTCATATTCTACCAGAGAATTCTTGACGGCCGCGGTATAAACGGAGATCGAACGCATCGCTGCCTGCGGCTGTTCCTTTGCTTCGGGGAGCTCCTTGATCTGTCCGGTCAGATACTTGACGAACCAGTCGAGGTCGTCTGTATCGACGGTGCCGCTTGCATCCACATCGGAGAATTTCTTGATGCTTGCATCGGTGATCAGTCCCTTTGCGACGAGCTTTGCTGCCGAAAGATCCGCTGCGGTGATGATGCCGTCGCCGTTCGGATCGCCGAGCTTATAGTTCTTCGGCTCCGGTACATCCGGATGCGGGCCGTCAATGACCTTGCCCTCCGGCGCGCCGATGACCTCATCGACATAGAAGCTGGTAGTTGTGCCCTCATCGCCGTCTGTCTCAAAGTAGAACTGGATATTGGATGCGCCTGCCGGAATGGTATAGCTGGTATTGGAGAGCTGTGTCCATTCGCCCTTCGGGACGAGCTGTGTGTCGATCTTGTCATAGACTGTCGTTTCGCCGTTGGAATACTGCACGGAGAAGTGCATCTTCTCGACATCGCTGGTATTCTGCTTGACGACTGCGCTGAAGCTGTAGGTCTGACCTGCCTTGAATGCGCTGGGCATCGTATGCGTTGCGCCGTTCCATGTTGCGGTGCGGTCTGTGCATTCGAGTGCCTGATTGCCCGCATAATGCTCGGAGGTTGTAGCCGCGACGGAAGCAGTACGGCCGGTGAAACCATCCGTGCCCTTTTCAAAGGTGTAGTGGAAGAGATAGCCGTCCGGATCCGGTTCCGGCTCGCCTGCGCTGACGACAAAGGTCGTGACGGACTGCGCCGGAAGCTGAGCGGTAAAGCCGGAGTCATTGACGCTTGCAACGGAGCAGGAGCGGAAATTCTCGGTTGAGGTGGAGTGCCATGCATTGACCTCGGAGACCTTTTCGCCGCCGGAGAGCGTGAAGCTCTGCGTGACAGCGCCCGAACCCTTGTTGATCGCGACAACCGCAACGCTGCCGTCCTCGTTCTTGTATGCGGAGCAGAGGACATTGCCGGTCGGCTGCTCGGTGGTCTCAAGGCGGTATGCACCCGGACGCACCCACTTGGAATACTGTGCCATTGCCGCGCCGCGCTTGGAGACTCTGCCGTCATCCCACAGGAAGCTGTACTGGCGGCGAATGTACCACCAGACATATGCGCTCATGTTGCCGACGACCATTGCATTGTGGATGTTCTCAGCTGCCTGGAGCGCCTGCGACCAGATATCAGCGGAGTTCGCATCGGAGTTCGGGACATAGACCTCTGTCATCCAGATCTCCTTGCCGCAGCTTTCCAGCTCCGGGAAGTCCATCTGGCTGCGCTGCGTGCCGTAGAAGTGTGTACCGAACAGATCGCAGTTCGCAAATGCCGCCGAATTGGCGAGGATCTTTTTGTAATAGGTCTTGCCGTGATCGCCGGAGCTGTACTGGAAGCTCTCAGGCGACATCAGCTTGGCATTGGTGCCTTCCTTGACGGCCTTGCCGTAATTCGCGATGAAGTTCGTCGCGCGGTCCGGCGACCAGTATGTCCATTCAGACGACCAGTCCGGCTCGTTCTGCACGGAGATGGAATACAGGTTGACGCCCTGCCCCTCGCAGTACTTGACGAAGCTGTTGAGGTGCTGTGCGTACTGGGCCTCGGCACCGTTGTTCAGCACATACAGGCCGGATGTGTGACCCTTGCCGCCCGCGCTGCGCATACTTGCCGGCGGGTTCCACGGCGTTGCAAAAACGGTCGCGCCGAGCGCCTGTGCGCGCTTCGCGGTCGGGATCGCGTTGCCCCATGCGTTCTTGTCATCGCTGACGAAGATACGCAGGATGGTGAGGCCGAGCTCGTTTTCACCGTTTCCGAATGCCGTCTGCACCTGCTCGGCAGTCATGTCGCCCTTGGCGCCGTACTGCGTGTTGACGGACTGCCATTCCGGATGGTTCATGCCGCCGAAGCCGCGGATGTACTGATGTGTTGTGCCCGTGTCGATGACGCAGTCAGCGCCGAAGACAGTGAGCGCGGAATCCGGCCAGATGGCCAGACCGGAGAGCAGCATGATGCCGCTCAGCGCTGCTGCAGCAGCCTGCTTGAGTTGCTTCTTCATATTAAAATCCCCCTGTTTAGTATGGCGGCAGTTTTTTTCTGATACTGTCTGTTCGCACGATGCGGATTCTGTTCCGGACATCCTGCCGCATTTTCATGATACCATATTCATGCACAGAATTCAATGCACATTTTGCAGATTCTCGTGAATATTTGAAGATGCAGTCGGCAGTGCCGACAGCCGTTTCCCTTCGGCATGGTTTCGCGAAGCATATCAGTTTTGTCGCTGTTACGGCGCTGTTCGCACCTGTTTTACGGTCTGGAGAAATCTTATTCTGCATCCATTTGTTTCCGGAGAACTTTAGATCATGGCTGCGGCACTGCCGCCCTTGACAAGATTTTCCGGGTGTGATATAATATCAGTATCAGTGAACGGATGCAGCAGGCGATCCGAAAGAAAAGGAGTTTCCGGAATGAAAGCATATGAACTGAAGGTTGCGGGGCTGACCAGAAAACTGCCGCTCTGCAAGGCAGGCGACAAGCTGGATATCGCCGCATTTGTGATGTTTTCCGATGTTGAGCTGACGGTGAAATGTGCGGAGGCGCTTTTGAAAAAATGCCCGGAATTCGATATCATTGTGACGGCAGAATCAAAGGGCATTCCGCTTGCATATGAAGCGGCGCGGCAGTCCGGTAAGAACTACGTCGTCGGCCGGAAATCGGTGAAGCTTTACATGACGGATCCGATCTCGGTCAGCGTGAAGTCGATCACGACGGAGGCGGTGCAGACGCTGTATCTCTCGCAGGAGGATGCGGAAAAGCTTTGCGGAAAGCGTGTGCTGATTCTGGATGATGTCATCAGCACCGGCGAATCGCTGACCGCACTGGAAAAGCTCGTGACCGCAGCAAAGGGCGAGATTGCCGGCAGAGCAGCTGTGCTTGCGGAGGGCAAGGCCGCGGAGCGCGATGATATTATTTTTCTGGAGGAGCTGCCGCTTTTCCCGCATGACTGATGCGCAGACAGCAGGATACAGCAAGCCCCGGAGCAGTTTGAAATGCTCCGGGGCTTTTCTTATATCTCGGTCAGATCCGGCTTGCGAAGCACTATTTCGCAGCAAGCCATGTGAATACCAGATGCATGGAGACCAGCACCCAGAGCAGCGGCGATGCTGACGCTACCCGCAGGCTGCGGCTCCGCTGATGCGGCGTCTGATCGGGCAGATGCTCCGATAAGATTAACCAGATCAGCGATGCACCGCCGAACAGCAGCACCGTCAGCATATAGATCATGCTGAATGAAGTGAACACATCCTCGCGCAGATGCATCCGGAGCAGCTCTGTGACGATGCCTGCGCCGTTTGTCACCATATGGACGATGATCGCGGGGATCACGGAATGATGCCTGATCGTGATGTAGCCGAGCAGGATGCCCAGCGGGAATGTGTAAATGAACTGCGCGACGTTTTCATGCATGATTGCAAAAAGAAATGCCGAGAGGAATATGCCGAATCTCTGGCTGACACGGCTGAGATTCCGCAGCACCAGTCCGCGCATCAGCAGCTCCTCCGTCACCGGCGCGACCAGTACGACATAGATCACGATGACCGCCGTGCGCTTCCATGAGCCGCTGAATGAGAAATCCGGCGAGGCAAGCGTGATGTCGTGCGACTCGCAGAATTCATAGACCAGATTCGCGAGCATTCCCATGCCCTGCTGGATCAGCAGTCCTGCGAAAACATAGACCAGACAGCGGATCACAGTGAATTTTCGCAGCTGAAAGAAATCGCGCAGCTTCAGATCTGTCAGCTTGCAGCCGACCAGAAATCCGAACAGGTTTCCGAGCAGGAATGCGATCAGATTTGCAGCATACATGATCGAACTGTCCTGCATGAATTGCTGCAAAATCGCATTGTAATTCTGCGGGAGCGTGCCGTCCAGCGCGCGCATATCAATCTGCTGCAAAACAACAGTCGCGATTAGCTGGATCAGCGTGAATACAGTCAGCGCAGTCAGATAGCCGAACAGCACCGCAAGAAAAGTCAGCGCGTAGAATTTGCGGATGCTGCGGCGCTCGCGCCCCTGCGGGTACAGCGGCAGACGGCATTCCGGCATTGCGATCTCCGGGAGGATCTCGCGGTAATCGGGCGCATAGTCCGGCTCCTCGGTCGGATTGCGGAACGGGTTTTTGACATCTACCGGATAGATCTCGGAATAATCTTGATTTGGCATGGCACTCCTTTCCGGCCGTATCATTTCAGCGAAACAACGGTCACGCCGTCCTCGCCCTCGCCGTAAACGCCGGGACGGAACGCCTTGACCTGCTTCATGCGGCGCAGATGATCGTGAATGCCCTTGCGCAGTGCGCCGGTGCCCTTGCCGTGGATGATCGTCACGGTCTCAAAGCCCGAAAGCAGCGAGCCGGCGATGAAATTTTCGGTCATCATGATGCCCTCGTCCACGGTACAGCCGCGGATATCCAGCTCCGTCGCCGCAGAACGGACACCCGATCCGCTTCTGCCCTTTTCGGAGCGCACGACGGTCGTATGCACCTTTTTCTGCTGCTTCTGCGCGGCCTGCTTCTTTTCGAGCCGCAGATTTTCGATCGGGACACGCGTTTTCATCGCGCCGATCTGCACGGTCACCATTTTGCCGGCCGGCTCCGCGATGACCGTTCCGATGCGTCCCATTGAGACGACCGTCACGGAATCGCCGATTTCCAGCGGGCGCGGCAGTGTATAATCGCTCTGCTCATCGGTATCGGATGCCTCATAGAGCTTGTTGATCGTCTGGTTTGCATGGGATTTCGCGGCAGCGGTCTTTTGTGCGAAGTCCGCCTGATCCTTCTGCTTTTTCAGTTCACGCAGCTCCTCCAGCAGCGCATTGGATTCCGCTGCGGTCTGCTCGACGATGCGCCTTGCCTGTGCGCGGATGCGGGAAAGCTCCTCCTCGCGCCGCTGCTCCAGCAGCTCCGCCTGCTCGCGGATCTCCTTTTCATGCACCGCGATGCTCTCCTTCATGCGCGTCAGCTCGGCAAGCTCCTTTTCATGCTCTGCTCTGGCGCGGTCAAGCTGCTCGACCGCCTGCTCAAAGCGCTGGTTTTCCGAGCTGATGAGCCGCTTTGCATCGGCAATCACATCCTCCGGCATACCGAGGGAGCCGGCGATCGCGAATGCATTGGATTTGCCCGGCGAGCCGATCACGATGCGGTAGGTCGGCTTGAGCGTTTCCAGATCGAATTCGCAGGAGGCGTTTTCCACATCCGGCGTTTCGAGCGCATAGCGCTTCAGCTCCTGATAATGCGTGGTGACGATCAGCTCCGCGCCCTGCTGCCGCAGCCGCTCGATGACCGCGACGGCAAGCGCTGCGCCCTCGACCGGATCGGTGCCGGAGCCCAGCTCGTCGATCAGGACAAGCGTGCGGTCATCGGCATTTTTGATGATCTCGATATCCTGCAAGGTATGTGCGCTGAATGTCGAGAGATTGTATTCGATGCTCTGGCGGTCGCCGATATCGACGAGGATCCGGTCAAATACCGAGATGCGGCTGCCGTCTGCCGCGGGGATCATCAGCCCGCACATCGCCATTGCCGTCAGCAGGCCGACCGTTTTCAGCGCGACGGTCTTGCCGCCCGTATTCGGGCCGGTGATGATGAGCGCATGATAATCCGTACCGAGCGAAAGGCTGATCGGGACGACGGTTTTCGGGTCAATGAGCGGATGCCGCGCATTTTTCAGCAGCAGCGAGCCGTCCTCCGCGACCTGCGGGATCATGCCGCGCTGCATCGTGCCGAGTGATGCCTTTGCAAAATACAGATTCAGCTCTGCCGCAATATCGTAGCCCTGTAAGATCGCATCCGCTGCCGCGCCGCATTCGGCACTGAGCTTGCGGATGATGCGTTCGGTCTCCTCCTGCTCCTGCGTTTCCAGCAGGCGGATATCGTTGTTTGCATCGACGATCGCCATCGGCTCGATGAAATAGGTCTGGCCGGTCGCGGAGGTATCGTGGATCAGACCGGCGACATCGCCGCGGTGCTCCGCCTTGACCGGAATGACATAGCGGCCGTCGCGGATCGTGATGATCTGCTCCTGCAAATAGGTCTGCATGGCGGCGGAGCGGATCATTTTTTCGAGCCGCTCGCGCAGATGAATGCCCGCCTGCGTGATCTTGCGGCGGATCTGTCCGAGCGCCGGACTTGCCGCATCCGCAAGGCGTTCCTCATTCTCGATCGAACGCTCCAGCAAGTCCGCGAGATACGGATTCGGCTGTAAACGCTCAAAGAGGTCGGAGAGGACAGTCTGCACCTGATCGCAGCGGGAATACCAGTCCGCCAGCGACGAGATCTGCCGCAGCAGTCTTGCGATCTCCAGCAGCTCCTTCAGGGAGACGCGGGCGCCGGACTGCGTTCTGCGGACGGCTGCACAGACATCCGTAAAGCTGTCGAAGGACGGCGAGCCGAAGCGCACCGAAAGCTGGAACGCATCCTCGGTCTGCTGCAATGCATAGCGGACACGCGCCGGATCGCTGTCCGGTGTCAGTGCGCGTGCCAACTCCTTTGCTTTTTCGTTGGCTGCTTCCTGTGCCAGCATTTCCAGCACCTTTTGCAGCTCCAGTGTGATGTAATCCTGAGATAATTTTGTGTTCATAGCTTTCCTTTTCGGGGTAGGGGAATATGGATTTCAGATCATTCTATGCGGGCATTCATTCCGCAAAGGGATCCTCCGGCGGCTGAAACAGCGGCGAGACCGGCTCTCCGCCGTGCAGCTCGCGGTAGAATTTCAGCGTCGGCAGCGAGAGACGGAGCTGATGCAGCAGATAGCCTTCGGCATATGCCGCAAACTGCGCTTCGCTTTCGCCCTTCAGCCGGAACTGAAAGATCCGGTCAAGCTCCGGATAGACCGCCTGCCGCGCCGCGAGCAGGACGGACGGCGTTACCTCCAGATCCAGCGGATGCCGCTCGAACCGGCAGTCCCGGCAGATCATGTCTGCATCGTGGATGCGCAGAACGGGATGCGGCGGCAGATAATTCAGGCAGACCGGACAGCAGACCAGATTCGGCATCAGTCCCAGCTCCGTCAGCAGCCGCAGCTCAAAGACCGCCTTCACCAGCGCCGGCGGACGGTCATGCTCCGAGAGATGATGCAGTGCAAGCAGAAACAGCCGCAGCAGATTCGGCTGCGGCTGATCGGTCGCTGTTTTGCGGATCAGCTCGGAGCAATAGGAGGCCAGTGCCAGCGCCTCCAGATCGTTCCGGATGCCGTAGAATGCGCTGAGCGAGACGGCGCTGTCCAGATAGCAGCGGTCGCCGCTGATGCGCAGGCAGAATTCTCCGTAGGAGAAAAGCTGCGTCACGGCGGCATATTTGCTTCCGGGCTTCCGCACCGACCGCGCCTGTACGGTTTTGATGCCGGAATCGGTCAGCAGATCAAAGAGCTTGTCCGAATCCTTGTACGGGGTCTCCCGGATGACCAGTCCCCTGACGGTCAGATGTGTCTGCATAGGCAGTCTCCTCCGGTTCACAGCTGGCACGGTATGCAAGATATGCCTCGACCGTACCGTTCTGACAGAACGCGTCCCAGCGCTGCTGCCGGTTCTGCGCCGCGAGCCTGTCTGTAAAAAAAGCATTTTGATTTCGCATATGCAGTCCTCCTTACAAAGACTAGCATATGCGAAATCATTCGGAATTTACATGGTAAAAATTGCGTCAGCCCTGATCGTCCGCCAGAATATACCGCGGATCATCAAAGCCGTCCGAGACATCGCAGCGGTAGCGCAGCTCGCCTCCGCCGCTGAGACGGTCGTATTCATCTCCGGAAATTTCAAGTCTGACGGGCTTATCGTTATGCCGGAAATCCACATACCAGTGTGTTTCACGGGTACGCTCACGCTCATTCTCGCCGAGCGTGAACGATTCGTAATACGGATCGGTGCCGGGCGTTCCGTTCGCGGTGACAGTCCGGCTGTCCACCCACGCATCGTATTCGTAATAATATTTTGTACGCTTTACAGTCGCATAGACCGGCTCGTCGTAATACTCTGTCTCATAATGCAGCGTGATAAGCGAAGGTGCTTTGGCACCGCAGATAAGTGTCGGGATCCGGAAGACACCGAACTGTCCGTCACCGTAATCCGCCCAGCCGCCGTCGTCCCAGCCGCCGCCGTCATCCCAGCCGCCGCCGTCGTCCCAGCCGCCGCCGCCCCAGTCATCGTCGTCGTCGTCGTAATCATCGACCCAGACCTCGCGGGAACGCCGTTCGTAGTGGTCAATATAGGTATAGTCCTCCTCTGCCGTGCGGATCAGACGGGCATCGGCCGGCAGCTCCCAGCCGCTGTCCTCGAAGGTTCGCAGTTCCTCAATATAAACAGTGCTTTCCCAGCTTGGCGCATAGTCCGTGACCGTTCGCACTTTCTTGCTGCTGATGCTCTGCCAGACAGCTAATATCGCGGCATAGCCGAAGAACAGTACGAACGGGATCAGCACTATCAGACAGCAGACGAGTGTTGTTCTGTCCTTTTTGCGTTTGTATTTCGGATAGGTCTGCTGCTGCGGCGCTTCAACATCGTGATAGCGCTCCTTGCTCTCCGTGCGCGCCGCATTGCAGTAAACGCAGACATCGACTGCATCGTCGTTCTGCTGATTGCAATAGGGACAGATCCAGTTCGGACGGTTGATGCGGACGGCATCCTGTCCGGAAACCTCATCGACAAATTCGACAAGATCATCGCGCAGATAGAATTTCACATTCCGCGCACGCGGCCTGCCGCAGTTCGGGCATTCCTTGTGATCGGCGCGGATGCCTTTGGTCTGACAGCTTGCGCAGTCCCAGTAGCCCCAGCGGTTGCGCTTTTTGCCGCAGCGAGGACACTTGACGCGGTCGCCGCTGATATCGGGCAGTCCGCACTGCGGACAGATCCAGTTTGAATGCTGCATACAGATCTCCTATGTTTGATGCTGTGACGGAAGGTTGTTTACTGATCGAATTTCAGACCGAACTGCTCGATCATCATATCGCGGTTGCGCCAGTCCTCCTTGA
>DGSY01000133.1 GCA_002394125.1 Ruminococcus sp. UBA4350
CGCTTTGATGTTGCTGTCGCTACGGCTATTGCTGACAGCAAAGAATACGACAAATAGAAAAAGGCTGCGTAACTGCGATGTTACGCAACCTTATCTTCAAATCACATAAACTGCTTTATGTGCGCCGCCCTAACGGGCGGCATTTGCTGAGAATAGGGGCTTGCTTTTTTCGGGAAACTATAGTATAATAAATAACAGCGCATTCGAGACGGCCTTTCAGCCGGCCGGAATGAAGCAGAATATGCACATTTGAGGAGGATTCCCGAAATGAAAAAACACTCCGCCGTCTGGCAGTCGGCTTACTGATGACAGGTCTTTGCTGCTCCGCAGTGCTCTGCACAGCCTGCGGATCCGGTAATTCGCAGTCCGCCGACAAAAGCGGCAGCCCCGGCAGAAGCATCTATGTTCCGGAGGTGCCGGAAAGCCGTGTCAGCGAGGATGAACCGGGCGAAACGCTGACCATAAATCTCGGCGAAACGCTGAACTACAAGGACAAGCTGGATATTACGCTGGATCAGATCATCGAGCTGGATGATGTGGATAAAATGAAGTACCGTGTCGTCATCGCAGAAGTCACGATTGCAAACAAAACGACCGAAAAGATCGACTGCTCGACACTGACACATTTTTCCGCCATAATTGACGGCGAAGAAGCAGACGATGCCGTATATGATGTGCAAGTATCCGTTCCGGCAAGAAAATACTACACAAAGATCAACAGCCCGCTCAAGAGCTTCAATCAGGAGATCAAGGGCGGTGAAACGTTCAAGGGTTATGTAGAGCTGCTGGCACCGTCCTCATGGTCTGATATGCAGATCACTTATATGCCGTATAAGTTCTATAATAACGATGTGGTTCTGCTGAATCTGGATGAAGCAAAGTTCACGCATTATTCCGAACCGCTGTAAGAAATCATACAGAATAAAGCTCCTGTACCGGTTGTGCAGGAGCTTTTCATTTGCCGGAAAACTGATTGAAAATGAAATAACAGATTGCGAGGGGCAAAAGACCGGCGTTTTACTGCGGACAGCCGTAAAATTTGCAATAGCTATAAAAAATCATATTTACAGCTTGACTTTTTGTTCGTAATATGGTATAATGTGGTATAAATTAATTATAATTTGATGAGAAATCGCTTAAAATTCATTCATAAAAAATTTGCAGAAAGGGTTGACAGGAGTGCGAAAACCTGATATAATTCAGACAGACATACATACAGACTTACAAACAGACAATTGCGTCTATAATCTCGTTAACAAATTTTACAATAAACAACAAAGCGCAGTATGCCTTTTTTGAGGGCGTACTGCGCTTTTTTTGTGCTGTTCCGGACGGAAATGCACGCAGATAATATTCTTAAATAGTGGCGGAGGCATATCATGACGGTTACGGTCGTTTTGCTGAATCAGGATATGATTTATCATACAACTCTGGAATCAGATAAAACCGTTACATTCGGTTCCCATAAAAAAGACACGGTTCAGGTGCCGGGATTTGCCTCTGAGCAGATCACGATAAAATGGAAAAAAAACGGGATCCATGTAAACGCGAAGAAGGCTTACAGCTTCGAGAAAGAAATGGCGCCGCTGGATACCATGCTGGTACTGGACAGAGTCACCAGAACCGCCTTGTTCCTCAGTTCTCTGACGGTCGATGCAGGAGAAAAGCTCACGCTCCCCTATCAATGTGTTCTGCGCTGCGGCAGAGCATCCGACAATGATATTGTCATCAGCCTGCCGTTTATATCCTCGCATCATTTCACTCTGACGGTTGAAGGCGGAAATGTCCGGATCGAGGATACCGGAAGCACGAACGGAACCTACCTGAACGGCAAAAAGGTCACGGTTTCCAAGATGAAGTCCGGCGATATGATCTCTGTTCTCAGTGCGCAGATTCTGCTGGAAAACGGAACCCTTTGTTTTCGGAATATCGGTGATGCACTGGTCATTCACGATTTGGAAAACAATTCGGAAGCAGACCGTATGCACGCTGCCGGTCAGCAGACGGAGCTGCATTATAAGCGCTCTCCGCGTATGCAGTTTAAACTTCCGAGCGAGGACATCATGCTGGCAGCTGCTCCGACAAAGGGCCAGAAATATGAAAAACGCAAGGGCATTTTCGCTTCTCTTGCGGGACAGGGTGCCGTAATGGCTGCCAGTATGCTGACTACTGCCGCTTCCCCTGCGCTGCTTGCAGCGCGTGCCGCAAGTCTTATTACACCGGTAACAAGTCTTGCCGGTTCCGGCAGCGCCGGAAAAGCACGCAAAAAGAATCTTGAGCAATATGAAGCGAGCAGGCGTCAGAAATACGGTGCATATATTCAGGATCAAAAAGCGCGGATCGAGGCAGTTGCCTCGGAACAGCGAAATATTATTTCCTCCGAAAATCCCGAATCACGTGAATGCATCAATATTCTGTACGGATTAAAGCGGGCGCTCTGGGAGCGGATGCCTTCTGACCGTGATTTTCTCAATGTACGCATCGGCATGGGATATGAGGATCTCTGTGTGCAGGTGCGGAGCAGAGGCGGAGAGGGATTCACAATGGAGGACGATGAGGTGCGTGAGCTCTCCGAGCAGATCGTAGAAGAAACCAGAATCGTTGACAATGTGCCTGCGCGCGTCAAATTTGCCGAATATCAAACGGTCGGCATCATCGGTGACAAAAGAAAAACCATGCATCTTCTTCGGAATATGCTGATTGCACTGACTACAGCGCACTGTTATGAGGATGTCCGTATTGCTGCAATTTTCAGTGAACAGGAACGCGCAGAATGGGAGGCGCTGCGCTGGCTTCCGCATATCTGGGACGAATACAGACAAATGTGCTGTCTGGCCTTTACGCCGGAGGAAGCACATCAGATCTGCGATGTTTTCAATGATCTTGTGCGCCGCCGGATCAATTACCGACCGGAAAATTACAGCGGAAAACAGGCACCTGCGCATCCGTATTATATCCTGATCTTCGGCGACCGTGCTGCGGTCGAGCATGAAGAAATCATGAATAACCTGTTTACAGATGATCCCGCATTGGGCGTCAGTGCACTTTTCGTATATGACAGTCTGTATCAGCTGCCGCCGAAATGCAGGTTTATTATTGAGATGAACGACCGGCCGTGTGCATATGACCGGAATGAAGCAAACAAAAAGTTCATGTTCACGCCGGATGCAGATATCAGTGCCGGCCAGATGGAATCTTTCGCAAGACGTATGGCGGCGATCCGTCTGGATGGATTTTCCGCAAACGGCGGCCTGCCGGACAGCGTAACATTTCTGGAAGGTTACGGTGTCAAAACCGTTGAGGAACTGAATGTATACGAGCGCTGGAACCGTTCTGCGGCCTATAAAAGTCTCGGCGTTCCAATCGGAACAATGGCAGGCGGCAAACCGTTTATTTTTGATATACATGAACGCAAATTCGGCCCGCACGGTCTGATCGCCGGCACGACAGGTTCCGGAAAGAGTGAGACCATGCAGACGTGGATTCTGTCGATGGCGGTCAACTTTCATCCGCATGAGGTCGCGTTTGTCATTATCGACTATAAAGGCGGCGGCATGGCAAATTTGCTGGAGCCGCTTCCGCACGTCATCGGAAAGGTCACCAACATCAGCGCAAATGTCGGACGCTCGCTGATCTCACTGCGCCGTGAATCAGAACGGCGGCAGGAGATTTTTGCGAAATACGGCGTCACGCATATTGATAAATATCAGGAGCTGTTCCGTGCAGGAAAAGCAAAGGAACCTTTGCCGCGTCTGATTATTGTATCAGATGAATTTGCCGAGCTGAAAAAAGCCGAACCGGAATTTATGGCGGGTCTGATTCAGATTGCCCGTGTCGGTCGAAGCCTCGGTATTCATCTTGTTCTCGCAACACAAAAGCCAGGCGGAGTTGTCGATGATCAGATTCAGAGCAATTCACGCTTCCGCATCTGCCTGAAGGTCGCAGATGCTGCTGACAGCCGCGAAATGATCCGCCGGCCGGATGCCGCCAGCATTACACAGTCCGGACGTGCTTTTGTTCTGATCGGCCATGACGAATATTTCGATCAGTTCCAGTCATACTGGAGCGGCGCTCCCTATTTCGGAAACGCTGCATCGGATGAAGAAGAATTCGAGGGAAATCAGATTCAGTTTGTAGAAGGATGCGGCAAGCGTGTCAGACCTGTCCGGCAGGCCAAAAAGAAAAAAGCTGAACTTGACGAATTGACTGCTTGTATCCGATATATTGCAGATACAGCCAAGCAGCATCAGATTGAGAAGCTGCGCGGGCCGTGGCTGCCGGAGCTTCCGGAGCGTCTGACACTGGATCAGCTGACGGATGCGAAATTCTTTGACGGAAGCTGCTGGCCGGGCGGTCAGCCGTGGCTGAGTACCCGGATCGGCATATATGACGCCCCTGCACTTCAGCAGCAGGGGTATCAGGTCATGAATTTTGCAGAAGAAGGTCATTTCGGCATTTACGGTGCGCCCGGCACCGGAAAGACCATGCTGATGAAAACCGTGATCTTCGGTCTTTGCTCGCTGTTTACTCCGGAGGATGTCAATTTCTATATTCTTGATTTCGGCGGATGGAGCATGAGCAGCTTTGCCGATCTGCCTCATGTCGGCGGTGTTGCACTGGACAGCGAGGAGGAAAAAATACAGAAGCTCGAAAAGCTGCTTGCAGATGAGATCGAAAACCGTAAACGGATTTTCTTAAATCATACCGTCAGTTCGCTCGCTGCCTACCGCGAAAACGTCGGAACAGATCTGCCGGCGATTATTGTCGCCGTGGATAACATTGCTGCGATGTTTGATGCTTATCCGGAACTGGAAAGCCTGTTTATCAATATTGCAACCAGCGGCTCAACCTATGGTATTTATCTGCTCTATACTGCAAACAACACAACGGGTGTACGCTATAAGGTGCTGCAAAATATCCGCGGTGCCGTGGCATTTGAGCTGACGGATAAGGGCGATTATGCCGGTATCGTCGGACGGCCGAACGGGATGGCCCTTTCGGGTATACCTGGCCGTGCATTTTATAAGGGCAATCCGCCGATGGAATTTCAGGCTGCGATATTTATTGACGGAAACACGGATAAGGAACAGAACACTGCGCTGAAAGACCGCGCATCAAAAATGAACAGCGCATGGAAAGGAAAGCTGCCGCGGCAGATTCCTGTCATGCCGTCGCACGTTACTGCGGAAAGCATGATCCGCGAATATACGGCTCGGAATGTGATTCCGGTCGGCATTGGCTGTGAAGACATACAGACAGTACTGATTGATCTCTCCGATCATTACGCAATGGCAGTTACCGGCTCGATGCAGTGCGGAAAAAGCGCAATGCTTCTCCGGATTTGCGAGCTGCTCCGTACAAACGAAGATAACCGGTTCTATGTGTTTGACGGTCTGCGCGGTTCGCTGTCCTCGCTCAGCAGCTCTGCCGAACACTATGCACTCTGCAATGACGATGACGGAGTTAACAGTATGCTGGCCGATCTCGTCGATCAGCTGAATATCCGGAAGCGTGCGCAGAATGCGGCCCGCCAGGAACAGGGCGACACACTGGATGAAAAGCAGTTTATTGCTTCCTATCCGCAGCTTTGTATTATCATAGATGATCTCAAGGAATTTGTGGATGCCGTTTCGGATGCGTCACGCAATTCTATGGAGCGCATCTGCCGTCTGGCTCAGAATCTGGGCGTACTGGTCATCTGTGCCGGAAGATTTTCCGATCTCGCAAAATACAATGAGATCGAGAGTCTCACCCGCGTTATTATTGCGAATCAGAACGGCATTGCCCTGAACGGCACACCGGCACAGTATGCATTCTTCCAGAACAATCTGAAATACAACGAACGAGATAATGAAGCCGGAGAAGGATTTGGCTGGATTTATCTCAACGGGAAATGCCAGAGGTTCAGAATTATGGAATAAAGGAGCGCTTGTCCCATGATTACAGTCAATCTGCCCGAGCTTGAAGAACTGTGCATCACGCTTTCCTCTGCCGCCTCCGATGCCGAGGATATTGTCGGTAAAATGGGGATGCTGGAGGAAGAAATGGATACAGAGCCTGCATTTACAGCCTTCCCGCAAAGCATGGATACTGCAGAGCTTCTGGCAGAAACCAAGCTCCATGCATCCATGCTGAGTGAGTCTTTGCGTTCATTGTCTAATATCGTTTCCGAAGCGCTGGACGGTTATCAGGCACGCGAAAATGCATTCCGCGAAAAACTGGAAGGTGCGCTTGCATCACTTAATGCTGTGCAGGCTGATATTTCAGCCGTACAGACAGTACCGATGACAGTGACAGAACCGGAAGAGAATGCAGCGGCTATGGGACAGGTCGAAAAACTGGTTTCGGAGAGCAGTGCTGCGCTTCAGCTGACAAATATTGCAGCTTTTTCAAAAGTTGTCGAAGAGGATTACGGCGTCAGCGAAGTACATACTGTAAATACACTGGAACGCGCAGTTTCGGATGCCGCTCTGGATCTGTCAATTGCTGAAAATGATGCCGAAATGCTGAAACAGAAGAAAACAGGATCCGGCTCGGAGGACAGTTTATGACGGATCAATCGAAAATCACACTGACAGTTGAAGAAATCTGCGTAATTGCAAGCCTTTTGCAGTACAGGACTGTCTTTCTCCCAAGCATAGAATCCCTGCACAGCCAATACACGGATTTGCAGGATCGGGTTCATCAAGCAATGCACGAACTGGAGCGGCGAATGATTGTGTTTCAGGAGCCGGGCGGAACGATGTATGTTGACGCTCAGGCAAAACAGGCAATCAGCTGCCTCTGCGAACCGGATACGGCAGGCGCCTTTCGCTGGAATACGCGCAGCGGCTATGATCCGGCACTGTTTCTGTTTCGCCGCGGATCCGTCCTGATGGAAGCAATGCGTTTGTGGAACGGTAAATACACGATCCATCCGCTGCCGGAATGGAGCAGCAAAGAACAGCTGAAAATGATGTTCATTAATACGCATTATGTTCCGCTCCATATTTCACTTCCGTTGAAAACAGCGGTGCAGATTCATTCTGAAACAGATGCATTCAACAGCGCAGAAGCAGAAAAACTGGCAGCTCCTTTTGTGAAGGATGATGCACAAAATAAAATATTGATGCAGGCTCTCAGCGGCAGCAGTCGTTTTCTGAAGATCCGCGGCTGGAAGCGAAACGGCAGAATATATCAGAACAACCTGAATGATATGCTTGTGCGATGCACAGATCAAGTTGTCAAGCTGCGGCCGGATGCGGCTGAAATGCTGCATATTGAGGCTGTTTCACAGGATGAGATACAGGCAGAGATTGCTGCATCGTTTGAGATAAGAGGTTCGTAATATGGATACGATCATTATTACAGTTAAAACACGGGGCGTCCCGTATGATATAGAGATTCCTTCCGGCATCACCGCCGGCAGACTGCTGAATGATCTTGCAGAAGCAATGGATGCGTATGACAAGGGGCAGCCGATCTGGCTGACGGATTCTTCCTCTCTGCACTGTCCGCGGCTTGGCAGGAAGCTGCGTGCAGATGAGATTCTGCACAATGCCGGAATCTGGGAAGGCGACATTCTTGAAATCACGGAGGAATGAGCTGTGGAGGAGGTTACATTTACAGATATTTTAACGCATTACCGCAACAGAATCACTGAGCTTGCAGATGCACTCGGCAAGCTGCGCGGAAAACTGCGGACGGCACAGACTATTGCGGAAAACAGCTGGCACGGAGCTGCCGGCACAAGCTGTCAGGATAAGCTCCTGAAACTGACTTCGGACGCAGCACGCTGTGAAGGCGATCTTTCCGAAGTCATGATCCGGCTTGATGCGGTCGGAGCAGCATATGCAGAGTCAGAAGCTGCGGATTCGGAATCATCCGCAGATTAACAAAGTTAAGGAAATTGCCCTGCAATTTTCAAATATATTTATTTATCGAAAGGTGGAATTTACAATGGCACTTATCCAGGTATCTCCCGATCTGCTGAACGCTAAGGCACAGGAACTGAGAGGACTCAAAGCACAGCATGAAGAAGCAATGGCAAAAATGCGCACGCTGATCTTGGGTTTGAATGAGATCTGGAAGGGCGACGCACAGGATGCTTTTGTTGCAAAATACGAAAGTATGCAGCCGACTTTCACAAACTTTGCTGGGATGCTCGAGGATTATGCAAAGCTCATGGACACTGCTGCGCAGAAGCTCCAGGAGACCGATCAGGGACTTCAGACAACCATGAACAGTTTTGGTGCCTGAAATTACCGGAATGCAAAGCGATACACTGGCAGGATTGCTGTCGGTGTATCCTGCATTGCTGCGCGATGCGCTGTCACACGCGGCGATGCAGGATACATCGGAATGCTGCCTGTTTTTCATCAGATCAAACGAAAACTACGGAAGGAGATGCTGCATGGTCATTTATGCGGATACGGCAGAAATGCGCGAAATGAGCGGGGAACTGCATCAGATACGCACAGAGCTTGAAAACTATATGAATGAAATTGAAACTGTAGTGCTGTCGATCGGCACGGAATGGCAGGGTGACGCAGAGCGGGCTTATACGGCACAGTTAATCTTTCTGCGCCGTCAATTCAACGGCATGATCCGCTTTCTGGAAGAATATGCCGGTCTGCTGGAATCGTTTTCTTCCGATTATGAAACATATGACAGAGAGCTGTCATCAAAAATCTGTTTAGCATAAGGAGATGGAATCAAGTGGAACAGAATCTGACGCTGAAACCGGAGGAGCTGTATTTTCTCGGCTCGGTGCTCCGGGCAAAGTATATCGACTATGCTTATGTTGCCGCAATGGATGACATCAGCAAAAACCGCGGCGTCTATGAATCCGAAGCACGGCGTGTTCTGACCGATGCCGGCGTCATAACTGAGGATTTCAGCGGCGGGCTGGAGGTTGCGGAAAATGCAAAGGCGCTGCTGCGGCCGGTCTTTTTCGGCGAATATGAAGCCTGCATCGACATCAGCTTCATGAGCGAAATGCAGATGGCCGCAACAGTACGTTTTCACAGCCTTGACGGCACGATCACACAGGTTATCGGCACTGCCGAAGGAAAGCTGATGCTCAGCAGTGTCACGAAGGAGGATATTGGCAAGATCGTTAAATCGCTGCTGCCTCCGGATTATCCGGCAGTGCAGCCGGAAACTGCTGATGAGATACCGCGCGAATCGGTCAGCAGGATCATTGCCGTCAAACATTCTTATATCGGAAAATCCGCAGCCGTAAAGCTGTTTGCGGAATCAAACGGAATTCTCTATTCTGAAACCGAAAGCGGACAGGCACAGAGCCTGAGCGCAGAAATGTTTGAAGAACAGGTGCGCGGCATTCTGAAGGAGGTGCTTTGAGATGCCATATTATGACGATAACGGTAAAATTACGATTGATGAGGCAGCGGCAAATGCCGATATCCGGCGTCTGCAAACTGCAATCACACAGCTTGAAAATTCCAAAAAAGCCGTCATCTCTCTTCAGCGGCAGGCTGCCGAAGGCGAAGGCCAAACCACAGCGGCAGTCTCCGAGAAATGCGGTGAACTGATCGGCAAGATCAATGATATGCTGAATCGGCTTGAAGAAACGTCGGCATTTATCAAAAAAACCGTCGCACACTATCAGCAGGTTGATGCAGATTTGAAAGCACGGATTATGTCAGAGGAGGTATAACGGATGTCAAAGATCAGAATTGATGCGGACGCGCTGACGAAAGGGCTTTCAGAGATTGCGAAATCCGTGACCGGTATGCAGTCAGCAAAATCCCAGCTTGATAAAGTGGTCAGCGATGTCACAGCACGCTGGAACGGTGCCTCCGGTGAAAGCTACGGCGCACTCATGGCGCTGTATTCACAGCAGGCAGCCGATATGGCAGATATGATGAACAGTTACTTGCAGTATATTGAAAAAGTGCGTGATTCCTTTACGAAACTGGATCAGGAATCGGCACAAAAAATCCGCAGCGCATTCTGAGCTGCTGAAAGGAGCCTGAAAACATGATTTCAATTGATACGCAATTGATGCGTGATCTGGTATCCGGCTGCACCTCCGCCAATGATGCGATTGAGGAAGCGGTTTCTGCACTTGCAGCGATCCCTTCTCACGATGACTGGGGCTGCCGTGAAAAGGTTCGGATCAATGAATATACAATCATCAATAAAAGCAAAATTCAAGAGCTGAAACAAAATGCAGACAGCTTTCTCAAGGTGCTCAAGCAGGTCACTCACGATTTTGAAGAAGCAGAAAACAGCATTGCCGACAGTGCAAGCGACGTGGATTCTGTGCTTGGCCCGATTATTTCCATTCCGACACCGGTTTTCGATTCCGGTCCTGTTAAGGGCGCACTGAATGATCTGATCGACAAACCGTTGATCGGGCAGCGCTCGGGCGGCCCGATTCCGATTCCATTTCCGTTAGACAGTGCCATCAGTTCAGCTACAAATCTGGGTGCAACGATTGGTAAAACAATCAATCAGACAATAAACGTCATGGAATTTGGAAAAATGTAAGCAAGGGAGGGACAGATAAATGGCATCATCTCAGATTCAGCTCTCTCCGGAGGAGCTGCTTTCACAGGCACAGCAAATGCAGAGTGTGTGTGATGAATACAATTCGATTTTTGAATCCTTGAAGACAACGCTCAGCAATGTCAATGAAGGCTTCAGCGCAAAACTCGCCCACAATTTCCTCGCAAAAATCACCAGCGCACAAAAGGGCTTTTCTAAAATTGTGGAGCTGCTGCAGGGCGGCGTAAAAGCTGCACATACAGCCGTGGACACCTTTACCTCGGTTGACGATCAGCTTGCAAAGCTCTTTCAGAACGGCGATTTTGATCTGACACAGCTCGGCACCGGTAAATTTCAGGATATTGCAAAAAACAATCCTGAGCTAAACGAATTTGTGAAGGATCTGCTTCCGGACGAAGCACAGATTCTTATATCAGCCTTTGAAAACAATGACTGGAATTCCGTTGTCGATACTATGTTCCACGGCTTTACCAAAGAAATGAAAGGAAAGGTCGAGAAAATCATCAAGGATCAAACCGGTCTCAACGTGGATATTAAGAGCACCTATGAAAAAATCAAAAAAGGCGATTATGCAGACGCGCTGTTCGATATTGCCGGTGCAACCAATGACTCTATCATGAAGAAGGGCGGCATTACAATGGAAGGTGCAGCAGTTGACTTTTTGCTGCGGACTTCAAGGATGTCTACAGATCCGAACAGCTTTACAAACAAGGAAGCAAGTGTATATACAGATAAAATGATTGATGCATTTCAAAACAAAAACTATACGGAGGTTCTGAATCAGTTCAGTACATATGTCGGCGATACGTCCATCAGAACGTTGTTTACGGCAGCCGGCGATACTGCAAGCAATGTTCTTGATATTGCAACAAAGGGAACTATCGGCATATCTGTATCTGAAATCAATGATAAGCTCGAAGGCATCATCGGATACAACCCCGGCAAGACTGTTCATACGATCACTTCAAAGCTGGGAGATGCCTGGCACGCTGTGGCGAACGGTGACAAGGAAGGCGCAGGCAAGTGCCTGAGCGCTGCTGCAAAAACAGGAAAAGACTTCGTCAAGGGCGTAACAGGCAAGGTCAGTAAAATGTTCAAGTAACGGCATTGTGCTGCAAAGGCAGCAGATAGGAGTTGAAGCAACATGAATTTATTACCGATTGGATCCGTGATCCGAAGCAATGGAATCGACCTTATTATCACGGGGTATCATCTGAATGAGGAACCGGAAACATTCCGCCTGTACTATATCGTGTCTTTCTTTCCGATCGGGTTTATTCCCGGTCAGCCGAAAAGTCAGGCATTTCTTCCGGCAGAAAAAGAGGACATCGAAGTAATCTTCCGCGGTTATCTTGATTCCTGCGGCGAAAAGCATTTGGAGCGCCTCAGCAAGCGTGCCGAAACGCTGCGCGGAAAGGAACCGAAGAAAATGTATGCATTTTTAGAATTGCTGCAAAAGAAAATGGAGGAAATGGATCATGCGTAATTTACTGCCGGCAGGCTCCGTTGTCAGGCTGAAGCAGGACGCCGGAAAGCTCGTGGATATGATGATTTTCGGATATTACGGTGTCAATGGCGAAACCAAACAGTGCTATGAATATCTCGGCGTGATCTATCCCGGCGGAAATGCAGTCGAGACGCCGCTGCATATGTTTAACGGTGACGATATTGCAGAGGTCGTCTTTGAAGGCTATTCTACCGAAGAATCGCGTGAAGCACTGGCCGATCTGACTGCACACACATTAAAAGTGCTGGAAAGCGGCAGCGAAGAAGCAGCACCGAAGCAGAATGAAGACCTGTTTTTCTGAGCTGCGGCGGATGAAATAACAAAAAACGGAAACAGCTGAACCTCATGCCGTCGGCAGCACGGTCAGTTCAGCTGTTTCCGTGAATTAAGGAGAGTTAGAATCATGAAATGCATTCAATGCGGCAGGGAAATCTCTGCGGATTATCTGAACTGTCCCTACTGTAATGCAGAACAGGACGGCGGAGAAAAAACCATAGGTATCTGGGGCAGCAATGCATCCTTATCCGGTGCAATGCATACACCCCAGCCGGCCGCCGCTGCACAGCCTTCCGCATCAAAATCCGCCGGTGAAGCTGTTGGGTTCGGTGAGGCAATCGGCCTTTTTTTTCGTAATTATGTAAAATTTTCAGGACGTTCGGGCCGGCGGGAATTCTGGCTTGCAATGCTTTTCGTTTGGATCATCATTCTGCTGATCGGTGCATTGTCAGTCGTTTTTCCTTATGCAGGCCTGCTGACACTGGCTTTTTTCCTTCCATTGATTGCAGCATATTCGCGCCGCCTGCATGATACGGGCAAAAGCGGCTGGTATCAGCTGATTGCACTGATCCCGATTGCCGGTGTGATTCTGCTGATTATTGCGCTTGCGAAGCCCTCAGACGGTGATAACCGATTCGGTCCCGCATCCGGTGCTAAGAAAACAGCAGAGGAAATACCAGAAACACCGGATGAGCGGATCTACCGTCTGACACAGGAGCATGAACCGCGTAACTGCAACACACCGAACGGCAAAAAAATGCTTGATTCGGCACTGTCGCAGATCATCCCGACCTACTCCGGTCAGGAAGCGCTTGCTTCTGCGGTGATACAATGCAATATGCAGGACATTGCTGCAAATATTGCGGCAATGGACACAGATACACTGTTCGTTATCAATAAGGCACTGCGCCATTACCGTGTCCAGAGCAGCAATCCCGATATCATTGACGCGATACAGCAGAAGGTTATTACTATTTTACGCGAAAAGATTTGATTTATAGATAGGAAGTGCAGAAACATGGCTACAAACACATGGCCGAACTGGGAATGCGTGCGGCTGCTCGGATCCGGCAGCTTTGGCAGCGTTTATGAAATCCGCCGTACCGAATTCGGAAAGGAATTCAGCGCAGCATTGAAGGTTATCACAATTCCTTCAGATGATGCGACCTTAAAGCAGGCTTATAGTGAAGGCATGGATGAAGAGAGTGTCACACAGTATTTTCAGAGCTATGTGCAGGACATTGCGGCAGAATTTGCCATGATGTCCGATCTGAAGGGACACACGAATATCGTTTCCTACGAGGATCACATGGTGAAAAAGCTCGAAGACCGTTTCGGCTGGGAAATACTGATTCGCATGGAATTGCTGACACCGCTGATCGACTGGGTGAAAACACATCCGCTGACGGAAACGGAAGTCATTAAACTTGGCATTGATATGTGCCGAGCGCTGGAAGTGTGCCATAATCAGAATATTCTTCACCGTGATATTAAGCCGGAAAACATCTTTATCAACCGCAGCGGCGATTATAAGCTCGGTGATTTCGGCATAGCGAAAAAAAGTGCACAGACGATTTCTGCACTTTCACAAAAGGGAACCTATACCTATATGGCACCGGAGGTTTATCTCGGACAGCCCTACGGCCGCACCGCGGATATTTACTCACTCGGTACGGTGCTTTACCGCTATATCAATGAGCAGCGCACGCCGTTTTTGCCTTACGGCGCAATCAAGTATACCGACCGTGACAATGCCCTTAAAATGCGCATGAGCGGACAGCCGGTTCCTGCGCCGAAATACGGCAGCGAAAAACTCAAAGCAGCTGTACTGAAATCAATCGCCTTTGAACAGTCTGACCGATTCCCAAACGCAACAGCAATGCGTGAGGCACTGGAAGCGTGTCTGGCTTACTGCAAGGAAAACGGCGATTCTCTTGCAAACATTGCAGCATCGGAGCAGGCAAGCTCTGCATCAAATGACGGAGCATCTTCGTTCTCTCCGGATTTCACAACGCCTGCTGTACCGGAAACTCCGGCTCCCGCTGTTGATAAGACTGTTTCCGTTTTTGAGGAAACACAGCCGGTCACCCAAACGCCGGCTCCTGCTCCGGCACCGAAACAGAAGAAAAAATGGATTCTGCCCGCAGCAATCGGCGGCGGTGTCCTGCTGCTGATCGGCATTATTGCGCTTGCCTCAGGCAAAAAGAGTCCTGACAGCTCAGCCGGCAGCATCAGCAGAGCGGATTATTCGTCCGAAGTGCAGTCCTCTTCCTCATTGGAGGATTCATCTTCCGCAGAGAAATCCTCAAGCTCTGCCGCCGATGAAAGCGAGGCAGCCGAAAGTAAAACTGAGAATGCAGATCTTGCTGATTTCAAGGGCGATCAATGGGAGCTGAAAGCACACACCGGTCTGCTGCTTCCGGGAGATGAAACAGAAGTCATTTTGTGTTCTTCGGAATCCGGTTTCTGGATGTTTGACAGTCATGCGAATGGCATGAAATGGAGTTCCTCCGATGAAAATGTCCTTAAAGTCAATGCGGGTTCCGCTAAGGCAGTGAACGCCGGAACCGCAAAAGTTCTTTGTGATTACGGCGAATGGCATTACGAATATACAATGACGGTTGCAGATTCCGAAAATGATTCCGGCTGTACCATCGAAGCAGATTATCCGTCAATCAGTATGGCAAACTATGCGGAGTCGGATGTTACGCTGACAATAAACGGCGTGAAGGACTTTAATGTACTGTGGTATACCGATCCGCCGACCGGAAGCGAGGATCCGCTGACAAGTCTGTTCTGCACATGGGGCGAACTGGACGGAAACACACTTCCAATGACTGTCAAAACGATGTATGCAGCGAAAAATTCCAGCCGTGTAATAACGGTTCTCGTCTATGACAATGATAATAATGTGCTTGCATCACAGAAAATCAAGGTGAGGATCAACGGATAAAGGAGGCCATATGAAAAAACTGTGTTCTTTTCTTGCTGCTTCGATGATCCTGCTGACAGCAGCAGGCTGCGGACAGACAGATACCGGTGATGCCGGAAATGATACAGCTTCAGAATCCGCAGAAAGCAGCGGAAAACAAAGCAAATCCGTTGAAAACGGCGGATTCCTGCCGAAGCGCATTGAAAAAACAGCGGAAGGCGGAAGCATTCCTTCCGGCTCAGAGGCGAAACAAACCGCGCAGCAAACTGATCTGATGCCGGAGATGTTCTGGGGCGAGTGGGTGCTGCAATCCGAGCCTGAAACCAAACAGAGTGCAGAACTTTCAGACAGTACCGGAAAAAGAGAAGTTTACTGCTTTCCGAGCGCAATGCAGTTTTCCCCTGCTTGGGCTGCCAATCTGGGTGCAATGGGAATGTTTAATGTATTAGACAATGCCCAGAAAAACCTTATTGTGTACAACGGTATGTTTTCATCTGCTCCGAAATCCGTATATCCGGAACCGGATGCGTTTGGTCAGGCTGCGGAAACGCTTGGCTATTATGTCGGTTCGGCACACTATAAAAATTTCTTTGATGAAGCTGATTCAGATGTGAGTCCGTTATTGAAGCTGGATGCCAGCTCCGATATTCGCATGATATACACTGTTGACGGTGATACATTGGTATTGGGAATGACAACCGCTTCTGTTTCTGAAGATATTGCAGAGACTGACATCACAGAGCTGGATTACGGTGTTCAATGGGACGGATACAAATTAACGCTGACCTACGGCAGCGAAACTGCTGACTATGTTCCGAAAGAGCTGAGCAGCGGCGGAACCGCGTCAGAAAAAATCAAATTGAAATATGCAGGACCGGTTCAGGATTCGCAAGCGTTCACCGGACTGTCCGGCATCTCTTATCAGAAAGACGGCGGCAGCGCTTCACAGATCATGCGCGGTGTGCATGAGGGTTATCTGGATACCGATATTCAGTTTAACGAGGACGGAAGCTATTCGATTACGCTGCTGGACGGCAGCTCGCTGAACGGCACCTACCGTTACGCCGGCAATACGATCACACTGGAAAGCAGCGGAGAATCAGCAACATATTCCAATTATTCCTTTGCAATCCAATCGTGCAATGCAACCGCTTCGATGTGCTTCTTTGACGAAGATACACAAATCCGCTTTAATCAAAGCAGTACCGTAAAATGGCTGACAGAACAGGGCTTCAAAACAGATCTGAGTTCAGATCAGTCTATCCAATCCTGCGAAGTGACACAGGAAATCAAAATGAGCAAATCCGGCGGCGAAGTAATCATTAGGGCAATCAATCCTTATGAGAAGGAGATTCCTCTCGGAGACTGTCTGATTGCATATGTACGGATTGAGAAACCGGATCAGGGCGTGAAGGACGGTATCGGTATAATCGGTCAATCCACGCTGAAAGAAATCGACTATATCTATAATGCGCCCTATGAAAAAACGGATAATCTGCTTCGCTACAAAGCGCATCAGGATTGGATTAGCACTACATCGCCGGATTCTCTTGATTATCTGAAAAACGGTTTGGATGATCCGCACGGCAAAACGCTTCTGGTTGCGGAGGATGTCGAACGAATTTATGATTTTGAAGACGGCGTTCTGAAAGATGTGCGAATTGAGATTCCTTCGCTGCTGTATAACGGCCTTCAGGACAATGTCGATCATTCAAAACTGGAGGGAATGGGGACATCCGAAATGCACGCTGTCATTGAAAAGCGTGATATAGTTGTTCACGAACTCTCTGAAGCATTCGGTTCAACCAGTATTTCTCTTTCTTTGAATGACAGCACCGGTGAATCCGTCATGGACAGCAGCGTACTGTTTGCAACGGACAGCGCCGATCTGACGCCGGAAGGCAAAGCATATCTGGATGACTTTATTCAAGTTTATGCTTCTGTTCTGACATCCGAAGAAAACAAGCAGCATATTTCTGAGGTTCGCTTTGAAGGACATACAGATTCAAACGGATCATATGAGTACAATCTGATCCTTTCGCAAAAGCGTGCAGATGCTGTTATGAATTACTGCCTGTCCAACAGCAGCCTGACAGAGGAGCAGCGTTCAGTCATGCAGTCTGTTTCCACGGCAATCGGATACTCCTTCAGCGATCCGATTTTGGACAAAGACGGAAAAGAGGATCAGGCAGCATCCCGCCGTGCAGCAGTCAAGTTTTATGTTACAACGTAAAGGACGAACAGAGATGAGATTTGAAGCAGCAGCTTTGACACATCCCGGAAAAATACGCCCCGGAAATGAGGATAATTATTGCTTTCACGGTTCCTATATGACGGAACCGGAAGGTTCGCTGAAAAGCAATTTTGCAGTTTTTCCCGGAAATATGCCTGTTTTGCTTGGCGTATTTGACGGCATGGGCGGCTATCAGTGCGGCGAATGCGCTTCACGGATTGCAGCGGAAACTGCCTCTCAGATAATACCGATGCTTCGTACATCTGATGCAAAGCAGATGCTTTCCAAAATCTGCACAGATTCCAACACACGCATCTGCGAAGAAAGCGAACAGGTTGTAAAGGGACGGATGGGATCGACCGTTGCTATGCTGATACTCTGCGGAGAACAGTATACGCTTTGCAATATCGGGGATTCGCCCGTCTGGCTTTTGCGTGACGGCGTACTGACCGAGCTGTCCTATCAGCACACAGAAATGCAGAATTATGCGAAAATCACTGGAAAACAGCCTGAAAAAAGCCGAAAATTCCCGCTGACACAGCATCTTGGAATCCGACCGGACGAAATGGAGCTTGATCCGTATTTTACTGCCGGTGAACTGCACTGCGGTGACCGTTTTTTGCTTTGCAGCGATGGCGTAACAGATATGATTTCCGTCGATGAGCTGACCATGCTCCTGCAATCACCGGAAGCAGATGCCGACACACTGGCAAGACAGATTTTTGCAGCGGCAATGGAAGCAGGCGGAAAAGATAATATTACCGCTGTCGTCGTATGTATCCGCTGAACACATTTTAGTAAATGCACAAAACCGGAGCCTAAAACCGGGTACTCGTAAAGAAGTTTTTATGATTTGAAGATAAGGCTGCATAACCTATGCGGTTATGCAGCCTTTCTCTTTTTGTCGTACTTCATACTGTCAGCAACGGCAGTCGTTACGGCAACATCGAAGCGATAGTGTATTTCAATCTGCTGTGTGCGATGACCACTGCTCTTATCGGGAGCGTGTACGACAATCTTACTGATAAGCTCATACCTTTGTCTTTATCATATCCAGTCAACACCACACAATGTTCATGTCCTATGGATTCTATACCACCGCTTTCGACATAAGGAGGATAAAAAAATGAAAGCAAGTTTGCCTTTTAAGTATATCATTGCCGATTCAGGAGTGGCTCGGACACTCGACATTCAATGTGACGGCGAATTTTTATAGTCATCTCGACTACCACTCCAAAGTGGAGTCTGCGGAGACTATCGCCAAAGTGCTGGGTGGGGACATTACAGATACGGACCAGGCTAAACCGAACGAGGGTTCTGAGGACTAAAAAAAATCGCAAGTCCTCAAAAACGAGAACCTGCGATCAGTTGTGGTGGTGCCGCCGACCGGACTTGAACCGGTACTCCGTATCCGGAAGCGGATTTTAAGTCCGCTGCGTCTGCCTATTCCGCCACGGCGGCATTGGAAAAATATTTATCAATCGAGTAAAGCAAGTCACTTGACACATGGGAAAAAAATCTTTTGTGGCAAGACCAAACCCGAAGGAAATAAAGGGAAAAGCGGGGTTTTGGTAGAACTCTTGGTAGAAAAGTCCTCAAACACGAAAAACTATTCTACCAAAAAGTTCACAAAATCAAATCAAAGTGCCGTAACTACGGCATTTGAGATTGCTGAAGCGAGAACAGGCAAAATCCTATGGCTCAAACCCCTCTGAGGATTTTAAGTCTCTTGTGTCTGCCGATTCCACCACAGCGGCTGATACCTGTTTATTATAACATATCTGTAAGCGATTGTCAAGCGGGCAGTGCCCGCCGGCAGTGCCGGAGCCGGATTCTAAAGTCCTCCGGAAGCGAATAAAAGCAGAGTGAGATGAAAGCCAGACCGAACAATAGGCACGATTAGTGCCGTAACAGCGACAATATTGATACGCTCCGCGAAACGGCGCCGTAGGGAAACGGCTGTCGGCCCTGCCGAAAAACGGCTGTCAGCCCTGCCGACCGACTTGACTTTCTGCTCCAATGTTGCTATAATAGATGTGAACACTCATATGGCGAAGGGAGGGAACACCCATGCCCCTGAATGCACAGGCGCTCATCGCGGAACTGCTCTCGCAGACGCTTTCCGCCGAAGCAGATGGCTTTACCCTGACAAAGCCGCTCGGCGTCACGACGGTTTCCGTCAGGGAGGACGGCGAGCCGCTGCCCGGTTCGCTCCATGCGGCACCGGAGATCGAACAGAACGCCGCCGCCGTGCGGATATTTGCCAAGAAGTATCCCGAACTGAAAATCACCTATCCGCAGACGGTGATCTCCGAGAGCGAGGAATCAAAACCCGATGAGGAGCCGTATACCGTCCGCAGAATCCGCACCGATGCACGCATTGAGGTGCCGTCGGAATTCGTCCGGCAGCATAACGGCAGCGATTATCAGGAGTTGGTGCAGAAGGATTCCGCCGCACAGCTCGAGAGCCTCACTGCGCAGATCTGCAAAAAGATCCGCCGGCATGAGCTCCGCACGGCCGAGCTTTTCAGCGATACAGCGGATGATCTGTCTGTGGCCTTCCGCATCACCGAGGACGCAGTCTCATCTGATATCTGGATGATCCCGCTCTCCCGCTTCGGATTTTATCCGCTGCTCTGGGATACGGAGATCTGCGGCATGGCAGTGCTGCTCTCCAAACGCCTGACGGAGGTCATCCCCGCAGAGCGCGGCACGCAGGAGCGCATCGGCGTCACCCGTGACGATGCATCACAGAGCTGCTCCGTCACGATCCATTATTCTCTGAAACAGGACTGAACCTTTATGATATCTTTTGTATCTGCATCTCCGGCAGAGACACTCGCATTTGCAAAGCGGATCGGCGCGGCACTCCGTCCCGGCACCTGCGTTGCATTCTTCGGCGGGCTCGGCGCCGGAAAAACGACCTTTACCCGCGGACTTGCACAGGGACTCGGCCTGCCGGATACCGTCAGCTCGCCGACCTTTGCACTGGTCAATGAATATCACGCAGAAGGGTGCATTTCCGTCTATCATTTTGATATGTACCGCGTCACATCCGCCGATGCACTGGAAAGCACCGGCTTCTGGGATTATCCGCTGGAGGATTCGGTCTTTGTGATCGAATGGGCGGAGAATATCGAAGACGAGCTGCCCGCTCCCCTGCTGAAAATCACGATCAACGGAAACGGCGACAGCCCCAGAACCATAACGATCGAAGGAGATGAGCTGCTTGCTGATTTTAGCGATTGACACATCCGGAAAAACCTGCTCCTGCGCTGTCACGGAGGACGGCGTACTGCTCGGATACCGGATGATCTATACCCAGCGGGCGCATTCGCAGATTCTCATGCCGAATGTCAAATCGCTGCTTTCGGATACCGGAAAGCGCGTGCAGGATGTTGATCTCTTTGCCGCTGCGAACGGCCCCGGCTCCTATACCGGCCTGCGCATCGGCATTGCGGCGGTGCAGGCGCTCGCATTCGCCGGCGGAAAGCAGTGCGCCGGTATCTCCACACTGGAGGGGCTCGCGTGGAATCTCTCCGCGAAAAGCGGCGTGATCTGTGCCTGTCTCGCGGCGCGGAAAAATCTCTGCTACTGCGCATTTTTCCGCAGTGACGGTCTCCGCGTCACGCGCCTGACCGAGGATCAGGTGCTGGAATCCGGTGATATTGCCGCACAGATTGAAGCATATAGCGAGCAGGTCACGGTCGCCGGCGACGGCATCAACATTCTGCGGCAGATCAGCGAGGATTTTATCCCCGCTCCGATGCATCTGCGCGACCAGTCCGCCTGCGGCATCGCAATGGCGGCGATGCAGACCGAGCCCGTTCCGCCGGAAGCGCTGACCGTCAGCTATTTGCAGGCGGTCAAGATCGGCTGATCACAGGAGGGATCACGCATGAAAAAGCGATATCTCACGCTGCTGCTCACAGCGCTCCTGCTGACCGGCTGTGTGCGGCAGGAAAACGGCAGCCGTCTCGAAGCGGCACAGAAGCTCTTCGGCCTCGACTACGAGACAGCGGAAGCCTCCGCGCCGGAGAATGACCGGACACAGGAAAGCGCATCGTCCGGCAGCAATTCCGATACGCAAAAGCAGCAGAACAGCGAGCCCGATCCGCGGAAATCCATCTTCGGGCAGCAGCAGCCGAAGAAGACCGCTCCGCCGATCACATTCGACTATTCCTCATGCTATTCGCTGCGGGTTGACAGCACCGGACTTGTCCGGCGGTCGGCCGGCGCATACGATTCCGATATGCTCACATGGGTGATCGAAGCGAACGGCACGATCCAGCTTGAACGCAATGCCGAGGACGAAATGACCTACCGGCCGATGAATTACGGCGGCAGCACTGTCCGCGTCTGGCTGAAGGCATGGATCGACGGCGGCTATGAAATTGTCAGCAATACCGTTGAGATCGGTGCGGAGGATGGTGCGGCGCAGTATGACGGCGCCGACGGCTTTGAACGCGACCGCATCTCCCTGCAAAAGCAGCATCTCAAAAGTCTGGTGAGGGATATCGGCGGCTGCGAATACAAGCTCGGCTTCGTGATCGACCCCGACCACGACGGCGACAGCAACGGCATCGCGTTCTATGCAGGCATTGATCCGGACGGCGAATTGGAACAGATCATTTTCGACAATGACCGGGACGATCTGCATTTCAACCGTTCCGATTATCTGGAGGAAGGGATCGACTGCACGCTCGGCATCTGGATCGACCCGCATTCCGGCATGGACTATATCGTCAGGCTGGATGCATCCGGCAAAGCATTTGACTGTGTCACAGATCAGGAGATCCCCGATTTTGATGAAAATGTCAATTATTTCTCGTTCAACGGCACGGAGAAACATGACCGCGATCATTTTGCCGTATCGCATCAGGGTATTCTCGAAATGGAAAACGCATAAACAGGAGGAAATCAATATGGTAGCAATCGGAAGTGACCACGCAGCGGCCTCGCTGCGGCAGATCGTCAAACAGTATCTGGAGGATCAGGAGATCCCGTATATCGACTGCGGCACGGATGAATCGCCGAGCGATTATCCGGAGATCGCAAAGACCGTCTGCGGAAAGATCCAGTCCGGCGAAGCGGATACCGGCATCCTGCTCTGCGGCACCGGCATCGGCATGAGCATGGCTGCAAACAAGATGAAGGGCATCCGCGCAGCAGTCTGCACGGAGACCTACAGCGCAAAGTATACGCGCCTGCACAATGATGCAAATGTGCTGTGCATGGGCGCACGCGTCGTCGGCGAGGGACTGGCACGCGAGATCCTTGACACATTCCTGTTCACGGAATTTGAGGGCGGCAGGCATCAGCGGCGCATTGACATGATCGCTGAGCTGGAGAAATAAAAACAGCCGCGTTCCGAACGGTGTTCAGCAAGCCGGCAAGCCGCCGGTCTGCTCACATAAATATATAATGAAAGAGGTTATCATCATGAAAGCGAAAAGGGGAACCGCGCTGGTGTCAGCCGCCGTGCTGTGCATGAGCGCACTCTCGCTGCCCGCCGGCACATCCGCCGCAAGCGAGGTCATCAAGGTCGAGTTTGAGAGCGGCAAGCTCACAGACTGCGAAAATCCGCCGATCACATGGGAGCAGATCGACGAGGACGGCTTCGGCAATGTCTGTGATATGTCCGGCTGGTCTGGCGAAAGCTATGTCTATATCGACCGCAAGGACGCACAGGTCACCGTGACCGTCAACATGGAAAAGGAGGGCTATTACGCGCTGGAGCTCTGCTATATCCAGTGCTTCGGCAATCCCGAAAAGCCAGACAAAACACAGTATCTGCTCGTCAACGGCGAATCGCAGGGCGAGGTGCTGTTCCCGTTCAATTCCGGCAAGGGCTGGCAGATGCTCCCCGCAGGATATGTGCATCTGAACAAGGGCGAAAATACGATCACCGTCAAGAGCTACTGGGGCTACACCTTCCTCGATTATCTCACGATCTCCGATGCACCGGCCTATCTGACCAATTTCGAGCCGGACGCTGCCCCCTGCAATCCGAATGCATCCCCCGAAGCGCGGAAGCTCTATGCCTATATGCGGGAGAATTACGGCAATCACATTCTCTCCGGCCAGCAGGAATACTGCGGCTCGCATAACTACAATAAAAATGCGTTTGAATCGCAGGGACTCCCGATCGACTATCTCGTAGACAACGAAGCCGAGTTTGAGTACATTCAGGAAACGACCGGCAAGCAGCCCGCGATCCGCGGCATCGACTTCCTGTTCTACAATACGACCTCGCCCTATTTCGACGATGCCCCGGAGCGCGTGATCGCATGGTACAAGGACAAGGGCGGCATCCCGACCGTCACCTATCACTGGAATGTCCCGACCGAAAAGGGCAGCTCCGATTGCGCATTCTATGTGGAATCCGCCGCGAACGGCAGCGCCTTCACGACATTCAGCGCGAAGAATGCCGTCACGGAAGGCACATGGGAGCATGAGCAGATCGACAAGGATATCGCGCTGCTCGCCGAACAGCTCGGCAAAGCGCGTGATGCCGGTGTCCCGATCCTGTTCCGCCCGCTGCATGAGGCCGAGGGCGCATGGTTCTGGTGGGGCGCTGACGGCCCCGAGGCCTGCAAAGAACTCTACATCTATCTCTGGGATCAGCTCACGAATAAATACAAGCTGAACAATCTGCTCTGGATCTGGACGGCATCGACCTCCGCTCATGCCGCAGAATGGTATCCGGGCGACAAGTACGTCGATTTTCAGGGCATCGACAAATACAACGCGATCAACAACAACGATCCGAATCCGAGTGCGATCGCAGCATCCTTCTATACGATGGTCGGACAGACCGAGGGAAAGAAAATGGTCGTCATGAGCGAGAATGACACGATCCCCTCCCTCGACAATCTGCTGAAGGACAAGGCCGCATGGCTCTATTTCTGCCCGTGGTATCAGCGCTATCTCACCGGCCTGAATGATCCGGCGGAGCTGAAGAAAATCTACACCAGCGACTACTGCATCACACTCGACGAGCTGCCCGACTGGGATACCTACGATCCGGAGCTTCCTGAAAATCCGCAGCCCGAAACCGGTACCACGACCACAACAGACAGTGCCAGTCAGGGCTCCGGCGAAAAGCTCTTACCCGGCGATGTGGACTGCAGCGGTGCCGTTGACGTTAATGATGTTGTCCTGCTTGCTCGCTATCTTGCGGAGGACGAGGAAGCCGTGATCAGCACGGTCGGCAAGCAGAACGGAGAGGTGGACGGTACGCCCGGACTCACCAATGAAGACGGCACGCAGATCCTCAAATTCATTGCAAAGCTCATCCCGAAACTCTGATTTTTCCGTGATTATCACCAAAATCCGACCGGATGCCGCCCTGAGAATCGTTGCAGGGCGGCATCCGCCTGCTCTTGACAAAATGCACGAAATTTGCTATAATAATAGAGCCGCTTGCTGAACGGTTCAAGCCGTACTATGTCCCGACGCGGGTCATGCGCACCGTTCGCAGCGAGTTTATGGAAAAGGCAGGTGCCAGAAATACCATGTATGCAGTCATTTTGACAGGCGGCAAGCAGCTGAAGGTCGAGGAGGGCAACATCATCCGTGTTGAGAAGCTCGCGGTCGAGGCAGGCGATACCGTTACCTTCGATCAGGTCGCAGCAGTCGGCGACGAGAGCGGTCTGACGATCGGCGCTCCCCTCGTGGACGGCGCAAAGGTCACAGCGAAGGTTCTTGCAAACGGCAAGGGCAAGAAGATCCGTGTCTTCACCTACAAGCCGAAGTGCGGTCAGAAGCGTGCGATCGGCCACAGACAGCCGTTCACCAAGGTCCGCATCGAATCCATCAGCAAATAAGCACAGATGAAGCTGAATGCGGTTTTTGAGCAGCAGGACGGGCTCTATGTCAGTGCTGCGGTCAGCGGCCATGCAGAATATGAGAGCGGCAGCGAGGAGGGCATGATCCTCTGCGCGGCGGTCTCCTCTGCAATGCAGCTTACCTGCAATACCCTCACCGAATGCTTCGGTGCAGCGGTCAGCATCATAGAAAATCCGGCATCGGATGCTCAGAATCTCCTTTCCTTCCGGCTCGATTCGCCGGACTCTGTGCAATCGGAACTCCTGCACGGGCTGCTCATTCATTTGCAGGTACTCGCAGAGGATTATGACGGCATGATGTCTGTCAAAGTCCGGCGTGTCTGAGGCAGCCGCCATTTCATAAAACGGAGGTGCAATCCACTATGTTGCGTATCAGTATGCAGTTCTTCGCTCATAAGAAGGGCGTTGGTTCTACCAAGAACGGCCGTGATTCCGAAGCAAAGCGCCTTGGCGTCAAGCGCGGCGACGGCCAGTATGTTCTCGCAGGCAATATTCTCGTGCGTCAGCGCGGCACACATATCCATCCGGGCAACAATGTCGGCATCGGTTCGGATGATACACTGTTCGCAAAGATCGACGGTCAGGTCCGCTTCGAGCGTCTCGGCCGCGACAGAAAGCGCGTCAGTGTCTATGCTGTCGAGCAGTAAGTAAACAATAGGCACCGTGCCGGAGCAGTTCGGTGCGGTGCTGTTTATGCGGTTCGCCGTATCCCCCTTGCTGCCGGCAGGGGGGCTTTTTTATGAGAAGAGGTGCGTAAATGTCAATGTTCGTCGATCAGGTAAGGATCCATATTGAAGCAGGCAGAGGCGGTGACGGCGCTGTCAGCTTCCACCGCGAGAAATATGTCGCGGCCGGCGGGCCGGACGGCGGTGACGGCGGCAAGGGCGGCGATGTCATCTTTGTCGCGGACGATCATTTCTCCTCGCTGATCGCATTCCGGTATCAGCGGAAATATATCGCCGAAAACGGTCAGCCCGGCGCTGCAAAGCGCTGCACCGGCAAAAGCGCACCGGATCTCGTCATCAAGGTGCCGCGCGGAACCGTCATCCGCGAAGCGCAGTCCGGCAGAGTCATGGCCGATATCTCCGGCGATGAACCGGTCATTATCGCAAAGGGCGGCAAGGGCGGCAAGGGCAATCAGCACTTCGCCAGCTCCACCAGACAGGTTCCGCGCTTCGCGAAGCCTGGCTATGACGGCGAAAAATTCGATCTCATTCTGGAGCTGAAGCTGCTCGCGGATGTCGGACTCGTCGGCTTCCCGAATGTCGGAAAGTCTACGCTGATCTCCGTCGTCTCCGCAGCAAAGCCGAAGATCGCAAATTATCATTTCACAACGCTGGAGCCGGTTCTGGGCGTTGTCAAGCTCGATGATGAACGCTCCTTTGTCATGGCCGATATCCCCGGCCTGATCGAGGGCGCGGCGGAGGGTGCCGGTCTCGGTCATTCGTTCCTGCGCCATGTGGAGCGCTGCCGCCTGATCGTCCATGTGCTGGATGTTTCCGGCTGTGAGGACCGCGATCCGATCGAGGATTTCGAGAAGATCAACCGCGAGCTTGCGAATTTCTCCGAGGATCTCAGCCATTGCCCGCAGATCGTTGCCGCGAACAAGGCCGATCTCGCATCCGAGGAACAGATCGAGCGTCTGCACGCCTATATCGCCGAAAAGGAGCTGCCGTTCTATGTCATCTCCGCGGCGGCGGCGCAGGGTACCAAACCGCTGCTCGACGAGATCTCCCGCGTGCTCGATACGCTCCCGCCGGTCAAGCGCTTTGAGCCGGAGGCCGTACCGGAGCCCGCGCCGGAGGAGAAGAAGCGCTTCACGGTCGAGATCGACGAAAACGGCGTCTATCAGGTCGATGCGCCGTTCATGGAGCCGATCATGCGCACGGTCAATCCCGATGACTGGTCGTCGCTCCAGTATTTCGAGCGCGTCCTCATCAGCAGCGGCATCATTGCAAAGCTCGAAGAAATGGGTGCAAAGGAGGGCGTGACCGTTTCGATCAACGGTTTTGAGTTCGATTATGTTGACTGATCCTTTACAGACACCGCTCTCCCCTGATGCGGCCAGACAGTACAGCCCGCTCGCACTCGCATTTCTCGGCGACAGCGTCTATGAGGTCATGGTGCGCGAGATGCTGCTGCGGGAGGGAAACCGTCCCGCCAGAGAGCTGCATTCGCAGGCCGTCGCGCACGTCCGCGCCGCATATCAGGCCGCAGCAGCCGGCAGGATCGCGGAAATGCTGACACCGGAGGAAGCGGATATTCTCCGCCGCGGACGCAATGCCAGCGGCATCAGCGTGCCGAAGCACGCAACACCGGCAGACTACCGGAAAGCAACAGGCTTTGAATGCCTGTTCGGATATTTATATCTCTGCGGACAGACCGAACGGCTCCACGCGCTCTTTGCGGTGATCTGGGCGGAAGGCTCGCAGGAAAACGAATCAGCAGAATAGGAGGTAAACCATATGTCCGGACATTCCAAATGGAACAATATCAAGCGGAAAAAGGAAGCGACCGATGCTGTAAAGGCGAAGATCTTTACAAAGATCGGCCGTGAAATGATGGTCGTCATCAAAGAGGGCGGCCCTGATCCGAACAATAACAGCAAGCTGCGCGACCTCATCGCAAAGGCAAAGGCGAACAATGTCCCGAACGACAACATTGACCGTCTCATCAAAAAGGCCGCAGGCGACAGCGATAAAAACAGCTACGAATCCCTCACCTACGAGGGCTACGGTCCGAACGGCGTTGCGGTCATCGTCGAGTGCCTGACCGACAACAAGAACCGTACTGCCGGCAACATCCGCCATTACTTCGACAAATTCGGCGGCAATCTCGGCACGACCGGCTGCGTTTCCTATCTGTTCTCAACCAAGGGCATCGTTGTCATTGAGCATGAGGGCGAGCTGGATGAGGACACCGTCATGGAGGATGTCATGGAGCTGGGCGGCGATGATATGACCTACTCCGAGGACAGCATTGAGATCGTCTGCGATCCGGCTGCCGTCAGCGCACTGCGCGAGGGACTGACCGCAAAGGGCTATCTCGTTGCATCGGCGGAGGCTGAGGAAGTCCCCAGCACCTATGTGACGCTGACCGATGAGGAAGCTCTGCGCAAAATGGGTCTGCTCCTTGAGCATCTTGAGGATGACGACGATGTGCAGAATGTCTGGCACAACTGGGATATGCCTGAGGAATGATCACAGAATCAACAGCGCTGCGGGAGCATCAGACCCCGCAGCGCTGTTTTGTTATTCATAGTTTCCGGCAAGCACATTCTCCCACGGGACGCTCTGCCCGCCGACCGCATTCAGCACACTGTAAACCAGAATATGCTGTGCATCCGCAGCCGTGACCGCTCCGCTGAGGTCAACGTCTGCGGCTTTATTCTGCGCATCCGTAAAGGCCGGATCGCTGCCGGAAATGATCATTGCCGCTTCCGTCAGCGTCATCTGCGCATCTGCCGCCGTCACAGTGCCGCTCTCGTCCGCATCGCCGAGCCGCGGCGTATCAATATGCTCAAACATATCGTTGATGCCGGTATCCAGCCCGACGGTCGAGCGGTACAGGCCGTAGATGCACGGGCTGTATACGCCGATCTGTGAGGCCGCCGTGATCGGCGCACGCGCATATCCCCTCGCCCACTGCGTGAACCAGGTATACTGCTGCGAATTGTGGCAGGCGTAGCCCTCCATGCTCACCTGATACGCCGTCTTGCCGCCGTAATAATCCAGCGGGATATCATAGTTCATCACAAGGCGGTTCTGTCCCCAGAGATGAATATAGGTTTTCGGCACGTCCCATGCGCCGTACTGCGCGGCAGAATCCGGATAGTATGCCGGATTGCCCGAAAGATTCACCGCATTCATCAGCGAATCCGAATTGGCGCGGTGCTGACCGTGACCGTATTCGCCGTTGATATCGTGGCCGACGGCGATCTCCGGCCGGAAGCGCCGCAGCATCGCAACCTGATAGCCGATCACGGAATCATAGGATATGCCGGCATATGCGAGATTCTGCTTCGCCGCAGGGAGCGTTTCCGAATACTGATCCGGGAACGGACCCATGACCGGATAATTGCGCAGACCGACCTTCCAGAGCGCATTCAGCAGCTCATGCATTCGGATCGGCTCGCCGTAATGATTCGCAAAATAGATGACCTCTATCTTTTTGCCGCGTGCCAGCGCATCGGGGATCAGTCCGAGGAAGAAAAGATGCTCGTCGTCATTATGCGTGGAAAAGAGCGCAATATCAGCCTTTTCGTGACAGGGCTGCCAGACCTGCACATCGTCCGGCAGCTCGCCCTCACCGAAGACGCGCAGCTCCGCAACGTCTGTCGGCGCGGAGAAGGTGACCGTGACTCTGTTTGCCCCCAGCTCCGATACATCGGCGAAATCATGCTGATAGCCCTGCTGCCCGAATTCCAGTGTGCGGTCATCCGCCGTGACAGTCCAGCCGCCGGATGGCTTCTGGAATTTCATCGCAATGCCGGTGATCGGCTGATCGCAGGCGATCGTGACGGTATGCCCCGCCGCGAAGCAGAAATAGGTGTTTTCGTTGTTATCACGCATCAGGTAGGTGTTGAACGGATAGAGCGTGTCAAGCAGCTCTGCGGACTGCGTCAGCTCCGTGACATCCGCAGAGACCTGCACCGCCGGATATGCCGCAGCAATCCCCGCCGCCGTCACTGCCGCAAGCAGAAAGGAAAGTGTTTTCATCTTTTTCATTTGTCTGTCCTCGATTCGTTTTTTGAAATAGTTTATGCAAATATGCCGCTGTTATACTTGGGCCATCTGAAATCAAATGATTATAACCGAGCATCATTTTTCAATTATCTCGGCCTCGCCGTCATGAAAATAATAATACGCATGAAACATCGCACCGTATTCTCCGCCGCCGTTGTCATGCCGCCATACCGCAGCCTTCTCCCATAATTTTTCGTCCTGCAAATCCGAAGCCGAATGACACTCAACCAGCGTGACCTCTGTCGTTTTGCCGAGCTTAGAAACATCCAGCGCACTGACCTTTTCTCTGTCAAGAGCGTATGCGGAAACATATATGCAGATATTGTCACAGCCCGCGAACAGCTCCTCATAGCTGCGGATATCCGCCGGAACACCGCAGCGGATGAAGCTGCCGTATGTTGTCTCAACAGCGATATCCTGACAGTCCAGCTGTTCCCTGAAATATGCGGCGAGTCTGTCATCCACATCCTTCTGCATAAAATTATCGCAGTTGACATCCGGATCCTTCGGACTGATATACGCCTTGAATTCACGGCCGTCATGTGTCATCGTCACATAACCCGCATCCTTTTTATGCGAATTCAATTCCATCTCGCCGACATGACGAAACTCAAAACCGGTGATTTCCGGTGAGAAGCCGTATTTTTCTTTGATATAGCTTTTTGCTTCAGACCTGATTTTCCGCTCAGCGCTTCTCTCACCGCATCCCGGAAGAAATCCGCAGCAAAGGACAGCCAGCGCGATCATTGCGCCCGCTTTCAGGATACCGTTCATAATCTGTTGCCTCATTTCTTCTGCTCTTTTTGTGTCAGATCAGAATGCCTGCACAGTGATCCAGTTCATGCTGGATGATCTGCGCGGCATAGCCCTCAAAGCGGCGCTTCTGCGGCTGCATGGCCATATTCAGCCAGCGCACCATGATAACGCGGAAGCGCTTTGTCCTGCGCGTACCGGACAGCGACAGACAGCCCTCCTCCGTTTCATATTCGCCGGAGGACGCGAGAATGCGCGGATTCAGCATAACGATCGGCATCTGCGTTCCGGGCAGTAATACGGCGATGATGCGCTTCGGTACGCCGATCATATTCGCCGCCATGCCGACACAGCGGTGCGCATTGGCCTGAAGCGTATCCCGCAGATCGACTGCAATCTGCAAATCGGCGTTGGACGCATCCGCCGCAGGCTGCGAGAGCAAAACCGTATCCTTACAGATCGGACGGATCACAGCACTCCCCTCCCCTCCAGATAACCGAGCAGCCCTTCAATGCCGTATACGATATCCGAATAGGCTTTCCCGAAATCGCCGGTAAACCACGGATCCGAAACATCACGCGGCGTATCGGTGAAATCCAGAAGCCGGAAGACCTTGTTCTCCGGATCGCTGCCGATGATGCGCAGGATATTGTGCAGGTTCAGGCTGTCCATGCAGATGATATAATCGTATGCCGCATAGTCGGATTTTTTCAGCTGCACGGCGCGGTGATCGCTGCACGGAATCCCATGCGCTTTCAGCGCGGCGCGCGCCGGCGGATAAACCGGATTGCCCGTATCGCCCCAGATCTCCTCCGTGCTGGTCGCGCTGGACGCGATCACAAAACGATCTGCTATGCCGCGCTGCCGCAGCGTTTCCTTCATTATCATTTCTGCCATCGGCGAGCGGCAGATGTTGCCGTGGCAGACAAACATTACTTTTATCATAGGTATAAACCTCCGTATTTTGCCGTGATTTGCCGCGTTTTGCCGTTGTATACTTTGACGAACGGGTGTATTGATTCTGTCAAGATTCACGGCGAACTCGGCAAATTGCGGCAAATCTTAGCATTCTAAGGACATCGTTAGTAGTAGAAATGGTAGTAAACACAGGGTGTTTTACTACTAAGGAATTGGCGCATATCGCGGAAACAGCAGGTAGTAGTAAAGCGATTACTACTACGTTTACTACTGCGCTTACTACCAAGATCACAGTATGATACTACTAAAGCGCCGGTATATACCTTTTCATTATACCATAATCCTACCAATTCATCAAGTCAAAACGGGCAAAAAAATAACGGCTCACTTGAAGTGAGCCGCAGCGGGAAGCATATCATACTGCTTCATCCTTTGTTCTGTTCATTTCCTGACGGGCGTTCTGGAGTTCCTCCATGCGGTGAAGCTCCGCAGCAGCGTCCTCCAGCCCCAGATGCG
>DGSY01000125.1 GCA_002394125.1 Ruminococcus sp. UBA4350
GGAATACGGTCAGCGGCACATCGCCCGTCCCCGGAGGCATATCGACAAAGAGATATTCGTCATCGCCCCAGACAACATCCGTCCAGAACTGCTTGACTGCACCGGCAATGACCGGACCGCGCCAGATGACCGGATCCTCCGGATTTTCGAGCAGCAGGTTCACACTCATGATATCGGTGCCGAGCTTGGAGCGGACGGGGTAAATGCCGCTCTCATCGCCCTCAGCGCGGCTCTTGATGCCGAACATTTTCGGAATCGACGGGCCGGTGATATCCGCATCGAGAATGCCGACCGAATGGCCGGAGCGCTGCACGGAAACCGCTGTCAGCGCAGTGACGAGGGATTTGCCGACGCCGCCCTTGCCGCTGACGACCGCAATGACCTTGCCGATCTTGCTCAGGGCATGGGGCTTTTCATGAAGCTCCTGCGGCTGACGGCTTGCGCAGTCCTGTCCGCAGGTGGAACAATCGTGAGTACAATCGCTCATTGGGAAATCATCCTTTCAAGTCGTAGTATGATTAGTATATCACAAAATCGCTCTAATGTCAAATAAAAACAGAGCGGTACCGAAATACCGCTCTGTTTGTTCAGATCTTATCAATCTGTCGAATCAGGAATTAGTCTTCCTTCTTCTTTCTGGTTGCAGCAACTGCTGCGCCAGCTGCGATCATCAGACCTGCAACTGCAACGCCGACACCAGCATCGCCGGTCTTGGTTGCGTCAGTCTTGCTGCCGGAGCTGGATCCGCCGCTGCTCGGCTTTGCCGTGGTGGTAGCTGCGCTGCCGCCCTTGCCGGTGGTGGTGGTGGAGCCGTCAGCCTTACCGTCCGTGGTGGTGGTAGTGCCGCCAACCGGAGCTGCGGTTGTGGTGGTAGTGCCGGGAGCCGGAGCTGCGGTCGTGGTGGTGGTAACAGGAGCCGGAGCTGCGGTCGTGGTGGTGGTTACAGGAGCCGGAGCCTCAGTGGTCGTGGTCTCCTTCGGCTCGCCAACGATCTTGATCCAACCGTCAACGGTTTCTGCGGCAACCGGCTGAGACTTCTTGTCGAGCCAGGACTCGATCTCCATCTTCATGTCATACTGGGTGCCCGGAGTCGCATCATCCGGAACCTTCACGAGGCAGGTGTAAGCGATACCGCTGTCATACTCACCGTCGGTACCCATGGTGCCGAGGCCGAGTGTACGAACCTTATCGTTGAGGATGAAGGTCTGGGTGATGTCGTCACCGGCAACACCCTTTGTGCCGTAGCTGTCTCTGTTATTCTTCTGAATGGTGAGACCCTCAGCATAGACCAGACGAAGGCCGGTCGCTGCATAGTGAGTTCCCTCCGGCTGATAGATGTAAACCGGGAACTGAACCAGTTCGCCCGGCTCTGCCTCGACCTGGCCTGCGAGAATCGTGGTCTTGGTAACAGCACCCGGATTCACGTCCAGCGTGGTCTGAGCGGAAGCAGCAATGCCGAGAGCACCCAGCGTTGCCGCGCTGCAAACAACTGCAGCAATCTTTGCGATAGTAGACTTGCTCATGTGTTTCAATCCTTTCTGCTTTTTTTGTCGGAACAGCCTGCGTAACCGCAGTCCGTTCACAAACTGTTCGGCTGTTCGTTCAATGCCCTGACAAGCATTGCCCGCCAAGCCAAATGGCATTCAGAACTCTGCCTGAATCACCCTTGCAAACTCTGCGCAGCCTGACACAGCGCATCGCCGCAATCTCAGTGATACAACTGTATTTTATCACAAAACGCAATTTTAGTCAAGCGTTCAGCGCCTTTTTCTCTGCCAATTCGGTCGTTTTTTTTTGCACCTGATTTATGCACAATGCACAATCCGAAAGAATTATTTGCTTTTTTTGACAAGTTCTTCCTGTTTTCCCGCACATTCGTTCGGAAAAAGGCGGCTGAGCAGCAGGGCGTTTGCACGGCGTATTTCCTGCATTTCTGCATTTTGACACCGCGGTGCCCAGAGGATCGCGTTCTGTCTGCTGCCGGCAGCTGCCGACATTTGGTAAAATTGCCGAAAATCGGGAACCCGTATCATGACCCGCTCCTTTTTTGCGCTTATTTTGCCATTGCATTCTATGCGCAGCGGCGGGCGGTTCATGACAGCGCATCCGGAATCAGCTCTTGCGGAATTTCTGCTTCATGCGCTGGCTGTTGTCGAGAATACGCTTACGGATGCGAAGATTCTCCGGCGTGACCTCCAGCAGCTCATCCTCCGCGAGATATTCCAGACAGTCCTCAAGGCTCATGTCCTTCGGCGGGATCAGCCGCAGTGCATCGTCGCTGCCGCTGGCGCGGGTATTCGTCAGATGCTTGCGCTTGCAGACATTGACGACGATATCCTCCGCCTTCGGCGAGCAGCCGACGACCATGCCCTCATAGACCTGCGTACCCGCCGGAATGAACAGGCTGCCGCGCTCCTGCGCGTTGTAAAGGCCGTAGGTCACGGCTTCACCGGTCTCATAGGAGATCAGCGAGCCGACAGCGCGGCGCTCGATCTCGCCCTTGTAGGGCTCATACTTTTCAAATACGGAGGACATGATGCCCTCGCCCTTTGTATCCGTCAGGAACTCGCTCTTATAGCCGAACAGTCCGCGGGACGGGATCAGGAATTCCAGACGCATTCTGCTGCCCTGCGGATGCATCTCCTGCATCTCGCCCTTGCGCGCGCCGAGCTTCTCCATGACCGCGCCGACACAGTTTTCCGGCACGTCGATCACGACGCGCTCGATCGGCTCACAGCGCTTGCCGTCGATTTCGCGGAACAGGACACGCGGCGGCGACACGGCCAGCTCATAGCCCTCTCTGCGCATATTCTCAATGAGGATCGACAGATGCATTTCGCCTCTGCCCGCGACGAGGAACGAATCCGTGCTTTCGGTATCGGTGACGCGGAGCGAAACATCGCGCAGCAATTCCTTATAAAGGCGCTCGCGGAGCTGGCGGGAGGTCACGAATTTGCCCTCTCTGCCTGCCAGCGGGCTGTCATTGACGGAGAACGTCATTTCGACAGTCGGCTCGCTGATCTTCGTGAAGCTGACCGGCTCAAAGCTGCCGGCTGCACAGATCGTATCGCCGATATTGATGTTCTCGATGCCGGAGATCCAGACAATATCGCCGACGGTCGCGCTCTGTGCGGAAACACGCTGAAGCTGCTCGATCTGGAGCAGTGTCACGAGCTTCGCAGTCACGGGCTTCTCGTCGCTGTGATAGTTGCCGACCTGCACCTGCTGGCCGACCTTCGCCGTACCGCGGATGATTCTGCCGATGCCGATTCTGCCGACATATTCATTATAGTCGATCGAGGAGATCAGCATTTGCAGCGGCTCATCCGGATCGCCCTGCGGCGGCTCGATATAGCTGAGGATCGTGTCAAACAGCGGCTTGAGGTCGGTGCCGGGCTCATACTGCGAGAGCGATGCCGTGCCGCTTCTGCCGGAGCAGAACAGCACCGGGCTTTCCAGCTGCTCATCATTCGCATCGAGATCGAGCAGCAGCTCCAGCACCTCATCGCCGATCTCATCCAGACGCGCATCCGGACGGTCGATCTTGTTGACGACAACGATGATCTTCTGTCCCATTTCCAGCGCCTTGGAAAGCACGAATCTGGTCTGGGGCATCGGACCCTCTGCGGCATCGACGAGCAGCAGCACGCCGTCCACCATATTCAGGACACGCTCGACCTCGCCGGAGAAATCCGCGTGGCCGGGGGTGTCGATAATATTGATCTTCACGCCGTTATACATAACAGATGTATTCTTTGCGAGTATCGTAATGCCGCGCTCGCGCTCC
>DGSY01000153.1:0-20588 GCA_002394125.1 Ruminococcus sp. UBA4350
GCGATCTCAATGCGCTTCAGCTCACCGCCGGAAAGCGACGAATTCACCTCGCGGTGGATATAGTCCTTTGCACAGAGTCCGACCTCAGACAGATATTCGCAGGCCTCGGAGACCGTGATTGTCTTGCCGGCTGCAATGCGCAGCAGATCCAGCACGGTCAGTCCCTTGAACCGCACCGGCTGCTGGAATGCAAATCCGATGCCGCGCTTTGCACGGTCGGTGATGGAAAGACCGGTGATATCCTCGCCCTCAAAGACGATGGAGCCCTCGGTCAGCGGCTCGATACCGGCGATCAGCTTGGCAAGCGTGGACTTGCCGCCGCCGTTCGGGCCGGTAATCACAACAAATTTCTGCGCATCAATATGCAGGCTGATATCACGGATGATCTGCACGGTCCCGCTCTCGTTTTCGGCGCGGAACGCGATATTTTTCAGCTCCAGCATTTTTTCAGCACTCCCTTCGGTTTGAGTATTCTGTAATATTATACCGTTCTGTTAGTAAATCATACGGGATCACTGCTTTCCGGCGATGCGGTATTCATCGCCGTCGCGGTAATAAGGACAGTGCGAGCGGTGATCGCAGATATACCGCTCGTACTCATCCTCATCCAGATCCATTTCGCAGACATAGCAGTCCCAGTCTTCGTCGTATGCGTAATAGGCGCAGGTATCGCAGTCTGTCATTTGTCATCCTTCCTCGGAGAAAAGAGCTTGACGCAGAGAAAGATCAGCGCGAGTGACAGTACGCCGAGCAGGATCCCGCAGATGCCCTCGCCCCAGATCAGCCCCGCGATCCCGCTCAGGATCGGCGAAAGCGAGAGGATCGCGAGTACCCTTGAAAACTGTTTGGCATAAGCATTTTGGTCGGTCGCCTGAACCGCCCAGTTGCGCGGGATCATGTCAAAGCCGATGATGCGGATCAGCAGTGCATAGAGCATGAGCGCACCGCCGAAGATCAGTACCAGTGTCGGGAATCCGCGTTCCATAGTTCCGCCTCCTTTTCAGCGTTTCACGAAGTATTCCTCATACCAGACAAGGAATGTGTAGATCGTCCAGACCTTGCGCCAGAGATCGGAGTTGCCGCCGACATATTCCGCATAGATCGCCTGCACTTCCTCCGGCTTGAAGAACTTTGCGCAGATCTCGCTGCCGAGCAGTCTGCGGACATCGGCATTATAGCGTTCATCGGCGAGCCAGAGTCTAATCGGCACGATGAAGCCGAGCTTCTTGCGGAAGGCGATCTCCTCCGGCAGCACCTTTGCGGCGGCCGTCCGGAATGCGACCTTGTTCTGTTCCGCATTGACCTTGTATTCCGCCGGCATTCTCGATGCGATATCAAAGACGCGGCGGTCGGTCAGCGGCATCCGGATCTCCAGTCCGGCAGCAGTGCTCATCTTGTCAACATTGAGATAGATGTCGCCCTCCAGCCAGATGCGGATATCAATATCGGCCATTCTGGTCAGCGGATCGAGATCCTCCGTTTCCTTGTAGATATCCTGCACAAGTCTGATCGGCAGGATCTCCGGATCATAATGCTGCAAAATGCGTTCCTTCTCGTCCTCCTTCATGATGTTCGTATTGCCGACATAGAAGGTCGGGAGCGCATCGCCGTAGCGTTCGGCATTGCGGTACATATTGTAGCCGCCGAAGAATTCATCGGCGCCCTCGCCGGAATAGCAGAGCTTTGTATGCTTTGCGGTCTCCAGACATCCGATCGTGAACACGATCGCGGAGGCATCGCCGAGCGGCTGCTCCATGTTGTACATCACATACGGCACGATATCAAAATACTGCTCCGGCGTGATCTTCGCGACGGAATGCTCCACACCGAGCAGCTCGGCGGTCTTGGCCGCGACGCGGGATTCGTCGAAGCGCTCCTCATCGTAGCCGCAGGAATCCGCGCGCTTTGCATCGGACATTGCCAGCACATAGGAGGAATCCACGCCGCCGGAGAGGAAGGATTCCGCCGTTTCGTCCGGCGTTTTGATCTCGCGCATCATCTGCTGCACAGTCGCATGAATCTCGTCGGCATATTCACCGAGCGATTTGCTGCGGTCGGGGTGATAGGAAGGCGCCCAGTAGCGGGTGACGGTATATGTTCCGTTCTGCCATTCCAGCAGGCAGCCGGGCATGAGCTTTTTGAGTCCTTTGAAGAAGGTATCCTCACCGGCGACATAGGTCAGCGTGAGATAGATTTGCAGCAGCTCTGCATTCAGCTCCTTGACAAAGCCGTCCTGCGAAATGATATCGCGGATCATGGTGCCATAGAGCAGGCGGCCGTCCGCGGTGGGGTAGTAGTAGAATGGCTTTGTCCCGAACTGGTCGCGGATGCAGATGAGCTTCTGTGCATCGCTGTCCCAGAGGGCGAAGGCGAACATTCCATAGAGGTGGTCGGGGAGGGCATTGCCCCATTTTTCGTATCCGCGAATGAGGATCTCTCGCTCGCGTTCCTCGCGGGAGAGCGTCTTGTCAAGGGACAGCTCATCGCAGAGGGCTTCCCAGTTGCGGATATGGCCGCGGTAGGTTTTCAGTTCGATCATATCAGAATCTCCGTTCTGTGCGGGATTTGTCGAAGTCCGCACTGTTTATTCCTATGCAGTATACCCTACTATTATACCATATAATGGCGAAAAGTGCAATGGATAGATTGAAATAAAATGGACTGCTGCGTTTCCGGCTCTCAAACCGGAGACCGGCACTGCCGGTAGCGAAAAGTGCAATGGATAGAGTGAAATAAAATAAGCATTCCAGCAGGATTTCAGAACGCTTTCGCAGAGGAGATATGCTTGCCGGCCGGCAGCTGCGCGACAGCCAGCCGGATAACCTCCGAGGCATACGGCTTTTCGATCTTATAATGGAACGCTGCCTGTAACTGCTCCGGTGCGTTCCGGTAGGCAAGCTCCAGTGCAGTGCGGATATTCCGCTCGACACAGTGCGTGCGGACACCGAAGCTCGCCGCAACTGCCGGATAGAGACGAGAACGCAGCGCATCCGTCAGGGAGTGATCCTCCATGCAGAGACAGATCGCACGGATGAGATACTGATAGCCCTTGAGATGCGTCTGGATGCCGAGCCTGCGGACGAATTCAGCGGCATAATGCTCCGGCTGATTCAGCGGATCCATCCGGAGAATGATCTGGATGATACCGAAGATATTCTCCCTGCCGAGCGCTGCCGGAATGATGATAAGCTCCCTGCTCTGCCGGATGCGCGTCTCATCACGGCTGATCTCAAATATCCGGTCTGCCGTGATGAGCTGATTGTGGTTTGCGGCAAGATAGAAGCCGTCCTGCCGCAGTCTGTGCGCGATGACAACGGCCAGATGCGCAAGCGCGTCATCTGTATACACTGTGCTTTGTGCCATATGATCTCCCTAACATGATTCAGAAAAAAAGAGGCCGGGATGCCCGGTCTCAGTGCGTATCCGCTGCTGTCACTTCGGCGGCGGTCTGCGGTAAACTCATGCTTCGCCGTATGCGATTCCGTCAAGAAACATCTGATTGAGCAGCGCCCAGTCTGCGCCGCGGCTGCCGTCTGTCTTTTCGGCAAGCGCTTCGATCTCCGTGACGGAGCGTTCAAGATAATCATTCAGCTCCGGGATCCGTGCGCCCTCGCCGAGCTCCGGCGTCTGCATTTTCTTCGCGAGCAGCCGGTCAACTGCCGGCTGCATCTCCGGCGGCAGCATCGCGGCCTTCAGCTCGGAAAAGAGCATCGGCGGCGGGCAGTGCCGCTCTGTGATCCAGAATGCCGCCAGCACCGGCCGCAGCACATAGAAATACTTTTTCAGCCGGACGGTCTCGCCGCGGAGATATTCACGGTAATTGGTTTTCGCCATGTGCAGATAATGGTACAGTCCCTTCTTCTCGATGAAGCAGCTGTCGATCAGCGGACGGATCTGCTCCCAGAAGGGCGTTGTCCGGTAGATGAGCGGCGAATGGTTCCATTCAAAGACGGTCGGATTCGACTGATGCAGCAGCGTCAGCATCTTTTGCAGATCCCAGCCGCTGATGTCGTAGGTCTCGTCGAGCTGCCATTCGATGACATCGGAGGTTTTATTCAGCCGGAGATAATCATTGCGGCGGCGCACATAAATGAACCGCACATCGTAATCGCTGTCCGGCGACGCGAATCCCCATGAACGGCTGCCGGATTCGACGGCGTGCAGGATCGTGACATTTTCCTGCTGCTCAATTTCCGTGAGTTTCTGCCGGATAGATTCCTGAATATCCATTTTCATCGCACACCTCTCTGTCGGCCGGTCAGCCTCAGAGCGTCAGCGTGAGGTTGTTCAGGCCGAGGGAATTGACGTAGTTTGCATTTTTGACAAGGCTCATGATCATGCGGATGCCGATATGCTTGCTGGGGTCGTCGTTGTTGTGCATCTCCATGTACTTCACCGGATCAAAGCGCTTGCAGTTGTCGCGGATACGGAGGATCGAAGCATCGTCCACCAGTGCGACACGAATGTCGATCATATGCGGCTTGCCGTCGTTGAAGCCGTGCTTGACGATATTGTTGCCCATTTCCTCGATGCTCAGTGCAATGATCATGCTGAGCTTAGAGGGGATCTTTTTGGAGAGACAGAAATCCAGCGCGGACTGCGAAGCCTCGACGATATCATCCAGCGAAGTGACGGAGCATTCAAAGCAGTCGCTGTCCTTTGCACCGAAGCCCTCCGGCAGCATCGAATAGGCATCCATATTGAAGGCTGCTCCGGCTTTGCGGCTGCGGACGAAAGCGACCGCGGTGATGACCGTCAGCGTCAGCAGCTCACCGGCGAGATAGCCGCTCCAGACACCGGTGACCTTGAGGAACAGGCTCAGGACATAAGCGGCCAGCGCGGTCAGCAGGAAATTCTGGCAGACCGAGATCACCATGCTCAGCTTGACGCGGCCGATGCCCTGATAATAGTTCTTGAGGCAGGTGTTCAGCGCACAGGGGACAAGCGAGAGCGTGAAGATGCGCAGACCCCTGACAGCCATGTCGATCGCCTCCTGCTGATCGGTGAACAGCATAACGAGCGGCTTTGCGGCTGCCTGCATGACGAGCGTCACAATGCCGCAGATCACGACTGCATAGGCAGACATTGTTCTGACGAGCTGCCGCAGCGAGGTCTTATCCGTATCCGTGTAGAAGATCGTTGCAAGCGTCAGCGCGACGGCGGCAGTACCGGAGCTGAATGAATAGCAGAGATTGCCGATCGTACTGATGAGGGAATAGGATGCGACGGCGAGATTGCCGCCGAGCGTCATCAGCAGCTTGTTCAGCGAGAAGGTCAGCAGCACCAGACTGATCTGGTTGATGAGCGTCGGGATGCCCTCATAGAACAGCCGGTGGCAGCGCTTCCATGAGAACAGCTGAAAGCGGAATTTGAATACGCAGTCCTTGCGGAAAAAGACACCGATGCCGATGACAAAGGCGATGTAATAGCTGGCGCTCGAAGCGAGACCCATGCCGAATGTGCCCCACTTGATGACAAACGCATTGAGCAGATCCATTGCAATATCGCCGACGGTCATCGCGATGACGGCCGCAACGAGCCGTGCGCGGTTGCCGGAAAGCTGCATATACGGCACCATGATCTGCGAGAGAATGAACGCCGGCGCACCGATGATAAAGCCGCGCAGATAATCCTTTGTCAAGCCGAAGACCGGATTGTCCGGGCCGGGCTTACCGGCACCGAGCAGCGTGCAGACCGGATCGGTAAAGAGCAGGATGAAAGCAGTTCCGACAACAGCGATCGCGACCGCGACCGTCACGGAGATCGTGAAGCAGGCGTTCGTTCCCTTCTGGTCGCCGTTTGCCATTGTCTTGCCGCACATGACCTGAATGCCTGCGGAGATCATGCTGCCGAGGGCAGCAAAGACCAGCAGGATCGGCGTCGTGAGACCGTATGCCGTCATGGAATCGACACCGAGGTAGCGGTAGATCATGATGCTGTCGATCAGCATACACAGGACAACGGTCATGGCGGAGATGATCTGCGTTGCCAGCATCTGCCGGAATAGTTTTTTTATCATTTTGGATGCTTCACCCTTCTCAATCACTGGATTCAATGCAGATGATCTGCACCAACTTATATTATAGCATATAATGACGAAAAGTGCAATGGATACGAAATAATAAAAATGAATCGTTTGCCTGATGTTTTAATCGACTGTGATGACAGAAACGGGAACCGTGACCTTTGCCGATTTCCGGTCATTGCCGGAGAGTGCATCCACATTGCAGCGGACCTCATATTTCGTACCGGATTTCGCATCCGCCGGGACATCGACATAGAATGTGAACAGGATGCCGTTGTCAAGGGACTCGTTGCTGCCGCCTGCAAAGCCGATGCCGACGACATTGTCATCCTCGCCGTAAAGGGCGCTGTACATGAAGCCGTCCATTGTGGTGCCAAGCTTGATCTTGGCTTTCGGCTTGCCTACGAGCTCCTCGATCTCTCCGACCACCGGTTTGAGCGCCGGATCCGGATAGACCTGAATGCCGCCGGAGACGAAGCCGGGATTGTTCCAGATCTTCACATTGACGGGTACATTTTTATCCCCCGCCTTGACGGTAAACGGCTCCACGGCGATCGTCGGCTCACTGCCGATCTCATAGGGATGATCGGTCGTCCAGCGATCCTCTGCCGTATCCGTTCCGCTGCTGTCAGCGTTTTTGCTGCTCTCGGCGGAATCTTCGGATCCGCCGGCGCTGTCACCGGATTTGCTGTCTGATTTTTCAGCGCTGCTTTCGCCTTTGCTGTTTTCATCCCTGTTGCTTTCGTCCTTGCTGTCCTGCTTGCTGTCATCGGATCTGCTTTCGTCCGCAGCAGCAGAGGAGCCGGATGCGGATTCCGCTTCGGATTCGGCAGCGGAGGATGCAGTGCCGGTGCTTTCGGCAGTCTGCGGGCTGTCCGTATTCTTATTGCATCCGCAGAGCAGAGCGGTCATTGCCAGAATACAGGCGGTGAGCTTCAGTTTATTCATTGAGAGTCATCCTTTCGTTTAGGGCGTGTTGACACTAAGCCTAACACGCGTCTTTTTGGCTGATTTTGCCCCGTTCGTCGTTAAAAATCCTTGCCGGGCGACAGCCCGCCTGCGGATTTTTGCCTTGAACGGAACAAAATCATCTCAAAAATCCGCATATTATTTTGTGTCAACACGCCCTAATCGGGAAATACATCACATTCGGGCGGATCTCCTGTTCGCGGAGCCGCCGGAGGGAAAGCACGGTAATGCGCGGATCGGCCGAGGCAGCCTGCATGATATGCGCTGTCGGCTGTGCAGTCACAATGAAAACGGCGTGTGCTTCACCGCTGCTGCGGATGCGGTCAAGCAAAGATGAGAAACGTCCCGCGACCGTATCAGGCAGCTCGGCCAGCAGATGCAGATGACGGCTGAGCGCATGGCTGCCGCTGAGAAACGGCGTTTCTGCGGGCATTCCGCGCAGTGCGGTATTTGCGCAGAAGCGGACGGGAATCCGCAGATGCACAGCCGTGCCGAGCAGTGCGGCGCAGAGCCGGATCGCATCCTCATAGACCGCCGGATCGGAAACGCGGTCGCGGTCGGTCTCGCGTGTTTCCGTATTCAGCAGAACGGTCATGTCCGGACAGGCAGTCTCCTGATACTGCCAGACCATCGGCTGCTGTGCACGCGCCGAAGCCGTCCAGCAGATATCGCGCACCGGATCGCCCGCGGAATATTCGCGGATGCCGCAGACCGCAAAGCGGTCGGGGATCAGCGTCCGGCGGCGGATCATTTCACCGGTAATCTGCGCGGGCAGCTCGGATACCTCATCCATTGACCGGACGGCCGGCAGGACTGTGATTATTGCTTCTGCCGGAAACGGCTGTGAAAGCTCCATTGTCCCGAACAGATCGGAGATCACGATGACCGCATGAGACACGGTGAATACGCCGCGGCGGGTGCAGGTCACTTTCCAGTGCCGCTCGATCTTCCGGTAGGGGAACAGGCAGAAATAACTGGAGATAAACCGCGAATCGCCCGTGACGGACGACTGCTCCGATGCGAGCAGCAGTGCGGCGCTCGTTGTCAGCTCCGCCTTGACCCACGGGAGCGGCAGCGGCTTGCGGCTCGTGATCGTTTCGATCAGCGTGACGGTATCGCCCTCTGTCGCTTCCTCTGCGGAGAATTGCAGCGTATAGGTCAGCTTCCGGAATCCGAAGCGCCTTGTCAGCATCTGTGTCACGAGCAGTGTGCCGCCGATCAGCAGCAGAAGCAGGATCAGAACGGTCATGCCTTCGGCACCGGAACGGTATCGAGCAGCTCCTGTGCAAGCGCTTCGGAGGCTTCGCGGTCGGTCAGCAGACCGTCCGTCACCTGAAAGCGGTGTGCGCAGACTGCCGTAAAAACGGATTTGATGTCGTCGGGGATCATGTAGTCTCTGCCCTCGGCGGCAGCGGCAGCCTGTGCCGCATGGCGAACGGCGAGGACTGCACGCGTACTCAGGCCGCAGCGCAGGCGCGGATGCTTCCGCGATGCTTCGGCAAGCGAGAGCAGATAGTTCAGCACATCCTCCGATGCCGACACTGTCCGGACGGCATCCTGTGCTGCCAGCAGCGTTTCGGGATCGGTCACGGCGCTGAGCGAATCCAGCGGATCGGCGAGCTGCCGGCCTTCGAGGATCGCAAGCTCCTGTGCGCGGTCGGGTCTGCCCATACGCAGCCGCATAAAGAAGCGGTCGAGCTGCGCCTCCGGCAGCGGGAATGTGCCCTGCATCTCGATTGGATTCTGCGTTGCAATGACGAAGAAAGGTTCGGGCAGGGGATAGCGCTTTGCACCGACGGTCACCTGATGCTCGGCCATGCATTCGAGCAGGCCGGACTGCGAGCGCGGCGCCATGCGGTTGATCTCATCGGCTAAAAGCAGATTCGTGAAGACCGGCCCCTCGCGGAACTGCATGGCTCTTGTGCCGATGCCGTCCTGCGTGAGAATCTCATAGCCGGTGATATCTGCGGGCATCAGATCGGGCGTACCCTGAATGCGTTTGCTGCCGCAGCCGAGCAGGATCGCCGCCGCCTTGACGAGCGTGGTCTTGCCGGAGCCGGGCAGATCCTCCAGCAGCACATGGCCGCCGCAGAGGAGTGCGGCAGTCAGCAGCCGGACGGTATCATCCGCGCCGATGATGACGCGCCGGAGCCCATCGGTGAGGGCGGCGGTCAGCGCGGGGATCTCCTTGCATGAAACTGTCATCGGATCCTCCTTCCTGAAAATGCACAATCAAATATAGTATACCACGCTTCTGCTGTTTTGTCAAATCGCAATGCGGGGCGGAGGACTGCCTGCGGACGGTATTGCATTTTGTATATTGATGAATATTATATAACGAAATGTATATTGCACATCCCCGAATACACGCCGGCGGGCGGAATGACCTCCATTTCCGGCAAAATGGAATTAAATTGCTTTCAATCGCATTTTTAGCATAATCCACAACGGAACATAGCTCACTTTGGGCAGTATGTGCAAGAAAAAAGTGAAAAGATAGGGAAATGTTTCAAGATTATTCATATTTCGTTCATAAAATGTCCATATAATACGGAGAGTTTTCGTATATAATAAAGATGCCGGCCTTCCGGTCCAAAAATGAGAGGGATTTTTGGAAATCTATTAACAATATTTGAGAGGGGAATTCTAATGAACAAATCATTCGTCCGCAGAATCGGTGCGCTCTGCACCGGCGCTGTCATGACCGCCTCTGCCCTGATGTCCATGAGCAGCTCGCTCACCGTCACCGCAGCAGGCTCCGATGACTACGCGAAGATCCTTCAGTACAGCCTGTACTTCTACGATGCCAATATGTGCGGCAAGGACGTCCAGTCCAAGTGCGGCCTGAGCTGGCGCGGCAACTGCCACACCGATGACGAGGTGCCGGGCGGCTTCCACGATGCCGGTGACCATGCAATGTTCGGTCTGCCGCAGGGCTACACAGCCGCAGCACTCGGCCTGAGCTACCAGCAGTTCGCGGATGCATATGCAGCAACCGGTCAGACCGACCACCTCAAGATGATCACCGACCGCTTCTGCGAATTCTTCCGCAATTCCACGAAGCTGAGCGGCGATTCCGTCAGCAACTTCCTCTATCAGAAGGGCGACGGTGAAGCGGATCACAAGTACTGGGGCAAGCCGGAGAATCAGCCCGGCGGACGCAAGATGTTCTGGACATCCTCCGGCGCGAGCGATATCGCGGCAGACTATGCGGCAGCACTCGCTCTGAACTACATCAACTTCAAAAATAACGAGGATCTGAAGTACGCAAAGGCACTTTACAAGTTCTCCAAGCAGTACAATCAGTGCGCGACGGACGGTCCGAAGGGCTTCTACAACTCCAGCAGCTGCGCGGATGAGCAGGCGCTGGCAGCAGCATGGCTCTACAAGGCAACGAATGACGGCCAGTACAAGAATGACCTCGATGCCGCAATGGGCAGCCTCGGTGTCGGCTGGGCATACGGCTGGAACGATGCAAACCTCGGCGCAGCGCTCGCTTACGGCATCGTCACCGGCAACTGGGCAAAGGCAAGCGGCTATGTCGGCAATATGTGCCGCGGCAACGATTACCTCTACATGGACAAGTGGGGCAGCGCAAGACTGAACGCTTCCATGCAGTTCGCAGCGCTGATCGTCTCCAAGAATACCAACACGAGCTATGTTGACTGGGCAAAGGGACAGATGCGCTATCTGACCGGCGACAACAAATTCGGCTACAGCTTCGTGGTCGGCATCGGTAATAAGTATCCGGAGAACACCCACCACAGAGCAGCCTCCGGCTACAACAGCTACGATGAAATGGGCAATAACAGAACCGCAGCTCCGAATTCTCCGGTTCTGATCGGCGCACTCGCCGGCGGCCCGTGGAGCGGCGATCGGAATTCTGCGGATAAGGGTTCTCCTGTCTTCTATGAGGACAACATTCAGGATTATATCGGCAACGAGGTCGCACTGGACTACAATGCAGGTCTGGTCGGCGCAGCAGCCGGTCTCTATTCGCTCGGCGGCAAGTCCGGCTCGATCGCATCGAACATTCCGGGCGTCACCAAGATCTACAGCAGCAGCTCCGTTGTTGTTCCGGACGATCCGACTCCGGGCACTACACCGGATAATCCGACACCGGGTACCACGCCGGAGAATCCTTCCGAGAAGGTTCTCACGCCGAGCGACATGACCGTTGATACCGAAAAGGGCAATGACGGCGAGATCAACAACTTCGCGGAATTTTACCCGATGGGCGCAAAGTCCGCTACCCTCTATCTGAAGGTCAACTCCTCTGATACCGAGGTCTCCGGTGCGTTCGGCACATGGACCGGCAAATGGGAGCAGGAGGACTTCATGGGCGTGAAGGTCGGTTCTGACAAGACCGTCGCAATCGACTACACGATCCCGTCCAATGTCGGACAAACCGTCAAGGCAATGGTCTTCTGGCCGCACGGCAATTCTGTCACGATCGAAAAGGTCGTTCTCCACATGGATGGCAGCGCACCGTCTCAGAACACCTCCAAGGAGACCACCACGACCACCAAAACAACGACCACCACGACCAGCACTACGACCACAACGACCACCACGACGACTACGACCACCACATTCGATCAGCCGCAGAATCCGACTGCAACGCTGTGGGGCGATGCTGACCTCAGCGGAATCGTTGATGTCGGTGACGCAGTTCTGATTGCACGCTTCAGCAACGAGGACGGCGAGGCTGTTCTCTCGAAGCAGGGCAAGGTCAATGCCGATGTTACGCACGACGGCGCTGTGAACATGGATGACGTGACCAAGATCCTGCAGGCTGTCTGCAAGCTGATCTCCATGAATGATCTTGCACACTGATCATTCTGTACCGTGACAGCGTTCACGGCATACAAATAGGCAAGAGCACGGATACGGCTGATTTTAGCCGTATCCGCGTTCGCATATACAGGAATTGCTGCATGATTTAACATATTGTAGCGATTCTGCACAAAAAGGCGAAAGCCAAACAAGGGCGTGTTGACACTAAAATAATATGCGGATTTTTGAGATGATTTTGTTCCGTTCAAGGCAAAAATCCGCAGGCGGGCTGTCGCCCGGCAAGGATTTTTAACGACGAACGGGGCAAAATCAGCCAAAAAGATGTATATTAGGCTTAGTGTCAACACACCCAAAAAAAAAGGGGAGGTTTTACCATGTTCCGAAAAGAGAACACCAAACGAACCGCAGCAGGGATCCTCAGCGCAGCAATGATGCTGTGCAGCTGCATGATCCCGAATGCTGCAATGCCCGCATCGGCCGATAACGGCGATGAAAACTTCGGTGAGGCGCTGGCTCTTTCGCTCTATTTCTACGATGCGAATGCCTGCGGCACCGGCATCACCGACGGCCCGCTGACATGGCGCGGCGACTGCCATACCTATGACGGTCAGGCCGAGATCAGCAAGGCGGAAAACTTCAATTCTGCGGCCGCGGCGATCATGGATCCCGACGGCGACGGCAAAATGGATCTGTCCGGCGGCTATCACGATGCCGGCGACCATGTCAAATTCAACCTGACGATCGGCTTTTCGATGTCCTCGCTGGCAATGTCCGATTACCTCAATGACGGCGTCTATGCGGATATCGGCTGCATGGATCATTTTGCGGCGGTTCTGAAGCGCGGCTGCGATTATCTGATGAAAACGACGGCTCTTGACGGCAGCGGCAGTGTGGTCTCGATCTGCTATCAGGTATCTGATCTTGCCGACCACGGCACATGGTCTTCGCCGGAGGTTCAGACCTATGAGCGCAAGACCTACTGGATGTCCGCCGGCAACAACAACCGCAAGATTTGCGCTGACATGGTCAATGGGCTGGCCGGCACTGCCTATGCGCTGCGCAATTACGATCCCGCTTATTCCGCAAAATGCCTGAAATATGCACAGGCGATCTTCGACTTCGCCAAGGCGAACAGCGGCAATGAGCAGACCGGAAACGGCGGTATGTACGGCAATTCCGCGGATTCGCAGGACGAGATGCTGATTTCATCGGCATGGCTTTATATCAACGGTGTCGCCGATATGCCGAAATGCATTCCGTCGAATCAGGGCTACAGCTCCGAATTCGGCTCGGAATATGACGGCTATCTCTATTCGTGGGACAAGCAGTATCAGGGCTATTGCTGGCTGATGTATAAGGCCACCAAAAATGAGGCCTACAAGACCGAGCTGATCGCGGATTACAACAATCAGGGCGGCTTCTCGGAGACGCAGTACAATACGAAATGGGGCTGGGGCAATTCCCGCTATAACTGCGCGGTGCAGACAACGGCGCTTGCAATCGCGGACGGAGATAAGGATTCCGCATACGCAAAGGGCGCGAAATTCCAGATGAACTATATCCTCGGTCAGAACAGCTACAATTACAGCTTCCTCGTCGGCTACGGCGACAAGTGCCCGACGCATTATCACCACAGAGCCGCGAACCCCGGAACGGGCAATCCCAAGGATGATACGGCCGCGAAGTATCTGGTTTACGGCGCGCTGATCGGCGGCCCGGACAGCTCCGGCTATCAGGATTATCAGGACAGCTACACCTATACCGAGCCGGCACTCGATTACAACGGCTGCTTCGCGCTGGCCTGCTCCGGCCTTTACAGACTCTACGGCGGCGATCCGGCGGCGGCAAAGCCGGTGATCGAGGCGGCATCCGAGATCAACAGCTCGTATGTGTTCGGCAGCGGTGCTGTGCAGCAGGAGGAGACCACGACAACAACTGAGACAACAACCACCACGACAACAACTGAGACAACGACCACCACGACAACAACCGAGACAACCACAACGACGACAGAACCGGTCGAGCCGCAGTCCAGACTGCTCGGCGACGTCAATCTCAGCGGCAATGTCGATGTTGAGGACTGCGTTCTGCTTGCGCGCTATAATACCGAGGATGAAACTGCAGTCGTAACGTCACAGGGCAAGATCAATGCGGATGCGAATCAGGACGGCCGCCTTGACGGAGACGATGTGACATATATCCTTCAGGCTATTGCCAAACTCAGGACACTCGGCGCATAAGCCGCAACAGTATGCTTCCGCAATCGCGCAGGACAAAGCTGCGCGATTGCGGTTTGTGCTGAAAAAAACAAAAGATTGCAGGAGGCAGCCCCATGAAGCATCAGGCTGAAACAAAACACAAAGCAATACAGTCCATCCCGCGCCGTCTGGGCATTCTGCTCATTCTGGCGTTGCTCATCTATGCGTGTGCCTACGGCGCAAACAACCGCATTGATATCTCAGAATACACCTATGAGACCGATCAGCTTTCCGTCTCGTTTGACGGCTTCCGGATCGTGCATCTGACCGACCTTCACAACAAGGTCTTCGCGCAGAACAATGAATCCCTGCTGCGCGAGATCCGGAAGCTCAAGCCGGATATCATCGTCATGACCGGCGATTTCATAGATGCCTCCAATCATACAAATATTGACCACGCGCTGATGTTCATGCAGGAGATCCCGAAGATCGCGCCGTCCTATTATGTCTACGGCAATCATGAGCATATTCTCGGCAAGACTGTGACGGAAGCCTTTGCGCGGCAGGTCACGGAATACGGCGTGCATTTCATGAGTGATGAAGCGCTTCAGGTCCCCTCTAAGACGGGGCAGACATTTACGCTGATCGGTCTGGACGACAAATCGCTTCAGGCGAATATTTTGCAGAAGCTCGTCGATGAGTCAGAGGATGATTTTCAGGTTCTGCTCGCGCATGAGCCGCAGTATCTGGAGAATTACTATGCGGAGACCGGTGTGAATCTTGTTTTCTCCGGCCATGCGCACGGCGGACAGTTCCGCATTCCGTTCCTCAATCAGGGCATCTATGCACCCGATCAGGGCGTTCTGCCGCAATACACCGGCGGCGAATATACATCCGGCAGCAGCACGATGTATCTCAGCCGCGGCCTCGGCAACAGCGGCTTTCCGCTGCGCCTGTTCAACCATCCGGAGATTATCTGTGTGACGCTGAAAACCGTCACCGGCGGCAGATGATGCGGAGGGGAATATGCGGATCGCTTTGATTCTGACAGGCGGGACGATTTGCAGCCGGACTGTCTCCGACGGGACGCGCCGCAGTGATGTCTCGAATGCACTGACAATTCTGGAAGCACATTACCGCAATGCGCATCCCTATTCCTCGGTGGAATTTGATGTGCAGATGCCGCTGAATGCGCTGAGTGAGGATCTCACGCCGGATGACTGGACGGCGCTCCTCAAAACGGTAGGGGCGCTGGAGCTTTCCGCGCTGGACGGCATTATCATCGCACACGGCACCGATACGCTGGAGCAGACTGCGGCGATGCTTTCCGCCGCGCTCTGCGGGATCCATATTCCGGTGCTGCTGATCTCGGCGATCGAACCGCCCGACGATCCGCATACCAACGGCCACGCGAATTTCGAGGCGGCGGTCAAACTAATCTGCAAGCGGCTCTGCGGCGGCGTCTGGGCGGTATACGAAAACTCCGACGGCGTGATGTATCTGCACCGCGGCTTCGAGCTGGAGCCCTGCGCGCATGAGAGCCGATCCTTTTTCAGCAGTACGATGCAGCCGGTCTCCGCGGTGCTGGAAGCGGAGCCGATGCACAAAAAAAGCACCTGCAATTCCTTGCAGATGCTGTGTGAGATCAGCGGCGAAACGCCGGAGGTTTTGCTGATCCGTCCCTATAACGGCCTGCGCTATGACCGCGTTCCGCTGGACGGAGCGGCTGCTGTTGTCCACGGGACATATCATTCGGAGACGGCGAATTCCGTGCGGTTCTCGCCCTACGGGATGCAGACGCTGATCGACCGCTGCCGTGCTGCGGAGATTCCCTGTTATCTGGCGCCCTGCCGGGTCGCGGAGCAGAGCTACGGCTCCGGCTTCGATCTGGTGCAGGAGGGCGCGATCCCGCTGGAGGGGATGACGCTGCCGTTTGCATACGGCGCGGTCTGGGTGAGCAGGCTGCTCGGCTGCACCGGCGAGCTGCTGACGGCGCGTGCGCGGCAGCTGCGTCAGTCGCTTGAGAGCCAGAGCTTCCGCTGCTGCATATAAATTCCGCGTACCTGCGTGAGAAATGCGTGAACCTGCGGGAGCTTGAAATCCATGTAAGTCCACGGGAACGGATTCCACGCACGGCGCGCATAAAAGAGCGTCAGCTCCGCATAGATGCCGTCAGAGAGCGGGATGCGGTGGCCGGCGTTTTTTGTTGTCGCGAGGGAGAGCCTGCCCGCGCTGACAAATCCCGGATCGAGATTGACGCGGCGGTTTCCGGCATCGGCAGCGGCCTGCTCGATCGCGTTGGTCGCGGTCTTGATCGCGGCAAGCTCCTGCGGATCGCGGCACTGCGCGAAGGACAGCATTCTGCGGAGAACGCGCCCGCCCATTTCGCTGTCGTAATAGGGCGAGATATCCGAAAAGCAGTACGGCTCGGAGATGAGATCCGCCGCGCCGTAGGCATCAGTCAGTCTGGAAATCGCCGCATCTGCGGCCTTTTCGTCAGTGTATAGAATGGCACAGATGAGCTTTTCCGGCTCGAAATGCATTGCAGTACCCATGTGAATGCTCCTTTGTATATGATGCATTTATGATACCATGAAACCGCCGATCTGTCAACCCCGGTCGGCAGGGCCGACAGCCGTTTCCCTTCGGCGACGAGACGCGGAGCATATCAGGGGCGTCGCTGTTACGGCGCTGGCCGCGCCTATTGGTTGGTCTGGGGAAGTTTTATTCTGCTTTCTTTCGTTTCCGGAGAACTTTAGATCATGGCTCCGGCACTGCCGGCGGGTTCTGCCCGCTCGCTTCCGGAGAACTTTAGGAATTGGCAGTTGGCAGGAGGTTCAAATGAAAAGAATTCGCGCGAAGTATTGGCTTCTCGCGGCACTCATGGCCGTGGGTATCGTGCTGTTCAGCATTTTCGTCTACCGCTGGGTGACGGAGGGCTTTGCCTATGCAACGCACAAATATCCTGACAGCCGCGTGATGCCGGAACTCGGCGCAGCATTACAGGAGCAGGAATATGAATCCCTGCGGTTTGCTTCGGTCAGCTATGAGGCATCGCCGGACGATCCGCAGCAGATCCTGAAAATCTTTTTTACTACCCGTCAGCGCTGCACGGCAGAGGTGTTCATTCAGGATGCGCTGGATATCCGCGCTGTCACGGAACAGTTTATAGCGCAGCATCCGGAGCGGTTTGAGGGGCAGCACATTTATGTCACGCTCAACGGCTGGGGCGGCGGGTGGTTACATTCGGAATATATTTTATTCCGCAATTACGATGTCGATCACGGTGCGAAGGTGGAAGCAGGCGGGCTCGGTTACGGTTATTTTCATGTGGGTTATGCTGATACGGCGCTGCTGCGTGATGTGCGCGGATTCAGCGGACTGGATCTGAGCTATTTTGATGCTCCGGAGGATCTCTCGGCATTCGACGGAATGGATACCCTGCGGTTTCTGGAATTTCATACCGGTTCAATGGGTAATCCGCTCTACGAGATCCCGCAGGTGGCACTGGATGCATTCGTAAAACTGCACCCGGACTGCAAGCTGAGCGGCATCAAGGCAATCAACGAAAAAGGATGATAAACATGAAGCTGAAAGAAAAGGCAGTGCAGATCTGTGATATTCTGGATACGGTCTATCCGGATGCGGTCTGCTCGCTGCAATACGAAAAGCCCTATGAGCTGATGATCGCGACGCGGCTCTCGGCGCAGTGTACCGATGCGCGTGTCAACATCGTGACAAAGGATCTGTTCCGGCAGTTCCCGACGCTGGATTCCTTCGCGGATGCCGATCTCGCGGAGCTGGAGCAGGCGGTCAAGCCCTGCGGATTTTACCGCGCCAAAGCGAAAAGCATCAAGGAGATGTGCATTCGCGTGCGCGATGTGTACGGCGGTGTCGTGCCGGACAATATGGACGATCTGCTGACGCTTTCCGGCATTGGCCGCAAGACGGCGAATCTCCTGCTCGGCGATGTCTACGGCAAGCCCTCCGTCGTGACCGATACGCACTGCATCCGCATCTCCGGACGGCTCGGCCTGACGAAACGCCATGCGCCGGAGCAGGTCGAGGAGGATCTGCGGAAGATCCTGCCGCCGGCACGCTCCGGAAGGTTCTGTCATCAGATCGTGCTGTTCGGTCGCGATACCTGCACAGCGCGGAATCCGAAATGCAGCGAATGTCCGCTGAAAGATTACTGCGTGGATCCGTCCTTTACGAAAATCGAAAAAAAATCTGAAAAAGCTCTTGACAAATCGGGAAAAAAGTGATATAATCCAAAACATAGGCTATGAGGAAGTCAAGCACAGGACTGCCGCTGTCCCCAGAGAGCCGGCGTTTGGTGAGAGCCGGTGTCATGCAATGCTGTGTATCCCTTCTGAGCCGGAGCGCTGAAAAGGCAGGCAAAGTAAGCGTTCCCGTGAGTCTGCGTGAAAGAATAGGGCTTGCTGGAGCCTGAAAGCGGTGTTACGCAATAGCGGCACAATTTGAGTGGTACCGCGGGTATTTGTTCAAAATGCTCGTCTCAAAGAATCTTCTTTGGGACGGGTTTTTTTATTTTATAAAGGAGGATTATCATGAACGATCAGGAAAAGCTGCAAAAGGCCGAATTGAAAATCAAAGAGGTCGCTGAACGTATTGCGCGTCTCCGCGAGGATCTCGGCATTTCTGTCGAAGAAATGGCAGCCAATACAGACTATTCGGTCGAGGATTACAAGGCGTTTGAAGCAGGTGAAAAGGATTTCAGCTTCACCTTTATTTATAAATGTGCGAATGCGTTTCATGTTGAGATCGCGGATCTCATGGAGGGCAGCAGCCCGGAGTTGAAGGGCTACACCGTTACCAGAAAGGGTGAGGGCGACCCGATCGTCCGCAGAGAGGGCTTTGTCTACAACCGCCTTGCTGCGAAATTCAAGAACAAGACGGTCGAGCCGTTCCATGTCGTGATCCCGTACTCCGAGGAAGCACTTTCCAAGCCGCTGCATCTCGCAAGCCATGCCGGTCAGGAAATGGATATTGTGCTCAAGGGCACGCTGCGGATGATCGTCGGTTCGCACACCGAGATCCTGCATGAGGGCGACTGTATCTATTACGACAGCTCCATGCCGCACGATGAGATCGCGCTCGGCGGCGAGGACTGCGAAATCTATGCATTTGTCATGGCGCCGCGCGGCACGACCGGTTTCTCGGAGTATCATGAGCACGTTGCGGAGCATCATACAACAAATGTTGACAAGGCCGGTCTGCTGCATCCGGTCGCGGAGAAATTCGTTGTCTGCGAGACAAATGAGGAGGGCATCCTTTCCGCCGTACATTTCCGCGAGAAGGATAAATTCAACTTCGCATTCGATATCGTGGATGCAATGGCGGAAAAATGTCCGGACAAGACCGCGATGATTTATGTCGATGTCAACAAAAAGGAGCGCCGCTTCACATTCAAGGATATCAAGCGCTATTCCTGCCAGACCGCGAATTATTTCAAGTCGCTCGGCATCAAGCGCGGCGACCGCGTCATGCTGGTATTGAAGCGGCATTATCAGTTCTGGTTCTCGATCATCGCGCTGCACCGCATCGGCGCGCTCGTCATCCCGGCATCGAATATGCTGAAAAAGCATGACTTTGAATACCGGTTCAATTCCGCGGAGGTCTCGGCGATCGTCTGCACGGCGGACGGCGATGTCGCGAATGAGGTCGATCTCGCACAGGCAAACTGTCCGTCGCTGAAAACAAAGGTCATGGTCAACGGACAGCGCGAGGGCTGGCATGATTTCAACGCAGAGCTTCCGGCATACAGCACGCATTACGATCGCCGCGAGGATTCGCCCTGCGGCACCGATCCGATGCTGATCTTCTTCAGCTCCGGCACCTCCGGCAATCCGAAGCTCGTGCTGCACAGCTATCAGTATCCGCTCGGCCACTATGTGACCGCCCGTTACTGGCAGAATGCCGATCCGAACGGTCTGCATTTCACGATCTCCGACACCGGCTGGGGCAAGGCGCTCTGGGGCAAGCTCTACGGTCAGTGGATGTGCGAATCCGCCGTATTTGTGTATGATTTCGACCGCTTCCATGCAGATGACATTCTGCCGATGTTCAAGAAATACCACATCACGAGCTTCTGCGCGCCGCCGACCATGTACCGTTTCTTCATCAAGGAGGATCTCGGCAGATATGATCTTTCCTCGCTGAAATACGCCTGTATCGCAGGTGAGGCGCTGAATCCGGAGGTCTTCTACCAGTTCCAGCGTGCGACCGGCATCAAGCTCATGGAGGGCTTCGGCCAGACGGAGACCACGCTTTCCATTGCGAATGTTGTCGGCATGGAGCCGAAGCCGGGCAGCATGGGCAGACCGAATCCGCAGTACGATGTGCAGGTTCTGCTCCCCGACGGAACACCGGCGGCAGTCGGTGAGACCGGCGAGATCTGCATCAAGCTGAAGGAGGAGGGCGTTCCGGGACTGGCACTCTGCTACTACGGCGATGAGGAAACGACCGCCGAGACATGGCGCGACGGCTATTATCACACCGGCGATACCGCATGGGTGGATGAGGACGGTTATTTCTGGTATGTCGGCCGCGTGGACGATGTCATCAAGTCCTCCGGC
>DGSY01000153.1:20660-35269 GCA_002394125.1 Ruminococcus sp. UBA4350
ATCGGACCGTTCGAGATCGAGAGTGTTCTGATGGAGCTGCCGTATGTGCTGGAATGCGCCGTGACCGGTGTGCCGGATCCGATCCGCGGACAGGTCGTCAAGGCGACGATCGTGCTGACAAAGGGCACAGTTCCCTCGGATGAGCTGGTCAAGGAGATCCAGGAATACGTCAAGAGAGGTACTGCGCCGTATAAATATCCTCGTGTCGTAGAATTTGTCGAGGAGCTGCCGAAAACCGTCGGCAGCGGCAAGATCCGCCGCGCAGCGATCCGCGAAATGGACAAGGCAAAGTACAGCAAATAAACGAAGATAAACGAACGCCCCTGACGCAAAGTCGGGGGCGCTTCCATATCAGCAATGCCCCTGAACCAAGCGCTCAGGGGCATTGTTTTCGGGCTATTATCCTTCTTCAGTGGGTGCCGGCGGATCCGGATTTGTTGGAGTCGGATCCGGCACCGAAGCAGGCGGCGGATCCGGCACGACAGGATCCGGTATGACAGGCGGATCGGTCTGCTTCTGTGTGACAGGCGGAGGCGGATCGGTCTGCTTTTGCGTCACAGGCGGCTGTGTCTCGGTCTCGATCTGTTTCGCCGTTGTTTTGGTAGTCGGCGAAGCGGTCGAAGCACCGGTCGAGAGCGGAGACTGTGACATCGTGGTTCCGGTCTGGCTGCCGATCGCGATCGTGCTGTAAACCGGATTGTATGCATAGTAAACGGTGATCTGATAATCGTCGAGCGCATCAATGATCTTGCCGACCTCCGGCTCAACGCCGCAGACATAGCCGTTCTTGTACTCATAATTGACGGTCGCGACATACTTGACGACCTGATTCTTGCCGTTGCTGGCGACCTTAGTCTGCGCCGGCGCGGTCGTGACAGCGGGCATGATGCCGCTCAGATTCGGGCTCATGGCGCCGTCGCCCATATTGTTGTTGCCGCCGCCGTTGATCGCGGGAACAAGGCCCATATCCTCCAGCGTTTTGAGGTATTTCGGGAGCTTGAGTCCCTTGAAATCCGGGATCGAGATGATCGACGGGCCGAGACTGACCTTGACGCGCATCGAGCTGCCGGAGATAAACTCCGTACCCTTTTCAAATTCCTGCCAGAAGATCTGATCCTTGACATAAACATCGCTGAATTCATATTCCGGCACAAGCTCCAGCCAGCCTGCAAATTCATCGCGCTTGACGGTGAAATTCATGCCGACCAGCTCCGGAATCTCGGAGTCCGGACGCAGCTCCACGCCGGATTCATCGGTCTGGACAGGGACAACATTGTCGGCCACGGAGGATTTTTCATCGCGGTGGAACAGCGTATTGCTGCCGGCGCTGAGTCCCCAGACGCGTGTAAACGCCCAGATGACGACCGCGACAATGATGAAGAACAGAAACGCAATAAAGATCGGTGCGCGGATGCGCTCAAAGACGCTGATCTTCTCCTCCTCCTCCGCGACAGCTGCGCGGGTGCCGGCGGAGCGGCGGCGTGCGGGATCGGTCTCCGGCCGCTGACGGTGAACATTTGCACCCTGCTGCGGACGGCGCTGACCGTTCTGGGGGCGCTGGCCGTTCTGGGGGCGCTGACCGTTTTGCGGACGCTGACCGTTCTGCGAGCGCTGACCGTTCTGGGAGCGCTGACCGTTCTGCGGGCGCTGACCGTTTTGCGGACGGCGCTGACCGTTCTGCGGACGGCGCTGCGGATGCGCCTGCCGTTCCGTGCGGTTTTCCGGTGTGATCGGCATTTTTCCGCTGCCCTGCGGCTCATAGACCGCCGTATCGCCCTTTGCATGATGCGGTGTGCCAATCGTGCCGCTTTCTGTTTCATCTTTTTCGGGGATCTCATCGAACAGCAGCGTGACCAGATCGGTGATCGTCCGGACACGGGTGCTGCTGTCAAGGCGAAGACCTTGCAGGATCCCCTGCGAGACAGATTCCGGAATCTGCGGATTGACCTCGTTCGGCGGAGCAATATTGTCATAATCCTGACGGGACACGGCATCCGGCGTGCGGCTGCCGGTCAGGATGCGGTAGAGCACGGAGCTGATGCCGTAGACATCCGTCCATGTGCCCTGCTGCTTATCCGCATAATACTGCTCCGGCGCCGCATAGCCGTCAAACAGCTCGGCGTCCAGCTCGGTATCATTCGTGCGGACTGCGGAAATGCAGAAGCCGGTCAGCTTGATTTCGCCCTTATCGGTGACGAAGATCGTTTCCGGACTGAGACCGCGGTGCAGAACGCCCGCATTATGGAGCAGACTGAGCGTTGTGAACAGCGGCGGGAAGATTCTCCGCACGACATTCCAGCTCAGCTCGCCGGCATTCTCGCGGAGATATTCGAGCAGCGTTCCGCCCTCTAAATACTCATAGACCGCATAGGTGGTATTGTTCTCGGAGAACATATCCAGCGCGGGATTGAGGTGGCTTAAATTGCGCAGCCGCGCAAGTGCCTTGTTCAGCTCGGTATACTCGGCCATGAGCGCCTTATATTGCGCAAGATGGTCATATTTTACGTCGATGGTCGGTTCGTTCGGAACACGGCTGCAAAGCCGCTCCGGAAAATATTCGCGGATCAGAAGTTTACAGTCCACGGAGGTGTCATAGCCGATATAGGTCACGCCCTCGCCGTTGGCGCTGAGCTCCTTTCCGACCAGATAACGCCCGTGCAGAATCGTACCCTGCCGCAGGTGGTTGGCCAGCGAGGGCGTGCTGCTGTCATATCCGCAGTGCGGACAAATCTTCTCCTCGCCGAGCGGCTCCATGCAGCCAAAGCAGAGTCTGAGATCGCTCATTGCTCAATACTCCTTCCAGAACCGCGCCGGTCTGCCGGATCGGGGCAGCCGCGCAGTCAGATGATGCTTCAGAATGATTCAGTATCATTTTATCAGGAATTCGCCTGATTGTCAATCGTTTTGTCGGGATTGCACCGAATTGCTCACAATTTGTAGCCTTTCTGTAATAAGTTTCGGCAGAATCTACATAATTTTTTGCGGCCAAGACGGTACTTTTTACGACAGCTCCGGACTTGCCAGCAGCGTGCCGATATAGTTGCGGCGAGTATCGGAAATGCTCTTTAATGCGCCGTTTTCGTCCCAGACAGCCGTGATGACATAGGAGACGATCTCGTCGGAATCGCCGTCCTCATAGCAGTAGCGATATTCGCGCAGTTCCGTCTTGCCTTCCAGATACTGGATGCGGTAGGGGACGAGGTCGAGCTGTTCCTGCACGCGGTCAGGCGAAGCGCCGACATCGACGAGATTCGGGTCGAGGTAGGATTTGCGCACGGTGCCGAAGACATTCTTCTCCAGCAACGCATAATTATAGTATGTGACATTGGTCAGTTCCTCTGCATCGGTATTGCAGAAGATCGCCCATTCCGGCAGCTTGACGCCCTGAATCTGGCAGGTCTTGCCGCTCTCGGTCATGCCCTGATAGGATGCATAGAGCTTGTTGAGCGTGGAAAAGCGGGAGGAATCTGCGAGCGAGACACCGGCGTTTTTGGCCGCCGAGCTGACAGGCTGACCGATATTCTGCGAGAGCTTCAGCGCATAGCGCGCGCCGTCATTTTTCCGCATCCGCACGATGATCGCGATGATGAGCGCAATGATCAGGATCGCGGCGGCACCGGCAGCGATCAGAATGCGTCTGGTGCGGACATTGCGGAGGCCGCGGCGCTTTTGGGTATTGGAGCGCTTCTTGCGCGGCTGCTCCGGCTCTAGGACTTCAAAGGGATTGTTCGGCTCTGCGCCGTCGGCAAGACCTTCGTTGAAATAGCCTTCCATTGTGAGATCGTCTCTCTGTTCCTGATCTGCCATGATACATACATCCTTTCATTTACAGTTGAATGAGACCGCGTTCGAGCAGCTTCTGTGCGGCGGTCAGAATGCCGAGCTTGCCGCTGCCGTAGGTGATGCCGCCCTGCAAATAGACGGCATACGGCTCCCGCATCGGGCCGTCTGCGGAAAGCTCTATGGATGCGCCGCCGGTGAATGTACCGGCCGCCATGATGACCTTGCTTTCGTAGCCGGGCATATCCCATGCCTCCGGCGTGACATACGAATCGACCGGAGAACCGGCCTGAATGCCCGCGCAGAATGCTTCCATTGCTTCCGGCGAGCGCAGCGCAAGCACCGTGATGATATCGCCGGCTGTTGCGTCGGGCGCGGGGAGACACTCAAAGCCGAGTGACCGGAACAGTGCAGCCGCGAATGCGCCGGTCTTGCGGGCATTTGCGACGACCTCCGGCGCCATGAACAGGCCGAGATACATCGGGCGGCACTGATTCAGCGAGCAGCCGACCTCTCTGCCCATACCGGCACAGGTCAGGCGGCAGGCACAAAGCTCGACCAGCTCATGCTTTCCGGCGATATAGCCGCCGGTCTCGGCGATGCCGCCGCCGGGATTCTTGATCAGCGAGCCGATGATGAGATCGGCGCCGGCATCGGTCGGCTCATCGTATTCGACGAATTCGCCGTAGCAGTTATCGACCATAATGATCGCATCGGGATTCGTGCTGCGCGTCAGCTCGGCGATCCGCCGGATATCCGCGACGGTCAGCGCAGGCCGGAGCGAATAGCCGCGGGAGCGCTGCAAATAGACGACCTTTGCGCCGCGGACGGCTTCGGGGATCGCATCGAAATCCGGCCGGCCCTCTGCGGTGAGATCGAGCTGTCCGTAGGAGATGCCGAATTCCTTGAGGGAACCGTTTCCGCTGCCGCGGATGCCGATGACCTCCTCCAGCGTATCATAGGGGCCGCCGGTGACCGAGACCATTTTGTCGCCGGTGCGCAGAACGCCGAACAGCGCCGTCGAGAGCGCGTGGGTGCCGGAGACGAAGTGATGCCGGACGAGCGCGTCCTCCGTGTGAAAGACCTCCGCCCAGACCTTGTCGAGCTTATCGCGGCCGATGTCGTCATAGCCGTAGCCGTTTGATCCGGCAAAGCAGGCCGCCGAGATCTGCTGCGACTGAAATGCCCGCAGCACCTTTGCGGTGCCGTGCTGGGAGATGCGGTCGATCTCCTCAAACTGCGGCCTTGCGGCTTTTTCCGCTTCTGCTGCCGCCGCGAGCAGCCTTTCGTCAAATGAAAATACTGAACTCATTGTGTACCTCTGATGCTTTCTGCACATTCAGCGCGTGTGATAATAAAAGGAATCGGCAGCCTCACGGTCTCTGCCGGTGAAAATGCGTTTTGTCAGGTCACGGTTTTTGATGAGATACCAGTCGCCGAACTGATCGAACTTGCGGCTGGAGGTGATGAGCTTCGTTTTGCGGAGCGTACCCCAGCTTTTCTGCTGTGTTCTGCCGAGCCGGAGCATCCGCCTTGCGAAGTCCAGATCCTCCAGACTGACGAGCGTTTCGTCAAAGCCGCCGACTGCTTCAAAGTCCCGCCTGCGGAACCAGAACATTGCGCCGGAAAGATATGCACCCTCTTTTCGCATGACCGGCAGCAGATTCCATGCGACATAGAGAACCGAACAGAGTATGCCGGGGGACATTCTGTCGAACACCGGGGTTGCGCCGCCGCCGATATATTTTCCGGAGCGGAGCATCTGCCGGATCTCGGTCAGCGCGCATTCGCTCATACAGCTGTCCGCATCGACGGTGACGATGATGCTGCCCCTTGCGGCGCGGACGCCTGCATTGCGCACACCGCTGATGCAGTCCGCCTCGCTCGGGACGACACGCGCACCGTATTCTCCGGCGATCTCCGCCGTGCGGTCGGTGCAGCGGTTTGTGACGACAATGATCTCCGTCCGGCAGGGGAGTGCCGCTTCCGCCGCCGCCCATGCTGCCTTCAGGCATTTGCCGATGTAGTTTTCTTCGTTATGTGCGGGGATCACGACCGAAAACGCGATCCGTTCTGATGGATTCATTACAGGATACCCTTTCCGCCGTCCGGCTCTGCATCGTGGAGGCGCTCCCAGACATATTCGGATTCGATCAGCGTGAAGCCGATCTCCTCATAGAAGCTCTTTCGGATATCCAGCGCATAGAGGATGCCGGTCTTGCCGCGGGCTTCGAGATCGTTCGCGATCCAGTGCAGGAAATCCCGCGCATAGCCCTTGCCGCGCGCGGCGACCTTCGTTGCGACCTGCCCGATCAGCACCTGATCGCCGTAGTCGTAAATGGCGGTAGCAGCGGTGACATTATAATATGTAAAGCACTGCCGCAGGCCGCGCCGCACCATATGCGAGGTATCCGTCAGCCAGATATCGTATGCGATCAGATTCGGGAAGCCCTCCGAGAGAATCTGATAGACATCATCGAGCTTCGGAGCGCGGTTGACCTGCTCCGGATCAAAGAGCGGAGAGATGCCGCCGGGCTCCAGCCGGAACACGGAGCGGTGGAGCTGCTGATAATTCGAGATGACGAGATTTTGCAGCAGTGACTGTGCGCCCTCGACGCGGAACGGCTGGTGCATATTGACGAAAATGGAAAGCTCTGCGGCGGCCTCGGCATCATCGGAGAAATCCGCCTGCGAGCTGATGAGCAGGGTACTGTTTTGCAGCATCATCCATGCGGTCTTGTCATGGGAGCGGAGCCGGAAGAACCGGCAGAAGCTGTATTTCGTGCCGTAGGCGACCATGTTGCAGAGGATCTTGCGTCCGTAATGACAGACGGCAAGCGATCTGCGCTCCAGCTCTGCGGCGCGTTTGAGTTCTGTTATCATAATGCATCCTCACCGATGACGGGCAGCGTTTCCAGCAGCTTGCGGGCGAGCATTTCGCAGGCTTCGCCGTCGCTTTTCCGGATAACCGAAAGCGGGCTGTGCAGATATCTGCACGGCACACTGACTGCCAGTACGCGCACACCGTCTGCGGCGGACTGGATCGCGCCGGCATCGTTGCCGCCTGCGATCTTCGTCTTGGTCTGCCTGCGGATGCCGTTCTCCTCACAAAGACGGTCTGCGAGATCGTAGAGCTGTTTGTCATAGATCGTCCGGCCGTCCATGAACGAGATCACCGCGCCGCCGCCCAGTTCGCAGACGCGGTCAGCGCCGTCCGAGCCGGGGATATCCGCAGCAGTCGTCGCCTCAAAGATAACGGCAATATCCGGGTCGATCTGTGCAGCCGCGACACCCGCGCCGCGCAGCCCGACCTCCTCCTGCACGAGAAATGCAAAGTCTGCGCCGTAAGGCAGATCCGGACGGATCAGCTCCAGCAGAACGGCGCAGCCGAAGCGGTCGTCGATCGCCTTGCCGATCACCGAGCCGTAACCGAATTCCCGCAGATCGCCGCAGAAATAGATGATATCGCCGGGGCGGACAAGCTGCATCGTTTCCTCTTTGGATCCGGTGCCGATATCGCAGAACAGCTTATGCATATCGGCGGGCTGATCGCGCTCGGTTTTCGAGAGCAGATGCACGGGCTTTGTGCCGATCACGCCGGGGATGCGGTCTTTGCCGACCTGCACCTGCCGGCCGATGACTGCCGCCGCGCTGATGCCGCCGACCGTATCGAAGGCGAGTGTGCCGTCATCGTAAATATATGTGACCATGAGCGCAACCTCGTCCATATGCGCCGAAAACATGATCTTCCGCTTTGCGGACTGCTGTCCGGGGATATGCACGAACAGATTGCCGAGCCGGTCTGTGCGGATCCATTCGGCGGGGATGCCCTTGCTGTCAAGCTCTGCACGGATCAGGTCACGGACAGCCGATTCACGGCCGGATGTGCCGCAGCATTCGCAGAGCGATTTGAGCAGTGTCATGTTCATTTTCCGCACCTCCCTGCATAGGCCGCGAGCAAGCGGGCAGTCTGCTGTACATCGCCGAGGTCGATGACTTCGGCGGGTGTATGCATATACCGCAGCGGGATCGAGACAGTGCCCGCCGCGCAGCCCGACGGCGACAGCGCGAGCATATCTGCATCGGTGCCGGTCGATTCGGGCATGATCTCAAGCTGATAGGGGATTTTTTCGCTTTCCGCCGTTCCGATGAGCGCATCGGAGAGCTGCTGATCGAGAACGGACGAAATGCCGATTGCGGGGCCGCTTCCGAGCTGGAAGGTCTCCTGCGGGGATTCGCCGTGCGCGGTGCCGAAGGTCACATCGACGGCGATCGCATAATCGGGACGCTCCGCGAATGCGGCGGTCTTTGCGCCGCGGTGTCCGCTGCGTTCTTCCTGATTGACGAATGCGATGACGACATTGCATGGGAGTGCGGGCGCTTTGCTGATCTGCTCGGCTGCCGCAATGACCGCAGCAATGCCGCAGCGGTCGTCGAGCGCCGGCGCCGTCATGCGGGAGCCGTTGAGCTGTCTGCACGGTGCATCAAAATACACGGCATCGCCGCGCTGCACCTTACCGCTGAGCGACTCCGCATCCGCAAATCCGAGATCGACACAGAGCGAACCGAATTCCGGTACGGCCTGTTCTCCCTGCAAAAGATGGGGCGGGAGAATGGAGATCACGCCCTGCATCGGCTCGCTGCCCATGACCGTCACGGCCTGACCGAGCAGCAGACGCCGGTCGATGCCGCCGACCGCACCGATGCGCAGAAAGCCGTCCGGGGTGATGTCCGTCACGAGAAATCCGACCTGATCGAGATGCGCACAGAGCATCAGAACGGGCTTCTGCGGGTTCCTGCCGATGTGCGCGATGACATTGCCGCCGCGGTATTCCGCATCCGGCGCGAACGGCTTCAGCAGCCGCACGGCGGTCTCTGCGCAGGCGCGTTCTCTGCCGGAAACGCCGCGTGCAGTACATAATTCTTTCGTGATCTCATAGAGTGAATTCACGCATTCTCATCCCTTCCGGTAACAGATATCTATTCAGATTATATTATACCAGAATCGCGCTGAAAATGCAAGATACGCGTCCTGTTTTGTGCAATTCACATAATTCGGCGGACAATCGGATGATCTGTTTGATGAATCATACAAAGCATCTGATTCTGCGGAGATGCATCCGGCAGCGATGTAGTGCAAAAATCGTGTAGATACGCGGATTTCGAGCGATGATAGCCGGATTCCGTCAAACCGTGACTTGGTACGGAAATGAAAGAAAAACAGAGAAAACCGGAGAAAACGCCGGAAATTTTCAATGCAGATTCTCTACGGCATTTTCTCCGGCTTTGCAAACCGCGCCGGTTTGTGATATGATATCAGCAAGGCGGACGGAGAGGGCGTCAGAGAGATGAGCGCTGTCCGCAAGGGAAAGGAAATCCTATGAATACCGAAACATATACTGTCAAGAAGAAGGGCACAGCCGGAAAGGTCATCGGCGGCGCGGTCGCAGGCGTTCTGGCGGTCATCGCAGTCGCATCCTCGACCTGCAGCGTTCCTGCCGGTCATACCGGCGTCATCGTGACGCTCGGCAAGGTCAGCGACCGGACACTGAGCGAGGGCTTCCATTTCAAGGCGCCGTTCGTGCAGGAGGTCGTGGATATCAGCAACCAGATTCAGGTCTACGAGGTCGATGCACCGGCTGTCTCGAAGGACCTGCAAACGGTCAGCAGCGTGATCGCGGTCAACTACAATATCGCATCCGCGGAATCCGCGCATATCTACCGCAATATCGGCAGTGACTATCAGGCAGTCGTCCTGACGCCCGCCGTGCAGGAGAGCGTGAAATCCGTCACTGCAAAATACACCGCGGAGCAGCTCATCACCGAGCGCTCGGCGGTCGGCGAGCAGATCAAGGAGCAGCTTGCGGGCAAGGTCGGCGAATACGGCATTCTGATTGAGAAATTCAACATCGTGAATTTCGATTTCTCGTCGGAATTCAATGCGGCGATCGAGCAGAAGCAGGTCGCGGAGCAGAATCTTCTGAAAACCAAAACCGAGCAGGATCAGGCGATCGTCATTGCAGAGGCCGAGGCGAAAAAGAAGGTCATCTCGGCAAAGGCGGAGGCAGACGCGATCCTCAAAAAGGCACAGGCACAGGCCGATGCCAATGAGCTGCTGAACAATTCGCTGACAGAGCTTGTCCTTCAGGACAAGATGCTTGAAAAATGGGACGGTGCCGTGCCGAAGGTCTCCGGCAGCGATGCATCGCTTCTGCTGGATGTGTCCGGTGCGGCAGGTACCGGAACGGCCGGCGGCGCAGCGGCACAGGAGCAGCCGGTTCCGGAGGGATAACGGCGATCGAATGAGGTGAGAACGATGAAGTATAAGAAGATCTGCCCGAAGTGCGGCGGTCAGGATATCCTGATGATCCCCGGCTCCTGCGGCGCATACGGCAGCGGCAATAATATCATGCTCGGCGCGACGATTTTCTCCGGCATCGGCGTACACAGATACATCTGCGGCTGCTGCGGCTATTCGGAGGAGTATATCAGCCGGCATGATCTGGAAAAGGTCGCGCAGTCCTCGAAGTGCAGGCATATCTGACGGAAGGAGCAGACGATGAAAACATACAAGATCCTGACCGTGCCGCTCAGAACGGTGCGGCAAGAGCCGGAATCCGCAGAGGGACATCCCTCGCTGATGCAGAACCTGAAGGACTTCTTCATGCCGGCGGAGCTGACGGATATGGATACGCTGGATGCGGGGACGATCCATACGGCGGATGCCGAAAAGCTGATGGCAGAGATGAATGTCAAGGGCTGGGAGGTCGTCAGCGCGGTCCCGCTTCTGACAGCGGCAGATGAGCTGCTCATGTTCATAACCTTTTCGCGGGAGAATTGAAACAGTACAAATCAAGCGGCAGAGATTGCTCTCTGCCGCTTCATTTTCTGTATGACAGACCGACGCGCCCGATTTTATTTCGGCATCAGATCCTTGCCGGCGTTCCATGCTCTGCCGACCTTTTCGCCGACTGCAAAATAGCCGGAGCGGTACTGGTCGAAGATCAGGGCTTTGACGGCCTCCGGATCGATCTTGTCCTTGTCGCCGACGACGGATTCCTTTGCGCTGACATTGACGATCCGTCCGACGATCGCGTGCATATGATCGGTATTGATCTCCTCGGCCAGCTCGCATTCGAGCGCGACCGGAAATTCCGTGATGACCGGCGCATTGACAAAGCTGCTCTTTTCCGCGTGGCAGCCGGAGCGTGCAAACTTATCGGGCATCTTGTTGCCGGTGGCGATGCCGAAGAAATCCGCCGCGGCCATATTCGGCACATCAGCGATATTGACAGTGAATGCTTTGGTTTCCATGATGTTTTTCGTTGTCTTGTGGTCAGCGTCGATGAAAAGTGCGATCTTGTCCATTGCGCAGATCTGTGCCCATGCCGCATTCATCGCGCAGACGGTTCCCTCTGCATCGTAGGCGGCGACGATCACGACCGGCATCGGAAACAGTGCCGGCTGCACACCGAGATTCTTTCTCATACGGAAAACCTCCATGTATTGTAAAAATCTGTTGCAGGTATGTGCTGTTCATACATATCCCATACTTATTATACAGGATATCGGCGGAATTGTCAAGACAAATCCGAATGCGTATCCTGCATTTTATCTATGTTTTCTGCAAATAATGAGTTGATTCTCATGCAAATAACTGATATGATAAGAAAGGGGCAGAGTATGCTCCTGCAAAGAAATACCAATTCTATTATTTTATGGGGGATTCCACAATGAAAGTAAAGAAGCTTCTGGCAGCAGCGGCCGCTGCGGTCTGCTTCTGCTCTGCGGTCAGCGCCCTGCCGCAGACAGTTACGACCGAACACGCGTTCGCAACCGAAACCATCGCCAATCCGTTCATCTTCTCGGATGTTCCGGATGACGACATCATCCGCGTCGGCGACACCTATTACATGGTACATACAACTATGTTCTTTACGCCCGGTGTGCCGATCATGAAATCCAAGGATCTCTTCTCATGGGAGATCTGCGGCTATGTCTATGACAAGTACGCAGACGGCGCAAAGCAGAATCTCCAGAACGGCCAGCACGACTACGCGCACGGCCAGTGGGCGACCTCGCTGCGCTATCACGACGGAAAATTCTATGTCTTCTTCGGAAGCTACGGCACCGGCAATTCCTACATCTATTCCACCGACGATATCGAGAGCGGCAACTGGAACCGCGTCGAACTGCGCGGTATGTATCACGACGCTTCGATGCTCTTTGACACGGACGGCAGAAAGTATCTGGTCTACGGCGGCGGCGAGATCAAGATCAAGGAATTCAATGACAATATGACCGATTTCAAGGGCGGCGAGCGCACGCTCTTCAAAACGAATCTCTCCGGTCTGGCCGGCGAGGGTTCGCATATCCACAAGATCGGCGATTACTATTATGTATTCATCATCGCGTGGCCGGGCGGACATCCGCGTACCGAATACTGCTGGCGCAGCAAGTCGCTGACCGGAAACTGGGAGGGCAAGGTCGTCCTCGAATCCGGACTCGGCAATTACGGCAGCGGCGTCGCGCAGGGCGGCATCATCAGTACGCCCGACAACAAATGGTACGGACTGTTCTTCCAGGATCACGGCTCGCTCGGACGTGTGCCGGTTCTGGTTCCGTTCGTCTGGCAGAATGACTGGCCGGTCTTCGGCGAAAACGGCAAGGCGCCGCTGACGCTGACCGTTCCGGACGGCTACAAGGGAACGATTCTTGCGAAGGATGACGATTTCGATTATTCCGGCAACAAGCTCGACTATGTGTGGCAGTGGAATCACAATCCGGATAATACCGCGTGGTCTGTGACCGACCGTCCCGGCTATCTGCGCCTGACCAACAAGTCAACGGCGAGCAACATCTTCTGGGCGCGCAATACGCTGACGATGCGCACGGAAGGCCCTGCCTGCTCCGGCACGGTCAAGCTCGATACCTCCGGCATGAAGCCCGGCGATCACGCGGGTCTCTCCGCATTCCAGTTCCATTTCGGCAATGTCGGTGTCTATCTGACCAATGACGGCACGCGGAAGATCTACGCCTCCAGAAACGGCGGCGGCTCCGAGGTCGTGAATGCCAATGACAAGAAGATTCAGGAAGTCAACATGGAGGGCAAGGAGGTCTATCTCAAGATCGACTACCAGTTCAGCAATGTGGACGGCAACGGCTTTGTCACCGGCGATGTCAATAAGGCAAACTTCTTCTATTCCTATGACGGCAGCAACTGGAACAAGATCGGCGATACGCTGAATATGGACTACAGCCTCAAGCTCTTTACCGGCTACCGCAACGGCCTTTACAGCTACGGCACGACGAATACCGGCGGCTATGCGGATTTCGATTACTTCGACTATGAGCGCGCCGACTGGAATGTGCCGCAGATCATCGAGCAGGATCCGGACGGCTACTGGTTCCATTACACCTTTGAAAAAGGCGCGGAGGGCTTCGGGGGACGCGGCGGCGAATCCGTTGCATCTTCCTCTGCGGAGAAATTCGAGGGCGAAAAGTCGCTGGCTGTGACCGGCAGAACCGCTGCATGGAATGGCCCCTCCCACAGCCTGAGCAGCGCAGTCTGCAAGCCGGGCGAAACATACAGCTTCAGCGTCAATGCGAAGTACGATGAGGGCGAGCCGACCGATAAATTCCACTTCACGCTCTCCTACAAGGGCGCCGACGGCGAGGTGCATTATGAGAAGATCGCGACCGAAGAAGCCGTGAAGGGCGAATGGGTGCAGCTGAGCAATCAGGCATTCACGATCCCGTCGGATGCGTCCTCCATGAATATTTATGTGGAGACCGATGCAAGCGATGTTTCGTTCTTTATCGACGATATGATCTGTGCGCCGGAGGGAACGGTGATCCCCGGTGCCGGAAAGCCGGAGCCGCAGATCGAGTATCTGCTCGGTGATGTCAACAGCGACGGCATCATCAATGCGGCGGATATGGCGCTTGCAAAGGGCATGATCCTCGCGGATCAGCTCGACGGCGGCATGGGCGGCGTTGCAGTCAATCAGAAGGAAGCGGCCGCACTCGCAGCGGATGTTGACAAAAACAACCTCATCAATGCGGCAGATATCGCATGGTATCAGAAATACCTGACCGGACAGACTGCGGATTATCCCGCAGCTCAGTGAGAACAGAGAGAATATAAATCAAGCAGAACAGAAAACCGGAGCTGATCCTGAGATCAGCTCCGGTTTCTGCCTGAAAAGGACGGAAAAGGGTTTATGAAGATCGCTGCCGGTCTGCCGGCAGCAGGAGAGGGCTCAGCTGAGCTGCTCAAGCAGCTTTTTCAGCGCACTGACGCTCGCGCTGTGGATATGCCGGACGGGGATGCCGTGCTTCTCGGAGCGGTTCTTGACGCCCGCCAGCATTTTATGCGAGCAGGTGCTTGTGAAAACGACCATGAGATCGGGGAAGCCGATCTTGTTCTCGAAGTCTGTCGGCATCTGCGTGAACACCTTCGATTTCCATTTGTACTGCTTACAGATATCCTGATACCTTGTCGCCATGCGGTCATTGCCGCCGACAATTACTACACTCATATGATCCTCCTATATAGTTGCTATATGCTAACTCGTATTCTTTAGAAAAGCCGGAATGCGCTCCGGCTATCAGTTGCTTTATGCTAACCAATGCTATTATAGCATAGTTTTTGAAATTTGTCAAGTACTTTTTGATACAAAATCAGCGGAGCGTTGATGCGCTCCGAAGCATTCCCCGAAACGGCAGAAACGGCCGTGCCTTTCAGAAGACACGGCCGTTTCCGGACTGTTTATGGGAGTGGATGAATCGGGGAGTTATAGATATGGATTTGCATTTTGCATTTTTGT
>DGSY01000150.1 GCA_002394125.1 Ruminococcus sp. UBA4350
GCAAACCACCCGTTCAACGGGTGGCTTTGATTTGCATATTAAAATGATCGCTTCTGCTGATTATTTGCTGCTCGGGATGCGGGCGATGATCTTGCCTGCGAAATCGTTGAAGTTCTGTGTCTGGAGCACGATCTTGCCGGGGCCGACCAGCTTTGTCAGGAACAGTCCCTCGCCGCCGAACAGCACATTTGCCACGCCCTTGACCGTCTGGATCTCATATCCGACGCTCTCGTCAAATGCGACAACATTGCCCGTATCGACCAGCAGGGTCTCACCCGGCGAAAGGGTGTATTCGACCATGTCGCCGTCGATCTCAAGGAATGCCATGCCGGAGCCGGTCAGTCTCTGGAGAATGAAGCCCTCGCCGCCGAACAGACCGACGGAAAGCTTCTTTGTGAATGTGATCGCCGCTTCAACGGAGTTTTCTGCGCAGAGGAATGCGCCCTTCTGCACGATCAGCGGCACGGAGCTGATCTGCACCGGAAGCACAGAGCCGGGAACGGTCGAGCCGAATGTGATGCGTGCGTTCGGCTGTGTTGCGGAGTAGGTCGTCATGAAGAGCGACTCACCGGCGAACAGTCTGCCGAGCCCCTTGCCGAGACCGCCGCGGGTATTCGTCTTCATTTCGATGCCGGGGGTCTGCCAGATCATGCCGCCGGACTGGGTATACATAGCCTCGCCGACATTCAGCATGACCTCCACTGCGGGAACGGTTTGTCCAATGATACGATATTGCATATTGTACCTCCTGTTGTGTTGTATTTGCAATGACCGGAAACCGGTCTTTCTGCCGTAATACGATTATGATGCATCATTCAGCGCCGCGCGCTCTCTGCGGCGCTTCTGCTTCTGTGCATACATCCGGTCATCCGCCGTCCGGATCATGTGGTCAAGATCGAAGGTCTCGTCCAGCGGCTCGGCATAGCAGCCGATGCTCGCCTCGACCGGATACGGATTTCCCGCGGAATCATTGTATTTTTTCAGATATTCTTCAAACTGCCGCCGGAACCGCTCAAAGCAGATCTCCGCCAGCGATTCGGGCAGGAAGCCGCCGACCGCAAATTCATCGCCGCCGAAGCGTGCGCAGATATCATGCGGGCCGCAGGCGTGGAGCAGTGCCTGTGCGACAGCGATGATCGCGTTGTCGCCCTCCAGATGGCCGTAGGTGTCGTTGATATATTTCAGCCGGTCAAGATCGGCCGAGATCAGGAAAGCGCAGTGCTTTTCCTGTGTGCAGTTCTTCATCTGGCTGCGGAATTCCTTGTAGAATCCGCGGCGGTTCAGCAGACCGGTCAGATAGTCGTGGACATAGAGCTTTTCCAGCTCCGCATTGACCGCCTTGAGCTGACTGTTGATGCTGCGGATCTGCATCTGTGCGTGGAACGATCCGAAGGCCGCATTGACCGCACTCATAAAGGTGTGCATTTTCTGATATTCGTCGATCGTGATCTCCGGCTGGAACAGGCAGTAGCCGAGCGAGAGATCCAGAAAATGCAGCGCACAGACAAGGATCGGCTCCTCGTGATTCAGCATCAGATCCGGCGCGGGCAGAAGCTCACTGCGGCTGATTGTGCAGGGCTCTGTCTCATACCAGAAATAGCGCTGTAAGACGATCCGGATTTTGTCGCTGAATGCCTGCTCTCTGCGGTGACCGAGGCCGAATTCCGGCGGATCGAACATATCGCCGTTGACCGCGAATACCGTTGTCGGCAGGATGAATTTGTTGACGAAGATCGTCGGAAGCTCCTCGATGGACTGCATCCGCGGGATATCGCCCTGCACGGTACACATCATTTCCTGCCGCTGCGAGGCGAGCCGCACGCGGTCGTACATCTCCTGCGCCGCGTCATTGACATTGTAGAACGAGACCGGCTGACAGCCGCAGGACTGCGATCGGATCACCCTGAATCCGATGACCTGCTTCTTCGGGCAGGACTTTCCGGCGATCAGCGCTTCGACCGACTCTGTAATCAGCTGTCCCATTTTATCATAATCCTGCCGGCAGGTCGTCAGATGCGGGATATGGTACTGCGCCTGCATGATGCCGTCGAAGCCGGTGACGATGCAGTCCTCCGGCACGCGGATATGATGTTTCTGCAAATAGCTGCTGACCGCGATCGCCATGGAGTCATTCGCGCAGACGATCGCATCCGGATACGGGCGGCGCTCCTCCTCGAACCATTCCGCCATCAGTTCATGCGTCGGCGCATCCCAGAAATTGCCGTAGCCGACCAGACTGTCATCGTAATAGAGACCGCGTTCGGTCAGCGCCTTTCGGAAGGCGGCGATGCGCTCATCCGAGAAGCTGTTGCCCTTGACGCCCGCGACCATCATCAGCGATTTTGCGCCGTGATCGTCGATCACATGGGCGCAGAGCTGCTCAAAGACATCTGCATAGGAGAACGAAAAGCAGATGCAGCCCTCGATCTCCCTGTCGATCGAAACGACCGGTATCTTTTTATCAAGACAGTTTTTCACGACCTCATCAATGATCGGATCATTATAGAGAAACTGCGGAAATACGATCATGGCCGAGAGCCTGTCATACGGGATCAGGCGGAACACATTGCGTTCGCCGTCGGTATTCGGATTGTCTGCTTCATAGAGATCGGAGCAGGCGTTGAATATCATCAGACGGAAGCCCGCCGCTGCTGCGTGCCGGTTCAGAGAACGGATAAAATAAAACCTGTCCTCCTCGTGGATCGTCGAAAGACAGACCCCGATGATCTTTACCTGACCGGTTACCATGCAGCTCACCTCCTCCGCCGGCACGCCGGCATTCTCACTTGCTTTATTTTACCATACTTCATGAATAATTGCAACCATGTTTCAGAGAAATTTTCGTGAAAATTGATGAATTTTTTATGAACAGGCAGGGGAGGGCTGTGCAGCTTCGCCGCTGTTCAGATCGGCATAGGTTTTTTCCAGCCGTTCGCGGCATTCGAGAAACAGCTTTCCCAGCACCGGATCGAACTGCGTGCCGAGTCCCTCACGGATGATGCGGAATGCATCGTCGAAGGTGAAGGCGTTCTTGTAGCAGCGCTTCGAGACCAGCGCATCGAAGACATCCGCGAGCGCCATGATCCGCGCTTCGATCGGGATCTCCTCGCCGCTGCGCTGTGCCGGATAGCCCTTGCCGTCATAGCGCTCGTGGTGAAAGTTTGCAATGTTGATCGCGATGCGGACAAATTCCTCGTCATCGACCTCGTTGAGGATCTCAGCCAGCACGCGTGCGCCCTCCGCGGGATGCTTTTTCATCTCCGCATATTCCTCATCGGTGAATTTGCCGGGCTTGCGCAGGATCGTGTCATTGATCGCGATCTTGCCGAGATCGTGCAGCGGGGCGGCCTTCGCGACCGCCTGCAAAAACTGATGCGTCAGGCCGAGCTGTTCCATGCGTTCAGGATCCTCCTCCAGCTCCTCGGCAAAGACGCGGACGACCGTGCTGGTGCGGCGGATATGGCCGCCGGTGGAATTGTCGCGGCTTTCGATCACGCTCGCCATGCCGGTGATGATCGAATCCTGCACCTTGCGGATATGCTGCGTTTTCTCCTCGACCTCCGATTGCAGGCGGCTGTTGTAGCTGCCGAGCAGCCGGACATATTTCTGCTGCTCGGTGTCATCCTCCAGCAGCAGCCCGTAGCCGACCAGACTGCTGTGGCGCTTCAGCTCTGTGACCTTGCGTTCAAAGGCCTCCTCGCCGACCGAAAAATGCGTGGTCGAGGCCGTGAACAGCACATAGACCTCATCGGGGATGCGCTCATTCTGATGCAGCCGCTCCAGCGCCGGAAAAAGCGCCTTTGCGTGAGCATTCGCATCGAGATAGCCGTACTGACTGTCCGTGATGATATAGGGATTCTCCATCTGCTTGAAAATCCACTCGTGGCCGGAATCCGTCACGCCGAAGAAGCTGTCCGTCATCATGCTGATGACAACGGAGAGCAGCGACAGCGCACAGAGCATCGGCATGATGTCAATGCCGGGGTCTGCAAAGGTATCGACGGCGAGCGCGCCGATCACGATGAACTGCGCGCCGGCCAGTCTGCCGAGATTGTGCCGCTCCGAGACCAGCTTGTTCCGCGCCATGACGATGACCGTATAGGTCAGCAGCCCCGTCAGCAGGCAGAGTAGAATGATATTGCGCGTATTATAGATCGGCGACTGGTTCGCGATCTGCGCCGTGAAAACATGAAAGGTCTCATTCCGGACGAAGTAATAATGTCCGATGAACAGCTCCCGCGCCGATGTGCTCCAGTGTATGATGCTGACGCCGATCTCAAAGGCTGCCCAGAGCGTGAGGATGACCTGCGGGATCTTCAGGCGGAGATAGGAGATCAGAAATGTGAGAAAGAAATAATAGAACAGGGCATTGCCGAGATATACAAAGCGGATTGCGACACCGGCCTCCGGCTCGGAATCGGCAGTCTGCATGATGAAGGATGCGATGTTCATGATGAGACAGCCGATGCTGGTCATCATCAGGCGGACGCTGTTTTCGCTGTATTGTTTATTGTGCAGCAGTGCGATCACGCCTGCAAAGGGGATCAGGATCGCTGCAAAGGTGAGGGCAGGGATCAGCATATGCCGCTCCTTTCTTTTGTTCTCCGGGATCGAATGTTTAATCCAGAACCGTCAGATCCTCGCAGTCCGCAAGCAGGTTTTCCGAGGCGCTGACAAAGACTGCGCCGTTCTCTGCGAATGCATCCCAGATGCGGCAGGAATCCAGCAGCGTCTCCCGCGTTGCGGCAAGCAGCTGCTTTCTGTCTGCGGTCAGATCCGCCTTTGTCTTGCCGATGCACCAGAGCGAATCCGCTGTGATGCCCATTACACGCGGCGACTGGAGCGGTTCCTCGTCATTCACGGTCGAGATGATGAATTTGTCAAGCGGTTCGCCGCTTTCGCAGAACTGCCGGATGAATTCCGAGATGCCGCCGTTGACTGCGAGCGAACGCGCCGGCGACGGGTCGCGGTAGGAGTAGGTGAAGACACTGCCGTCGCGCATCAGCGAGATGCCCGTGCCGTATGCGCCGCCCTGTACGCGGACAACATTCCAGAGATAGCTCAGCGAAATGATCTTCGCGGCGGCACGCCAGCCGCTGTTGAAGCCGTATTTCTCCGCCGGCAGGAAGCAGCCCTGTACTGCAAAGCCGATCTGTGCCGGGATCGTGTAGCCTGCGCGCTCCGGAATATCTGCGGTATAGGCGGCCTCTGCCGGAACGGATTCGCCCGCGGGGAAGCGTTCGAGCAGCGGCGTGATATCCGCATTCTTCGAGGCGGAGACACTGGCATAATGCAGGCGCGCACGGCAGAGCTTTGCCTGCACGGACTGCATCAGACCGGAGAATGCATTGAACTGTTCATCGAATTCCCGCACGAGCTGCTGTGTCTGCTTGATGACCGGATAGCCGGAGACCGCGCAGCGGACAGCATTTTTCGCGGCATAGCGCGACATGACAGCGGTGATGCCGAGCGCGTGTCCGGCCATGACGCCCATCTGCTTCATGCGCTCATTCGTCTGCGTGACGATCTCGCGGATCTTGTCCTTCTGCGTGAAATCAGTCGTCAGCAGCACTTCCTCGATCAGATCAAAGGCATCGGCAATGCGGTCAGCCAGAACGCTGCACCGGACAGCCAGTACCGGCGTGCAGACATCCGTGACGAGATCCTTTGCAAAGACCTCGACGCCGGCAGTCAGGCGGCCGACTTTATTTTTGAGTGTCTGCTGCAATTCCAGCGCGGTATAATGCGCGGTCGGGAGCTTGCCGTAGAGACTGCCGATATGCGATGCGGCCGTCAGCTCATCCAGCGAAAGATCCGTCAGGCGGAATGTCAGCGTGATATGCACGATGCCGCGGCTCGGCACCGGATGATACAGCACGGTCACGCCGTCCAGCTGCTGCACCTCAGTCTCTGTCCATGAGGGCTCCGGGCTGACCTCGGAGAGACTCAGCACCGGCAGCGTTGCGAGCTGCTCGGCGGAATCGGGTGTCTGCTGCCATGCGAGCAGCTTTTCATTGAGCGTGCGGTTTGCGGCGAGATCGGCTTCGCTCCATTTGGATGTCGTCTCCGCGAGCCGTGCTTCCTCCTCCGCCCGCAGCTCGTCGCCGCGTGTATGGGACGGCAGCGAATACAGCACCGCAGTGCCGCTCTCTTCAACCAGCGTTTCGCGGAGCAGCGCCTCGAATGCGTGATCCTTGAGCATCTGCCGGACGGCGGCAAAGTCCGCATCATAAACGATATACTGCATCGGGTCGCCGCCGTGCAGCCAGCTGTTCATGCAGTTGATGCAGCGGTCGAGTCCCTGCGGCTCCTCCGGCTCCAGCAGATAGAATGCGAGACGGTTCGCGGAGGCTTCGAGTGCATCATAATCGAGACCGTTTTCCGCAAGCGCGGCAGCAGTTTTACGGATCAGCGGGAGAACCTCGTCAGCCTTGCCGTCGCGGACATTCTTCAGCTGAATGGTCAGATACGGCTGCGCAATCGAATCATCAATCGAAATATCCAGCTCCTTTGCCAGTCCCGCCGAGAGCACGGCGCGCTTGATCGGTGTTTCATTCGATCCGGCGACGGCATCCAGCAGGACGCGAAGTGCGATCAGCTTGGTGCGGTCGCGCCATGTGCCGATGATGCGGCCCGCGGTCACGACGGTCTGGTCGGTCAGCTCCTCATCCTTCGCAAGCTCGTAATACTGCGTAGCCTTCGAGGAAACCGGCGTCTGCATGGTGATTTCCGGCAGATCGGTACTGCGTTCAAACTGCGAGAGATATTCCTCGATCAGTGCGAGCGTTTCCTCCAGCGGGATATCGCCGTCCAGAAAGATCCGCGCATTTGACGGATGATAGAAGCGGTGATAGGTCTCGGTGAATTTCTCATAGGTCAGCGTCGGGATGACCGCCGGATCGCCGCCGGAATTGAAGCCGTAGCAGGTATCCGGAAAGAGCATCGAGATCAGCTTGTATTCCGAGAGATCCTCAACGCTGCTCATTGCGCCCTTCATCTCATTGAAAACGACGCCCTTATAGCTGAAGCTGCCGTCCTCGTCCTCCTCGATGTGCCAGCCCTCCTGATAGAAGATGTTCGGATTTTCGAGGATCGCCGGTGCGAATACGGCATCCAGATAGACCGCTGTCAGATTGAGAAAATCGCGCGGATTGCGGCTGGAGACCGGATACATTGTTTTATCCGAGAAGGTCATTGCGTTGAGGAAGGTGTTCATGGAGCTTTTCAGCAGCTCGACGAACGGCTCACGCACCGGATATTTTTTGGAGCCGCAGAGGACGGAATGCTCCAGAATATGAAAGACACCCGTGCTGTTTTCCGGAAGGGTCTTGAATGCAACGGAGAACAGCTTGTTTTCAGCATGATTGTCGATCCAGACCAGCTCGGTGCCGGTCTGCGTAAAGGTCATCTCGACGATGCGGCCGCTGAGCTCCTCCGATTCGCGTATGCGGGTGACGGTAAAACCGTGCAGGGTATCTCCGATTTGATTCAGCATAGTAATTCTCCTTTCAGCTGCGCATGGCAGACAGTCACTTATATTGTACCACATTTTCCGCATTTTTTCAATACCATGAAACGGCGGGGATCTATCATCTTGCATCCGGCGGATGTCATCTGAAGGTCAGAGCCCTCCGGCTGCACTCCGCAGAGAGTGAAATGCTCCCGGTGTTCCAAAAGCGAGGAAAAGGCGGGCCATTCACCGATCTTTTGCACCGCTGAATGCATAACACAAAGAAGCCTCCGTATCTGCAATGCCCTGATGCATCCGGTTCCGGAGCAGGTGAGGGAATCTTGAATCCGCATATGAAAAAACGAAGCCGGATGCACCGGCTCCGTTATGCCTATTTACAGTTTACAGTGAGATCAGCTTCGCGCCGGATTGAATCAGGCGCACCGGCTCCCGGTCATCACATCAGATGCACGGCGATCAGGCTCATTGCGATGCAGGCGATCCCGATGACCGCAGTCACGAGAAGCTGCACCGTCTGTGAACGGAATATCCGCAGAGGCATTGCGGGGTCGATCCGCAGATCGGTCTCGCTGCCGACCGCGATCCCCTCACCGGTATACTGCAGCTCCGATGTCACATAGAGTTTTCCGGCATATTCATACTGCCAGACCGGCGCATTGAGCTGATGCGTCCGGCGTGTCACGCCGGAGCCGCTGTGCGTGATGCGGTAATTCAGGAAGATGCATTTTGCACGGACGGTCTGTGTGCAGCGCGCCCGCCGGATGACCGCCGACAGGATCTCCGATGCAATGAGCAATGCACCGAAGCCCGCCAGACTGTAAAGAACCAGCCGTATGATCCCGTTCCGGTCGAGCGGGAACGGCAGTGCATCGGGACGGCTGCGTTCGAGGATCTTCAGCAGCGGGATGCCGGTCAGAAGCAGTCCCGCATAGGGCAGAACGAGCATCACCGGATGCGAAAGGCCGTTCTGAATGAGCATCACAAGACTGATCAGCAGCAGGATTCCGCCGAATCCGGCAATGCTGACTGTCTGATCGACCTTTGCAAAGCCAATCAGTACGATCAGGCAGGCGAGCACCCCGAGCAGGAGGATGATACCGAGGAATTTCGGCATTTCGCGCTCCGGCTCTGCTTTTTCGGCCGGTTCACCGGCGGCGTCTATGCGGAATCCGTTGACGATAAGCGGCAGGCCTGCGGGATTATCCGCCGCCGCAGCCAGCTCCTTCAGGCCGGCAAGACCGGCATATGCTTTCTGCTTGTGTTCGCTCATAACCTGTTTCCTCCAGTTTTCCGGATATTCCTTCTGAGATCAGAAGCACGATTGACGTGCTGTGCGGCGGATACAATACCGCGACCATATTACATATTATAACATATGCAATGCGGAAAAGTCACAGCATGAATGAATTTTCGGCATATCTGACATTGTGTCCTGTATGAAATTGTGCAAAATGCCGACACATCAGGGATTCGGCCGATTTCTGACCGGATACGCTTTTTCTTGCTCACTGCTTGACAATTCAGCGCATTTGTGATATACTACCTTTGTATGTTTTTGCGCATGAAAATGCAGAAAGGATGTTTCGTCATGAAAGGTTATCAGGTGCTGGAAAGCAGCCCGAAGCTCGCCGCGATCCAGCAGGATATGCTGAAAAACTGGAAACAGGAAAAAGTCTTTGAACGCTCTGTCCACAACGGACAGGCTGAGGAGATCGTCTTCTACGACGGCCCTCCGTTCCCGACCGGCATTCCGCATCACGGAACCGTGCTCGTCTCCTTTATCAAGGATCTCATCGCCCGCTATCACACGATGAAGGGCTATTCCGTTCCGCGTGTCTGGGGCTGGGACTGCCACGGCCTGCCGATCGAGACACAGGCCGAAAAAGCACTCGGCATCGACAGCAAGACCGAGATCGAGCGTTCGATCGGCATCGGCAAATTCAATGACGCCTGCTACGATATCGTTTCCAAAAACAACGAAACATGGCGCGAATATGTCGATCAGATGGCGCGCTGGGTCGATTACGACGGCGCCTATAAGACCATGAACTTCTCCTATATGGAGTCGGTCATGTGGGCATTCAAGCAGTGCTATGACAAGGGGCTCATCTACCGCAACTACCGCGTCACGCCCTATTGCTGCCGCTGTGAAACATCGCTTTCGATCTCCGATACCAGAGAATCCGATTCCACCCGTCCGCGTCAGGACAGATGGATCATCACCAAATTCAAGACCGACGATATGATCGACGGCAAGCAGGTCTACTTCCTCGCATGGACGACAACGCCGTGGACACTGCCCTCGAACCTCTGCCTCGCTGTCGGCGAAAAGCTCGACTATGCATATGTTGAGGTCGAAGGCGAGGTCTTTGTCGCCTGCAAGGCAACGCTCTCTCACTTCCCGAAGATCTTCGGCAAGAAGCCTGTCATCCTCAGGGAATGCAAGGGCGCGGATCTCGTCGGCAAGACCTATGAGCCGCTGTTCCCGTATTTTGCAGATCTGAAGGAGCAGGGCGCATTCAGAGTTGTCACGGCAGATTATGTCGGCTCCGATGAGGGTGTCGGTATCGTTCATACCGCACCGGCATTCGGTGAAGACGACTACTGGACCTGCAAGAACAACAATATTCCGCTGGTCAATCCGGTTGACGCAAAGGGCAGATTCACCGAGGAAATCACCGATTTCTACGAGAAGGATGCCGACAAGAACGTCATCGAAATGAACCCGACTGTCATCCGCTTCCTCTATGATGCAGGCAAGGCGGTCGCAGACGGCACGATCGAGCATAACTATCCGCACTGCTGGCGCTGCAAGCGTCCGCTGATCTACAAGGCAATGGATGCATGGTATTTCAATGTCGGCAAGATCAAGGATAAGCTGATCGCCTACAATGAGGATATCAACTGGGTTCCGGAGACCGTCAAGCACGGCAGATTCGGCAAGTGGCTGGAGAATGCCCGTGACTGGAATATCTCCAGAAACCGCT
>DGSY01000044.1:0-6937 GCA_002394125.1 Ruminococcus sp. UBA4350
TGTCAATAGAAAAAACGCCATAGTACTTCTGACCGCATATCAGAAATACTATGGCTTAAAACTTCTATATCAGCATCGCCCTTTCGTCCGGTCAGTAGGATATGCAGAATGCTGCGGATTATGCATCGGGGATATCCGCGAGCCGCTGCCCGACTGTGAGATGCGCCGTGCCGTCGGGGGAAGCATGGGCGAGCGCGGCGAGTACATTCAGATCATACGCAAAATTACCGTCGCTGCACCGGAACATGACCGTGCTGCCCTCTGCGACCGGTGCCGACAGTCCGACACGCTTCCAGAAGCTCTTGTATTTGATTATGCCCGGCGTTCCCAAAGGCGGCAGATAAACCGAATAGAGCGCGGCATCTGTTACCCTAGGCTGATACTGCCCCGGAATATCATTCTGCACGGTCATGCTTGCACCGTGTATCTCCGGCCGGACAGCAAGACAGGCGCCCGCCATTGTAACATTGATCATCTCATAGAGCGTTCCGCCCTCCGTTTTCTGCGCGGAAAGCGCTTCGTCATAGCTGTAGAAACGATGAAATTTTTTGCTCGGATGCGGGTTTTCCTCATTGCGGAGATCCCAGTAGGTGTAGATCTCCAGCTCGATCTGATCGGAGCGGAGCTGAAATCCCCGCAGGCAGAATATATAGAATAATGTCCAGAACAGCAGCACCGCAGCCGCAGCGATCAGAATGTTCCGTTTTCCGCGCCGCCGGACGGCTTTCAGCGCGTGGATATCTTCGGGCGGCGTGATCGGCGGAACGCTCTGTTCCTGCATGACGGCATATTTGGCTGCACAGGACGCGCATTCCGCGAGATGCGATTCCAGCTCCGCAGCGGTCTCGTCCGAGGTCAGATGCTCGGCATAGAGCGGCAAAAGATCCGTGACAACATTGCATTTCATGGCTTTTCCTCCTCATTCAGCTTTTGCTTTGCACGAAAGAAACTGACACGCGCCCAGTTTTCCGAGCGGCCGAAGATCTCGCCGATCGTGCGGAACGACAGGCCGGCTGCCGCACGCAGCAAAATCAGCTCCTTGTCCTGCTCCGGAAGACCGTGCAGCTTCCGCAGTACGCCGACCGAGATCTCATGCGATTCGGCGGCTTCATCGGGCGGGGGAGCGGGATCGGTCTGCTCCGGGATCTCTGCGCCGGACGGATGCGATTTGCGGCGGCGCAGCTCGGCTTTCCAGAGGTTTTTCGCAATGCCGCAGAGCCATGCATAGACCGACGATTCGCCGCGGAACCGGTTCAGATGCCGGATCGCCTGACAGAATGTCTCCTGCGTCAGCTCCTCTGCGGTATCCGGCTCATTGCAGAGCGTCATCAGATAGAGATAGACCTTTTTGCCGTATTCGCGGTAATATGCTTCGATATCCTCGGACATTGCTGCACCTCCTTTCGGTTTGCTTCGTTTATTAGTTGCATGAAAAGCGCTTTTGTTACAGGTTCGGCAAAAAAATATATATATGCAGTCTTGCAGCCATTATATCATAATCGTATGATGAATGCAACCTGTCGGCAGAACGCAGAAAATGCTGCCCTCCGCAACAGAAGGCAGCATTTGATTTGCAGTGATACAGCAGTTTACAGGCTTGCTTTCAGGATCTGCACGATCTCATCGCGGTTCAGCACCTTGTAGCCGCCGTTCAGAATGAGCGTTGCATCCGCGATGCCCTCGATCATGTCCGGCGTCGCGCCCAGCTCCGTCAGATTCAGCACAAGGCCGAGCTCCTTCATCCAGCTTTCCATTGCATCCAGTCCGGCATTTGCAAGCTGCTCATCCGTTTTGCCTGCGGGATCAATGCCCCAGACCTCTTTCGCAAAGCGCGCGAATTTCTTCGTGCCATAGGGGAGGATATAGCGGTAATACGGCAGCGAGACCGCGGCAAGCGTCATGCCGTGCGTTGCATCGGTATAGGCGCCGACCGCCTGACCGAGCATATGCACCATCCAGTCGGTCGATTTGCCGCGGGAGACCAGCGTATTCAGCGCCCATGTCGCCGTCCACATGATGTTCGAGCGCGCCTCGTAATCCTGCGGATCCTGCACGGCGATGCGGCTTGCATGGATCAGTCCGCGCATCAGTCCCTCGCTGATATAATCAGAGGTATTGTCGTCCTCGCCGGAGAAATACTGCTCGCAGATATGATTCATGATATCGTAAATGCCCGCGCACATCTGATATTTCGGCAGCGTCATTGTATAGCGCGGATTGAGGATCGAGAATTTCGGCATGACATTGTCCCCGAACACATGGCCGATCTTGAGGTGCTGCTCGTGATTCGTGATGACCGAGCCGCCGTTCATCTCGGAGCCGGTGCCGGCCATTGTCAGCACACAGCCGACCGGCACGATCTCGCAGTCCGGCTCCTCAAAGCGCGCATAGTATTTCTCCCACGGATCCTCGTCACAGTGAACGGAGACCGAGACCGCCTTAGAATAATCGCAGACCGAGCCGCCGCCGACCGCGAGGATAAAATCGGTCTGATGTGCCTTTGCGGTCTTGACGCCTTCACGGAGCTTTTCGGCGGTCGGGTTCGGCATGACGCCGGAGACTTCCGCGACATTCTTGCCGCATTCCTTCAGGATCGCGGTGATCTCATCATAGATGCCGTTTTTCCTGACCGAGCCGCCGCCGTAGACCAGCAGAACATTTTTGCCGTACTGCGTCAGCTCGTCCTTCAGAAAGCTGATCGCATTCTCGCCGAAATAGAGCTTTGTGGGATTGTGGTAGCTGAAATTTCCGAGCATAATGATACCTCCGTTTGGTTGCAGATTCAGATGAATATATTGACACAGTGTCAATATAATTAGTATAGCATAAAAGTGACACGGTGTCAATACAGAACCGTACAGATTCCGGAAATTCAGCTGATTCGATAAAAATGCAGGGCAGGATTTGTGAATGATGCTGATGCACATTCATTGAAAAGAGAATCCAAAAAGGAGCCGCGCAGCTTGTCACTGTGCGGCTCTCTGTGAAGATTATTTTTTCTTTTTGCCGTATTTCTTTTTCCGCTGCTTCGATGAAAGCGTATCGTCTGCTTTTTTGTCAGCTGCATCCTCCGCAGGTGCGGGATCGTCAGCAGGCTGCGGTGTTTCAGCGGAGCCTGATTCTGCTGCTTCCGGCAGCGGGGCGGCTCCGGCAGAAACCGGAATGCTCCTTCCGCCGAACTGTACGCCCTCCATACTGACGAACGGTACCGTGCAGAGCAGCGGCAGTGTCGAGAAGAAGGAGTACATATACCGGAATTCGGCATAGACCGGCGCGGCGATCAGCAGCGTTCCCCAGATGCTCATGACCGGAAGGAAGATCAGCAGGAACGGCAGCTTGCGCTTTGTAAATGCTGCGCCCATCATAAAGACCGCGACCCAGACCGCCGTACCGATGCTCCAGAACAGACCGAGGAAATAGATATCCCTGTATTTCTCGCGCAGATCCAGAAGCTTTCTCGTGGTCTCATCACTGAATGCGGATTCTCTGTGCAGATCAAATCCGTCATAGCGGAATTCACCGGAATAGACCCAGTTCTGCACATCCGGGAACCAGTATCCGAGCGTCTGATAGACAGTTGCGATGATATAATCCTTCGGGTATTTTTTTCCGAGATCGAGCCAGAGGTGAAAGAATTCGCTCTTATGCTCGGCTACATACTGTTCATTTCCGTGCTCCCAGACATAGACCTTGATGCCGTCTGCGGAATTCGGGAAATAATTATCCTTGAGTCCCTGAATATCAGCCACATTTGCGATCAGGTCGAGCTGTTCCTGCGTCATCGGACGCTCATTTTTCAGCACGGCACCGATCATCTGCTGCGGCAGCGCCAGACTTTCCAGCGGCTCCGGCTTCTGGATGCCGAGTGCATTATAGACCGGACGCGTCACGATCAGGCTGACTGCCAGTGCAGAAACGGTTATGCCGAGCATGACCGGCTTCCGCCTGCGGATGCAGAATATCACAATGAACACTGTGGTCAGCATATAGGCATAGAGGCCGTTGCTGCGGAACAGGCAGACGCCGATGCCCGTCAGAAAGAGCATGATGCCCTCAAACAGCGGAAGCTTTTCCGCGCCCTGCCGGAAGTGCAGCAGAATGCGCCAGAGCGTGACGGAATAGCAGACAACGAACGCTGCAAACGGGATATCCTTCCAGATCGTTATGCTGTAGGCGCCGTGATAGCTCAGCAGCGCGAAGCAGGCGAGGACAGCGCCGGTCATCAGCTTTCTGACGCGCAGACGGTACATTGTCGTGAGCAGATAGGAGAACGCAAAGGAGAGCAGGATCATCTGACAGACAACATATGTCGCAACTGCGCGGTTATCGTCATGAAAGACCGCCTTGCCGATGCTGAAAAAGAACTTGATGACATAGGTGTGCGCAATCGGGTGATGATTGGAGAGCGGTTCATTTCCGACCATCTGATTCAGCTGGTGGAGCGAGTCGGAGGTCACCTCACCGGGATAGCCGAGCATGAAATGCGGCAGCCAGCAGACGAACATAATGCCCGCCGCCGCAAAGAAGAATTTGATGCGTTTCTTCTGCGGGGGCTCCTCTCCGGGCGTATTGATGCGGAAATCCCGCATCCTGTCCAGCAGTACAGCCGTGAGCGCCTTGAAGAACAGCCACAGTCCGACCAGAAGCTCGATCGTATAGCGGGCGGCGTGCTTGTCCTGAAATGTCAGCCATTCGTATTTTTGCATGAACAATGCCGCGGTGAAGAACAGTGCGAGCAGGACCGACGCAATGCTGACCTTTTTATCCCTGACGCGGAATGCAGCGCGGAAAAGCGGCAGCATCAGTATGGCAAAGAACAGCGTAAAGATATTCGCTGTCGAAAAGGTCAGGTACCGTGCAATGCCTGCCGCAGCAAGAGCCGCACAGAGGATGACCTGAAATTTGCCGAATGCATCAGATGCTATGATTTCATTGAGTTTGTTTTTGAGTGTCATTCCGCATCACCGTCCTTCTTGCTGATTTCTCCCTGAATGCGCTGCAAATGCTTCAGTCTTTCGTCGGAGCGGTGCAGATTGATCTCAAAATCCTGCCTGTTTTTCTGGATGATGCAGCCGAGGATCATGCCGGCGAAGAATGACTGCAAGGCGGCGATCATGGTAAAGCCGCAGACAATCAGCGTCGGGAACCTTGCGACCTGTCCGGTGCGGATATACTGCGTCAGCACCGGAATGAAAAATCCGGCCGAGATCAGAAAGAGGATCAGTGCGATCAGCCCGAAGAACTGCATCGGCCGGTAATTCTTATACATCCGCAGGATCGTGCGCAGAACCTTGAATCCGTCGGAATAGGTATTCAGCTTGGATTCGCTGCCCTCGACGCGGTCACGGTAGCCGATCACGACATTCTCGGTTGACATATTCTTGTCGATCGCGTGAATGCTCATCTCGGTCTCGATCTCGAAGCCTTTTGAGAGAACCGGAAAGGTCTTGACAAAATGGAAGCTGAATGCGCGGTATCCGGTCATGATATCCTTGATATCGGAGCGGAAAAAGCGGTTGATGCAGAAGCGGACGAGCGTATTTCCGAAATTGTGGAAGGGACGCTTGTTCTCGGTGAAATAGGTCGAAGACAGGCGGTCGCCGACGACCATGTCGATCTTCCTCTCAAGAACGGGCGATGCGATCGCGCGGGCATATTCCGCGGGATAGGTGTCGTCACCGTCAACCATGAGATAGCATTCCGCGTCGATCTCGCGGAACATTCTGCGGATGACATTGCCCTTGCCCTGCTGATACTCATGCCGAACGACTGCGCCGGCTTCTGCGGCGAGCTCGGCGGTGCCGTCGGTGGAGTTGTTGTCGTAGACATAGATCACTGCTTCGGGAAGCGCCGCCTTGAAATCACGGACAACCTTTGCAATGGTTTTGGCTTCGTTAAAGCACGGAATGAGAACGGCGATCCGGTCGAGCCGGTTGTCTTGCTGTGCTGATAACTGCATATGTTTCCTTCTTCCCCGATCTGCCGGAACAGATCAATATAGTATGTTGTAACATCTTATTATAGCACATTATCCGGAAAAGTGCAAGGAATACAGAAATATAAAAAGTGTTATATTGTAAATATTTTTCAGGATAGTTCTCAGCGGTTGTTGACGGGCTCCGGATAGAGGTCGTGATGCGTGAGACGGTCCCATGCGACCTGCTCCCATTTCGTACCGGGCATACCGTAATTGCAGTAGGGGTCGATCGAAATGCCGCCGCGGGGGAGGAATTTGCCCCAGACCTCGATATAGGCGGGCTCCATGAGCCGGATCAGATCGTTCATGATGATATTCGCGCAGTCCTCGTGGAAATCGCCGTGATTGCGGAAGCTGAACAGATAGAGCTTCAGCGATTTGCTCTCGACCATTTTCCGGCGCGGCACATATGAAATGTAGATCGTTGCGAAATCCGGCTGACCGGTGATCGGGCAGAGCGATGTGAATTCCGGACAGTTGAATTTCACGAAATAATCGCGGTCAGGGTGCTTGTTCTCAAAGGTTTCGAGTACCGAGGGATCGTAGTCCTGCGGGTATTTTGTATGCTGATTGCCGAGGAGTGTCATGCCCTCCTGCTCTCTGCTTCGTTCACTCATAATGGTATCTCCTTTGTATTTTTGTTCGTTCGGATGCCGTTCAGACAGGGGCGGCCGGCGCTGTCAGCGCGGGATCGCTGACGCCGTTTGCCGCAAACGCCGCCGCACGGTCACGGCAGGTGCCGCAGAGCCCGCAGGGATGCTCACCGCCCTCATAGCAGCTCCATGTCAGATGATACGGCGCATTCAGCCGCAGTCCCTCCGCAACGACATCCGCCTTTGTCTTTCCGACGAACGGCGCTTCTACGCGCAGCTGCTTTCCGCTGCCGAGGAAGATCGCTGTATTGATCGCGTCATTGAATTCCTGACTGCAATCCGGATATGCATTGCCCGCGGCATCATC
>DGSY01000044.1:7068-37461 GCA_002394125.1 Ruminococcus sp. UBA4350
AGGAACAGCCCGTTCCGGAACGGCACATAGGTCGAGACCGGTGCGCCGTCTGTTTCGCTGAGCTGCTCGGCATAGCTTTCCTTCGGGATCTCCTGCGAGCTGCCCTTCAGCAGCGAGCAGTCCGAATCCGCAAAGATCGCTGCAAGATCCAGCGCTTGCAGCCGGACACCGTAATATGCCGCGACCGCTCTTGCCGCCTCCAGCTCCTTTGTGTGCTTCTGTCCGTAGCTGACGGACAGTGCCAGCACATTCTCTGCGCCGTACCGTTCAACAGCCAGCGCCAGACAGGTCGTGCTGTCCAGACCGCCGCTGAATAAAACCAATGCCTTCATCATTTCACACCCTCTGTAATCAGTCTTTGCAGATTGCGGTCATCGCGGAATGCGCCGCAGAAGGTCTGCGTGACAGTCCGCGCAGATGCATTGCGGATGCCGCGTGCGGTCATGCAGCTGTGCGTACCGGCGATCACCACGCCGACATCGGGCGTATCGGCGGCATCCATCATGATCTCTGCGATGTCCGCGCCGAGACGCTCCTGTAATTGCAGGCGCTTCGCCGCGAGATCGCAGATGCGCGCGATCTTGCTCAGCCCGATCACCCTGCCGTTCGGCACATAGGCGACATTCACTGACATATCGTACATCAGTGCGAGATGGTGTTCGCAGTAGGAAAACACCTCAATATCCCGCACGACCACGGGGCCGGCGTGCTTCGGCGCTTCAAAGGTCTTGCCGAATTTCTCCGCGATCTCGTGATTGGTATAGTTGAGCCCGTCGAACACCTCGGCGTACATTCTCGCAACGCGCTCCGGCGTTTCGAGCAGTCCCTCGCGATCGGGATCCTCGCCGAGTGCGACGAGAATGCCGCGGATATGTTCTTCGATTGCTTTCCGGTCGATCATGCTTTCACCTCATTTGTTTCCTGTTGATAAACGGAGATCACATACAGCTCCCGGCTGTCATCGCGCCGGTCATAGATCACGCCGTCAACGACCGGCAGCAGATGATAAAAATCTGCCCGGTTCGTGCAGAATACACAGTATGTACCGGTTTGGAGCGGCAGCGCTTTCACCTGCATTCCGCTGAAACTGTCCAGTTTATGAAAATGATGCGCTGTAAGATATTTCTCAAAAACTGCCTGCTCATTCCATTCAGCAAAGCCCATTTCCGAAGCAAGCGCGGCAAGCGCTTCCTTTACCTCCGGATACGGCTTGCCGGTGAGCTTTGTCATCGTCCGGACGACGCAGCTCCGGTGTTCGTCCGAGGGATTGTAATATTTAAATTCCATATCTATTAGCGGAATATCGTAGCGGTTGACTGTGATGCCGGATTCCTCGCCGTAAATTGCATCAATAAAAATGCCGCCGCTAGACAGGATTGTCCGGATGCTGCCGGTATTCCGGTCGCTGCATATCAGCCGCACCGTGCGGAGTCCCAGCTTCCGCGCTTCGGCAAGCAGAAGCCGGAACTGTTCCTTTGCATATCCCCTGCGGCGCTCGTCCGGCCGGACGGAATACCCGATATGCGAGCAGAATTCCGGGTCATCATCGTCATATTCCAATGCATGACGCAGACAGCAGGCGCCGACGATCTTTCCGTCACTGTCCCGCACCGTCAGATACCACGAGATCTGCTCCTGCACGGATGCGCAGTGCCGAAGCCATTCCGCGGCGCTGCTGAACTGTTCCAGTCTGTCCAGTCCGGGGATGCTGTCGGGATCGGGCGTCACTCTCATGCGGTCAGCGGGGAATGCGGCGCGGTATTCCTCGATCTCAGCGGCATATTCCGCCGAGACCGGTATCAGTCTGAGCTTCTCCATTTTACACGCCCCTTGCCTGCGGATCCCAGATGAATTTATGTAACTGTAATTGCAGGCGGAAATGCCCCATTCGTTCCGCCTTCATGATCTCAACGATCTCCGCCGGATCAATGCGCCCGAACACCGGGCTGAGATACAGCGGACACTGCGGCTTATACTGCTCCGCGATCTCCTTTGCCCGCAGAACATCCTCCCGCGAGCCGCAGACGAATTTCACAGTGTCATGCGCTCGCAGCAGCGCGAAATTCTCCGCGTGCATATGCTGTTCCATTTTGCTGGAGGGGAGCTTGTAGTCCATTGTGAAAACGCCGCCGCAATGCAGAAACGGCTCCAGCGGAACGGCACCGTTCGTTTCGATTTCGGTGCGAAGCCCCATATCTGCAAGCATCCGGATCGTATCTGCGATGTGCTTTTGCAGGAGCGGTTCGCCGCCGGTCAGCGTGACATTGCGCACGCCCTGTGCCGCTGCATCTGCTGCGATCTGTTCGATCTGCCGCAGCGTCACATCTTCATGCGGCGCATCCTTGCCGCAGGCCCATGCCGTATCGCACCAGTCACAGCGCAGATTGCAGCCTGCGAACCGCAGGAACAGCGCAAGCTCTCCGGCGCACTGCCCTTCACCGTTGATGCTGATGAAATGCTCCGCAAGCTGAAAAGTCTCCATATCACACCTCATAGGACGCGCAGTTTTCCGGCGTTTCATAGACGGTCATGCGCCGCAGCGGAATGCCCTGCGCGGTCAGTGCTTCAAAAAATGCCTTTGCAAAATTCTCCGCAGTCGGGCGGCATGGGACTTCGATCAGCCGGAAGCCTTCGTCATGCAGCGCCGTGAGCGTCGCGGCTTTCAGCGATCCCTGCTCATAGATCAGCGCATGGTCATAGGCATCCGCGAGCTGCCGAACTGCTTTTTTCAGATCGCCGAAGTCGATGACCATGCCGCGCTTTTCGCCGGATTCCTGTAGGGAATCCGCAGCGGCCTCGGCCTCGATCACCCAGTGATGCCCGTGCAGATTGGCACATTTTCCGTTGTAGCCCGCGAGAAAATGTGCGCTGTCAAATGCCGCGGATGTTTTCAGAATATACATATCATCATCCTCAAAAAAAGCGCCCGTCCGCAGTGCAGACAGGCGCAGTGATCCCGTAATGTCTGCCCTAGTTTTGTTTCACGGCAGGATGGTGCAAGCGAACTGCCGGTATGCGCATCGGCGCACACAAGTGATAGTATAGCACATTCGTGCGAAAATGTCAACCCTTCTGCGAAATCGGGAGTGGCCGGTCTTTTCATAACGCACATCTTTTTCGCATGACTGTTCCTTCCTGATCGGGCGTGTGCTTATGTTCTGTCCTCCTCCAGTCCCTTCCACCCAAAGCGGAAAACAGATACCAGAATCGAGATCAGCGTGATCGACTCGCTCAGCAGTCCGCCCCATGAATGCACAATGACATCATAGATCAGCCAGCAGGGCGATGCACAGACAAGATTGACCAGACGGATCTTGCGCGGGCTGTTCGTCCAGTAGACAAAGGTGCTGGACACCGATGCAATGAATGCAAGCAGACTGACCGGCCCGTTCCATGTCAGGAAAAGTATGCCGGTAAACAGGGCTGCGATCATCACCGGACAGCCCTTCCACCGCACCCAATTCCAGTCATTGTATTTCATCATCAGCGCATTGCGCAGGATATTGACCGCGAGACTGAGGCATCCGCTGAATGCATCCAGCAGAAAGAATTGCAGGCAGAAGAGCGCCGAGCCGATCAGCTGAAGCAGGAACAGCCGGCGGTTCGATCTGATCTGATAGGACAGGATAAATGCAGCTACGGCGGCAAATCCGATGCCCTGTACGAAGATCTCCGGCATGGTCATCCGGCAAAGCTGCACCCTCTGAGTTCTTTTTTGAGCTCCAGTGTGCCGTCGAGATATTTGCTGACAACTGTATCAGCATCATCGGAATTGCAGGTATACAGCTCGATGCCGGCCTCTGCAAAGGCATCTGCGCCGTGCTGCCCGATATTCCCGACCAGCGCAAGGGTAACGCCGTTGTTTTTCAGATGCGTGATAAGGCCGGTATGCTCAAAGCCGCCGTTGTCAATGACTGCTGTTGAGACGATTCTGCCGTCCGCAATGTCATAGAGCTTGAAATACCGGCTTCTGCCGAAGGCGGGGTTGACTTTGCCGTCCAGATAGGGAACTGCGATTTTCATAATGAGACCTCCTGTTTTTTGATCCGGTAACGATGATGCATCACACTGCACAGTTCGCACGCGAAATCATCTGTTGAAATTATACCACAGTTTCATAGGAAAATCAAGCTGCTCTGAGGATACCACCAGAAAATACCCGTCGGAACGGGGCAGCTGCTTTCCTGCCTGTCCGTTTTCTGAATCGCTTTCGCAGTTGACTTTTTATGCATTTTGTGGTATGATATAAAAGTATATGTATGCCCGTATCAGAACGGGCGGAAAAGGGGAGACCGGCAGGACAGAAACCGTTCCCGCGCCGGTCAGCGTGCTTACATGATGAATAACCGAAATCTGAGCAGCCGCGTCGCGCTCGGCGGCATTGTCGCGGCACTCTGCATCGTCATAATGTTCCTGACGGGCGTACTGCCGGCGCTGTATATCGCCGCGCCGATGGCCGCCGGTCTGCTGATGATCATTCTGGTTGAGGAGGTCTCGGTCGGCTGGGCATGGCTGACCTATCTGGCCGTGAGCCTGCTCTCACTGATCGTCACCTTTGACAAGGAAGCCGCACTGATGTTCATTCTGTTTTTCGGCTATTATCCGATGCTCCGGATATGGATCGAACGGATCCGCGCAAAGCCGCTGAAAACCGCCTGCAAATTTGCGGTGTTCAATTTCTTTCTCGTTGTGGATTACATCATGACCGTCTATGTGCTCGGTCTGCCGACCTTCGACGATACGGGCAAAGTCATGTATGTCATTCTGATCCTCGCATTCAATCTTGTATTTTATTTTTACGAACGCATCCTCTCCCGCATGGACTGGTTCTATCATCAGATCTTCGTGCGGAAGGTGCTCGGCCGGAGACGCTGAGCAGATGCAAAAAGGAGTAACGCTATGGCAATGAAAACAGTGATCTGCCCGTTCTGCGGGACACAGGTTCAGGTGGAGGAGGGGCAGTATGCACACTGTCCCGCCTGCGCGACCGAGCTGAATACAGCGCCTGCGGAGGGCGGATTTGCATTCGCGCCGCAGGATGTGCCGGCCGCACCGGATCTGCAATTCGCGCCGCCGCCTGAACCCGCACCGATGCAGCCGCAGCAGATGCAGATGCCGGTGCAGCAGCCGGGCGCTGTCCCGATGCAGCCGCAGTACCGCGTGCAGTATTCTCCGGCGCAGTTACAGGCGGCGGAGAAAAAGCGCAAGACGTGGCATATCATGAATTGCGGACTCATGGGCTTTCAGACGCTGCTGTTTGCATTCGGCGTGCTGTTTGCCGCGATGAACAGGCGCTTCGGTATCCCGATGATCCTGACATGGGTTCTGACGCTGCCGTTTTTCGCGATCATATCCGCGATGAAGCGGCCGGATGAGGCGTACATCGAAAAGAAGCCGATGAGCAGGATCGCGCACGGCATCCTGTTTTTCCTGCTGAGCGCAGCGGCGACCTCTGCGGTCGGCGGCATTCTGTTCGCGATTCTCGCGGGACTGGCAGGGCTTTATTGAGCAGCGGTTTGTATTTAGTATGGTTTCGATTTCATAGTGATCGGGGGCTAATATGAGATTATTAAAGCCGAAAGAAGAAGTATCTGTTGTAAAGCACGGTCATATGGCGCTTGAAGTCAACTATTCTAATTGTCCGGAGTGCTTTGAACTGATCTCTGATGAAAATAAGATTGAGGTGTTGCAGGATGTACTGGTTGAAACACCTTCGTTTGATGAATACTATGATATCATAAAGTATAGATGTAATAAATGCGGATGTGAGTTTGAAAAGAAAGTGCAAAAAAGACGCGCGTTTTCATGGAAAAAGGGAAAACATAAAGTGTTAATCGGCGGGATAATATTTGCGGTTCTTGGATTACTGATTGCATGGCTGTTACATCCATCGGTTTTCCGGTCGATTCTATCGGCGTTCTGTTGGATTGTTTTGTTATTAGCTGTTGGAATTAAGTGTTTCTTTGCAACATGGAATAAAGGCGGGCATAAAATTGTTACAATCTGTCTAACGACCTCGTCAATATCATTTGTATTGGGAGTATTGTTGAGATCATTTAGTGCGACTTCTAGCTTGGGCTCTGTCTTTTTATTATCTGGAGGATATGTTTTTGCAGCAACATTGTTAATTTGGCTAATAATTGTGGCCTGTTCATAATAATGTACTTTTCTGAATCATGGAAGATGATAATAATGCGGAGTGAATTATACTGAATCAACATTCGCATTGAAATATAAATATTATAAAAAGGAGTTCTTTAATCATGGACACAATGCAAGGAATGAAGCGCACCTGCTATTGCGGCGAGGTGCTGGAAGCGGGCAAGACCGTCACAGTCGGCGGCTTTGTCGATGCCGTGCGCGACAAGGGCGGCATCCTGTTCATCGTCCTGCGCGACCGCACGGGCGTTGTGCAGCTGACCTTTGATGATACGACCGACCGCGCCCTCTTTGAGAAGGCCGCATCCTGCAAGTCGGAATATGTCATCATGGCAAAGGGCGAGGTTCGCGAGCGCGAGAGCAAAACGGACAAGATCGCGACCGGTCATGTCGAGATCTATGTCACCGAGCTGCGCATTCTCGCAAAGGCAAAGACGCCGCCCTTTGAGATTACCGCGCAGACCAAGGTCAATGAGGAGCTGCGCCTGAAATACCGCTATCTCGACCTGCGCAGAGCGCCGCTCCAGCAGAACCTGATCCTGCGCCATAAGATCGCACAGTGCGCAAGACAGTATTTCTATGAGAACGGCTTCCTCGAGATCGAAACACCGATGATGATGAAATCCACGCCGGAGGGCGCAAGAGACTATCTCGTTCCCTCGCGTGTGCATCACGGCGAATTCTACGCGCTGCCGCAGTCCCCGCAGATCTACAAGCAGCTGCTCATGGTCGCGGGCTATGACAAATATATCCAGCTTGCGCGCTGCTTTCGCGATGAGGATCTCCGCGCAGACCGTCAGCCGGAGTTCACGCAGATCGACCTCGAAATGAGCTTTGTCGATGTGGACGATATCCTTGATATCACCGAGGGCTTCCTGATCCGCCTGTTCCGTGATGTCATGGGCAGAGAGCTGAAAACCCCGCTGCCGCGCCTGACCTATACCGAGGCGATGAACCGCTTCGGCTCGGACAAGCCGGATCTGCGCTTCGGCATGGAGCTGACCGACCTTTCCGATACCGTAAAAGATACGGAGTTTGCAGTATTTCAGAATGCGCTGACGGCGGGCGGCTCGGTGCGCTGCATCACGGCGAAGAATGCCGCCGGTACGCTGACGCGCAAGGAGATCGACAAGCTGACCGAAATGGTCAGAGGCATCGGCGCGAAGGGCCTTGCGTATATCCGCTGGGTGGATGCGGAGCCGAACTGCTCCTTCGGCAAGTTCCTCAAAGAGGGCGAGCTGGATGCGATCCTGAAAGCAGCCGGCGCAGAGCAGGGCGATGTCGTGCTGATCGTCGCGGACAAGAATTCCGTCACGCTGCCGGTGCTGGGCGCACTGCGCAGTCACCTCGGCAGAAAGCTCGATCTGATCCCGGAGAACGAATTCAATTTCCTGTGGATCACGCAGTTCCCGTTCTTCGAGAAGGACGAGGAGACCGGCGAATGGCTTGCGATGCATCATCCGTTCACGATGCCGATGGACGAATGCCTGCAATATCTCGATACCGCGCCGGAAAAGGTCTTTGCAAAGGCCTATGATCTGGTGCTGAACGGTACGGAGCTTTGCTCCGGCTCGATTCGCATTACGGATTATGAATTGCAGCAGAAGATGTTTGAATCGCTCGGCCTGACCGATGAGGAGATCGAAGCGAAATTCGGCTTCCTTGTCGAAGCGTATAAGTACGGCGCACCGCCCCACGGCGGTCTCGGCATCGGTCTGGACAGACTGACGATGACGCTGGCACAGTGCGATTCGCTGCGCGATGTGGTCGCGTTCCCGAAGGTGCAGAATGCGCGTGAGCTGATGAGCGGCTGCCCGTCGCCGGTAGACAAGGCAAGCCTTGATATCCTCGGCATTGCGGCGATCGAAAGCGAATCCTGATCCTCAGCGAGAGATTTGAGAAAAGAGGGGAATCATAAAGATGAATGTACCGGAGCTTATGACACAGATCCGTCTGGAAATGACCGGCGATCTGAAAAAGGATATGGAATATCTGACCACGCTTGCGGAGGATCTCCGGAAGGAGCCGAATGCCGATGAGCTGACGAAGGCCGTCATGGATCACGCATTTTCGATCATGCCGGAGGATGTGCGGAAGGACATGGAGGACCGCACCATGATCGGCGGAAAGCGTCTCGATCTCATTTACCGCGATGCGCTGGCGCTGGTCGATGCGAAAAAAATGAGCGAAGCGAAGGAGCTGCTCGCGGCGCTTTCCGACAAGATCGCGCAGTATTTTGAGGGCGACGATCCGAAGTATTTCAGCTTCCGCAATCCGTTTGAATACCATATGTACCGTCACTTCTATCCGGAGGATACGAACTTTGACCGCGCACCGTTTGATTTTTCGGCCTATCTGTCGCTCTACGGCTATGTGCTGATCGAGGAGCGCGATATCCCTGCGGCGCGGAAGGTGCTGCTGCGGGCACAGAAATTCGATCCGGTCAGTGCGGATGCGCGGTTTGAAATGGCGGAGCTCTGCAAGCTGGCAAATAATATGCCCGATCTGCTGAAGGTCAATCAGGAGACGCTCCCGCTCTGCACGAGCGCCGACAGAATGGCGCGTGTGCTTGCGAATATGGGATACTATTGCTATGTGACGCAGGATTTCTATTCCGCCGCCGTGTTCTATTTTGAGAGCGTGCGCTTTTCGCCCTCGAAGGCTGTGGAATATGAATTGCAGGATGTTGTCCGCCGGATGAACACCTTCGGACAGAAATTCGCGCCACCGACGAAAGGTCAGACGCTCGATGTCTACGAGAAGTACAGCATGAAGCAGCCGCCGAATTCGGAACTTGTGAATCTGGCTGTTGTGATGATCCAGCAGGCGCATAACTATAACCGTACCGATCTGGAGGCATTCTTCATCCGCTGTGCATATGACCTGACGAACGATCCGCAGTTCCGCGAGGCAATGGAGCGGATCGCTGCGCAGAAGCGTGCGGAGATGCAGAATCAGCAGGAAGAACCGAAATGAAGCAGCTGAAATATGCCGCCGTCGTTCTCCTCTGTCTGCCAGTTGCCTATGAGCTGTTCGGGATGTGCGTGAATCATATTTCAACCGACAGGCAGACAAAGCGGATGAAAGCGAATCTGACGAAAACCGTTTCGGATGCCGTGATTTTCAGCGAGCACTCCGAAACCGGCAATTCCTCCGGCACCGGCAATCATGTGGACTGCGTATCCGTTGTGAACTTTTCCAGCAGCAAATCGCTGGAGGAGCTGGCAGCCTGTCTGACGCCTTATTATACGTTTGATGACTGGAACTGTCGGCTTGACAAAACTGACGCAGGCTATGTGTTCTATCTGAATACACGCGCACCGTTTGCGGATAATATTGAGGGACACTGATATGAAAACGATCCAGCCTTCCGATCCGCGCCTGCAATTCATGGGGCGTATCGACTTCACCGATCCGGCTGCACCGGATTTCTACTGGGCGGGCTCACTGGTGCAGTTTGCATTCACGGGCAGCCAGCTCGCATTCATCATTGAAAATCATGTCAGCTATAACGGTCTCCAGCTCGGCTGCATCATTGACGGAAAAGAGCATACCGTTCAGCTTGGCGATCCCGACAACCGCTATGATATTCCGGTCAGCGGCGCAGGAAAGCATCGCTGCATCCTGTTCAAGCGGCAGGATTCGACCCATCATTTTATTCTGCGCAGCATTCTGCTCTCGGATGACGGCGATCTCGGTGAGCTGCCGCCGCTGCCGGCGCTGAAGCTCGAATGCTACGGCGACAGCGTCACGGCGGGCTCTGTCGTGGAGGCGGTCGATCATGTTGCATCGAATGATCCGCCGGTCTACGATTCCGTCTATGACAACGCATGGCACAGCTATGCGATGCAGGCGGCGCGTCTGCTGAATGCGCAGGTGCATCTGGTCGCGCAGGGCGGCATCGCGCTGTTCGATCACACCGGCTGGTTCGCTGACGGCAGATACGGCATGGAGACTGCCTATGACAAGCTCTGCTATTTTCCGGATGTACCGATGACGCAATGGGATTTTTCGCGCTATACGCCGGATTATGTCACATTCGCGATCGGGCAGAACGATCAGCATTTCGCCGGAAAGGATCAGCTGCTCGACAAGCGTCAGCGGGAGCACTGGCTGGAGCATTACTGTCTGCTGATCGGTGATCTGATGCAGAAATATCCGGATGCGGTGTTCATTCTGATGCTGACGGTGCTGATGCACGATCCGTTCTGGGAGGAGCTGCTGGATGAAGCCTGCGAGCGGATCGGCAGCAGGCGCGTGAAGCGGTTCCGGTTCACGCGCAGCGGCAAGGCAACGCCGGGGCATCCGCGGATTCCGGAGCAGTGCGAAATGGCCTGCGAGCTTGCGGAATATATCATGGCGCTGCAAAGCGGCGCTCTGTGACCGCTTCCGTTTCGCGCACGGCCGGCATCTGATACTGCCGGCAGAAGCGCTTTGCGATGAGGACTGCCGCAAAGCAGAGCAGATACCATACCGCCGAAAACTGCGGACAGATCTGTCCGAGCAGATTGAACGGCCTGTCGGAATAATCCCAGACACGCCAGCCCATGATGAGATTGTCAAATACGCCGACCGTGAATTCCGATGCGGTGACGAAAACCGCAGCGAACAGTGCGCGGACTGCGGCGGGCGCATCGAGAGAGTGCTCCATGCTGCCGATCACGCAGAAGGAGATCCCGCCGAGGATTCCCATTGTCCAGTGCGTATATCCGCGGACGGCAATCTCAAAAAATGCATATGCAAAAAAACCGAATAAAAATGCAGCGATGTATTCGCCGGGATTCTTTGTCATGGAATGCCGCTCCTTTCCCCGCAGCGGATGTGTGCATCTGCGGAACACCCGTATTATGCACCGGAGATGCGGCATTATTCCGGCGCGCTGCATATACGATCAGGAGGAAATTTATGCGAGAAAGCGGAATACTGCTTCCGGTCTCGGCGCTTCCGTCGAAGCACGGCATCGGCAAGCTCGGACAGGCTGCCTTTGATTTTGTGGATTTTCTGCGCGGCGCGGGCTGTCATTACTGGCAGGTGCTGCCGCTGACACAGACCAGCTACGGCGATTCGCCGTATCAGTCGCCGTCCTGCTTTGCCGGAAATCCGTATCTGATCGACTTCGATCTGCTTGCGGAACGCGGCTGGCTCCGCCCCTCGGATTACGACGGGCTGCAATGGGACAGCGATGCAAAGACGATCGACTATGCGCTGCTCTATCAGAATGTGACGCCGGTTCTGCGCATTGCCTACCGGAATTTCACGAAGCATATCCCGTCGGATTTTCGGAAATTCTGCACGGCGCAGAAGGCGTGGCTGAATGACTATGCGGTCTTCATGGCGATCAAGGAGATAAACGGCGGCAAAGCGTGGTACGAATGGGATGCGCCGCTTGCGCTCTGTGAAAAGGATGCCGTCAAGCGCGTGAAGCTGGAGCTTTCGCAGGAGATCGAATTCTACCGCTTTGTGCAGTATTGCTTCTTCATGCAGTGGGATGCTGTGAAGAAATACGCGAACGAAAAGGGCATCCGCATCATCGGCGATATCCCGATCTATGCGGCATATGACAGTGCCGAGGTCTGGGCGCAGCCGAAGCTGTTCCGGCTCGACAGTGAAAAAAAGCCGGTTGCCGTTGCGGGCTGTCCGCCCGATGCCTTTGCCGTGACCGGTCAGCTCTGGGGCAATCCGCTCTGGAACTGGGACGATATGGCAAAGAACAATTATGCGTGGTGGCTGGATCGCATCGCGTTCACGCTGAAGCTCTATGATGTTGTCCGCATCGACCATTTCCGCGGCTTCGAGCGCTATTACGCGATCCCCTACGGCGCGGAGACCGCCGAGAACGGCAAATGGGTCAAGGGGCCGGATTATGCACTCTGGAAAGCAGCAAAGGAAAAATTCGGTGAGATGAATGTCATCGCGGAGGATCTCGGCAATATCACGCCGGCGGTCATCCGTTTGCTCAAACGCACCGGTTTCCCCGGCATGAAGGTCTTGCAGTTCGGATTTGACAGCGATGCGCAGAATCCGTATCTGCCGCATAATTTCACGACGGACAACTGCATCTGCTATACCGGCACGCATGACAATCACACGCTGCGCGGCTGGGTCAAGAGCAATTCTGCTGGTACGAATGCATATGCGATGCGCTATCTCGGCGTAAAGAAAACGAAGAAGCTGCCGAAGGCGATGCTCCGTGCAGCATGGGCAACGATCGCAAGGATCGCGGTCGCGCCGATGCAGGATTTCCTGAATGCGCCGCCGTCTGACCGGATCAATACGCCCTCGACGCTCGGCGGCAACTGGATCTACCGCACACAGCCCTCGGATTATTCCGCGAAGCTGTGCAAAAAGATCTATGAGCTGAATGAGACCTACGGACGGCTGAATCTGCCGGAGAAGCCGGAGGAAAAGGCGCCGAAGCCGAAGCGCGGCCGCCCGAAGAAAGCGGCAGAGCCGGCAGCGGAGGAGACATGAGCCGGCCGGAGATCCGCAGACTGACGGCGGAGGATCTCGATGCGTTCATTGCCGTCCGCATCCGGCAGCTCCGCGAGGAGGGCGCAAAGGAGCAGATCGACCTGACCGGTGCGCTCCGTCAGTATTACGAAAAGCACATGGCAGACGGCACATTTTTCTCATGGATCGCGCTGGACGGCGGAGAGATCGTCGGGACAAGCGGGATGTCGGTCGTGGAGAAGCCGCCGTATTTCGGCTGTCCGACCGGAAAGATCGGGCTGCTCTCCGGAATGTTCACGCATCCTGCGTACCGGCGGCAGGGCATTGCTAAGGAGCTGCTCTCCCGTGTGGTCGCGGATGCGAAGAACGCGGGCTGCGGCACGGTGCAGATCACGGCATCGGATATGGGCGTGAAGCTCTATACGGCGTTCGGCTTTGTGCATAACGGAAATTTTATGCAGTATAAGCTGTGAGAAAAAGAACGGATCTTCGCGGATACTATAATATATAGATAAAGAGGTTTACCGATGAGAACAGCAGCAATTTTCAGCGACCGCATGGTTTTGCAGCGGGAAAAACCGATCGCTGTCTGGGGCGACGGAAAGGACGGTCAGCGTGTGACCGTTTCGCTCGGCGGACACAGCGCCGCTGCGGTCGTCCGTGACGGCAAATGGCGCGTGACGCTCCCGCCGATGCCCGCCGCCGAGAATCTGACCATGACGGTCACAAGCGGCGCGGTGCAGATCATCTACCGCGAGATCGCGGTGGGAGAGGTCTGGCTCTGCGGCGGTCAGAGCAATATGGAATTTGAGATCAAGGACGAGCTGCACGGTGAAGCGGTGCTGGATTCGCTCCGGCCGGAATGCGGCGTGCGGTTCTATTATACGCCGAAGCAGCGCATCATTGATGAGAGCTTTGACGCGGTCGAGCGCAATACCGCATGGAGCTATGCGGCGCCGGAGAGTGCGCGTGCATGGTCGGCGGTCGGACTGTATTTTGCGCTGGCGCTGGCAAAGCGGCTCGGCGTGACGGTCGGGCTGATCGGCTGCAACTGGGGCGGGACATCGGCATCTGTCTGGGTCTCGCGGGATGTGCTGGAGCAGGATGCAGCGATCCGTCCCTATATAGATGAATACGATGCGGCGACCGCCGGCAAAACGCGTGAGGAGCTGATCGCGGAATTTGACGAATACGCCGCCTATCAGGATGTGTGGTGGGGGAAATATTCCGCCTACATGGAGGCGCATCCCGAAGCATCATGGGAGCAGGCGCAGGACGCGGTCGGTGCGTCGCGCTATCCGGGGCCGATGGGACCGAAGAACGAATGCCGTCCCTGCGGCGCCTATGAGACGATGCTGCAAAGAGTCGCGCCCTATACGCTGCGCGGTTTTCTGTATTATCAGGGCGAATCGGACGATCACCGTCCGGCGGCATATGAAACGCTGCTGACGGCGCTGATCGGCTGTTGGCGGCGCGACTGGGGCGATCCGGAGCTGCCGTTTCTGAATGTGCAGCTGCCGATGTTCCGCTATCTGAACGATCCGGATTATCAGCACTGGTGTCTGATCCGCGAGGCGCAGATGCGCGTCTACCGCAAGCTGCGCAATACCGGACTTGCCGTTCTGACCGACTGCGGCGAGCTGGACAATATCCACCCGAAGGACAAGGCGCCGGTCGGTTATCGGCTGTATTTGCAGGCGCTCAGCGAGGTCTATCATCTGATGCCGCGGGAACAGGCTGCGGCGCCGATGATGACGGGCGGCTATGCAGACGGCAGAAGCTATGTCATCCTGACAGAGAATGCCGCGGAGGGCTTCCGCCTGACCGGTGAGGCCGCGGGCTTTCAGCTGGCAGGCGCGGACGGCGTGTTCTATCCGGCTGCGGCATCCTTTGCGCCGAACCGCATCACGCTGACAGCGGAGGCCGTGCCGCGGCCGGAATATGCGCGGTATGCTTGGACGAATTATCTTGCGCCGGTCACGGTTTTCGGTATGAACGGTCTGCCGCTGGCGCCGTTCCGCACGGATTCATTCGGTGCGCAGACGGCTGAGAATACCGAAAAGCGCAACGCGCCCTCTGCATCTGCGGAGTAATGCGCGGGCTTTCCGGCGAATACGGCAATATTTTCCGGCGGGCAAATGTTAAAATAACAGGGCAAAACCTTGACATTTCCGGAAAAAAGCGTTATAATGAAATGTACGACTTTACCATGGCAGTCAGACGATCGGACTGAATGAAAGGATATGTGATGAAGCGATTCGGGAATCAAACGCAGGAGCAGAGGTCTGCCGGCTCCGATGACAAAAAAATCCAGCGGGGATATATGTTTGCAGGACTGATGCTGCTCGCGGTCATCATCGTCATTCTGGTCTCCGCAATGATCCACCGCAGCAAGGACGGTCAGTCCGTTCTTGCTGCTGCGCCGGATTATGTAACGGATCATCTGACCGTATGGAGCGGAGAGCCCGCGCCCTCGCCGTATTCATTCCTCTATGCAAGGACGAGCCATCTCGTCAGCGAGGCGCGCTATGCAGAGATCCCCGATCTTTCGGTCGGCGATCACGAGGTCGCGATTCTTCTGCGGATGAACGACGGCACGACACGAACCGAAAATGCGGTGCTGACGGTCACAGAGCCGGTCATGCGCATGGAGGCCGGAACGGTCGCCACAGCGGAGCAGATGCTCGGCAGCAGCTTTAAGGATGCGGTCATCACACCGCCCGTCTCGCAGTTCACGGAGCTCGGCTCCTATCCCGTCACGGTTTCGCTCGACGGCAGGGATTATCCCTTCACGCTGATCGTGCAGGATACGACCGCACCGCTCGTGACGATCAGAAAGAATCTGCATTTCTATGTCAATCAGAAGCTCACGGCTGAGGATTTTGTTGAGTCCTGCGAGGATCTGTCAGAGGTCGAATATCATTTCTCTGCGGAGCCGACCACGATCTCCGAGGGTACGCATACGGTGCAGCTGATCGCGACGGATTCCGGCGGCAACAGCCAGACCTACGACCTGACCTACGAGGTCGGCGGCGACGGCGAAGCACCGATGATCCAGGGCGTAACGAAAATGCAGACCGTTGCAGGCGTCCGGATCGACTATCTGCGCGGCATCAAGGCGATCGACCTCGGTGACGGCACAGTCGAGGTCAAGGTGCAGGAGCCTGCCGGATTTGACATCAAGCAGCCCGGTACATATGAAATTGTCTATTCTGCAAACGATTCCGCCGGAAATATCGGCAAGGAGACAGCGGAGCTGGTGGTTCTGCCGGCAGTCGGCAGTCTGGATTCGCTGACCTCCGAGGATGTCATGCGCATGGGCGACTATATCGTCGGTGAGCTGAAAAAGGTGACGAGCTACGGCGAAAGACAGGGCTTTGCGCGCGCGATCTTCGATTATGTGCAGACGCATATGCAGTATGTCAACGGCACGAATAATGATGACTGGCAGCAGGCCGCAGTCTCGGCGCTCTCGCTCGGCTACGGCGATTCCGCGAACTATTACGGGCTTTCCCGTCTGCTGCTGACCTGCGCGGAATTTGACAATATGATGGTCGAGCGGCAGAGTGCGCAGGAGATCAATCAGGATGACAATGCGCCGAAGCAGGTAGAGTGGTATGCGCCGCATTTCTGGAATCTGGTGCGCGTCAACGGTGCATGGTATCATTTTGATGCATCCCCGTATTACGGCGGCACTGACTTCTTCCTCTGGACGGATGCGCAGATCGACTATTTCTCGGCCATGCACGGCAACTGCTATGAGCGTGACAAGAGCCTGTATCCGCTGACGCCGAACTGAGCGGATACAATATAAAGAAAAAGGATCATGGAAGGAAAGGGCGAAAGGTATGGGATTATTCAAGAAAGCTTCTGCGGATAAGGTGCGCTATCGCTATAAGGATCGCGTTGAGCGCGCAGAATTCCGCGGCAAGGAGATCACCGAGGTAGAGATGCCGGATACAGTGCGGATCATCGGCGAAAGCGGATTCCGTGAATGCAGGCAGCTGACGCGCATTGCGCTTTCCAATGCGCTCTGCGAGATCGGTGCGTATGCATTCCGTGACTGCACGGCACTTGAAAATGTGCTGATGCCGGGCGAAATGTTCTATCCGGACAGCTCGCACGGCGTGATCGGACTGGGCAGCTTTGAGGGCTGCACGAAGCTCCGCGAGATCGTAATTCCGGAGGGCATCCGGGTCATCGAGCCGAATGCGTTCCACAACTGCACATCGCTGGAGACCGTGCGATTCCCGAAGTCGCTGCGGGCAGTCCGCAACGGCGCATTTTCCGGCTGCGAAAAGCTGAAGGCGATCGTTGCGACGGCACTGCCGGAGATCATCGCATTTGATGCGTTCCGCGGTACGCCGTATGAGGAAACGATCCGGCAGCAGCGGACGCCGGTTCTCACCGTGATGCACACATCCTCGTTCAGCCTGCCGGTCATCTATCAGTTTCTGGCGGTTCAGCGGCTGATCGGTGTGGAGCAGACGGACGGCGATATGACCGTGCAGCTGGATGCCGTAGACGGGAACCGCGTTGCATTCCGCATTACGCAGTACAAGCACGCCGGCGGCAGCCACATGGTTCCGGCGAATGAGCCGACGCGTCTGTTCTATGAGGAATACGACTGCACCGGCCGCACCGGAATGCAGAAAGAGGAAATCATCGCGTCCTACCGATAACACAGTGCCCCTCTCAGCGGAGAGGGGTTCTATTTTGCATCATTTCATCATATGCTGAAACATATCCCGAAGGAGGAATGTGGATGAAACGATGCAGGATCGGCGCGGTCTGTATGGCCGGAATATGGCTTCTGACGGCGGCGCCGGCAGTCTCGGCGGAATCAGCGCCGGAGACCGGTGCGAAAGCGTATGTGCTGATGGACGGGCAGACCGGACAGGTCGTGTGCGAAAGCAATGCCGATGAAAAGCGGCCGATGGCCAGTACGACGAAGATCATGACGACATTGCTCACACTCGAAAGCGGCGGGCTGGATGAGCCGTTCACTGTGGACAGCGAGGCGATCATGGTCGAGGGCAGCTCGATGGGCTTGCAGCCGGGCGATACGGTCACGAAGCGCGTGCTTTGTGCGGGGATGCTGCTGCCGTCCGGCAATGACGGCGCGAACGCGGCTGCGGTCAGGGTCGGCGGAGATATCCCGCATTTTCTGGAGATGATGAATGCGCGTGCGGCTGCGATCGGCATGACGCGCACCTGCTTTGCGTCGCCCTCCGGACTCGACGCAGAGGGACACGGCGCCTCGGCGTATGACATGGCGCTGCTGGCGCGGGAGGCATTGAAAAACGACGATTTTGCTGCGATCTGCTCGCAGAAGTCGATGACGGTCTCCTACGGGAATCCGCCCTATGCGCGGACGCTGACGAATACGAACAAGCTGCTCGGCATGGACGATTCGGTGATCGGCGTCAAGACGGGCTTCACCGATGCGGCGGGGCGATGCCTTGTCAGTGCGGCAGAGCGCGGCGGCAGACGGCTGATCTGCGTCACGCTGTTCGACCGCAATGACTGGGCGGATCACGAAGCGCTGTATGACTACGGATTCGCGGCGGCGCAGGATTATACGGTTCCGCTGCCGGACAGCCTGACAGCAGATGTCGAGGGCGGCAGCGTGCAGACGGTTCGCTGCTATCTGCCGGAGCCGCTGCATCTGACAGCGTGGAACGGCATACCGCCGGAGGTACGGACGACGGTCGAGATGCCGCCGTTTCTGATCGCGCCGGTCGAAAAAGGGGAGCAGATCGGAACGGTGATCTATCACTGCGGCAGATCGGAGACGGCGCGGCTGCCGCTTCTGGCGGCGGAATCGGCTGCGGCACTGCCCGCGGAACCGGAAAAATCGCCGCTGCAAGGCATTCTTGACTGGCTCAGAAGCCTGTTTTCGTGATTACTATTTGTATAATCTCCGTCGATTTTTACAATCAAACAAAGAAAAAAACGTTGATTCCTCTTACTTTTGACAAAAATCACAAAAATAGCTTGACGAATCACTGAAAATCGGGTATAATAAGCGCAAGGTGAGCGTTGGGTTTCGGCATCCGAGTCCTTTCCTCCGCGACTGATTCAGGCGCTTACCGCATTGACATGATCATGATGATCAATGCCCTCTCGAAAAATTACCCGTAACCAAAGCAGTCCTCTCGTTCGGCGTGAGGGCTGTTTTGGCGTTATAAGCACTTTAACGAGGTGAAGCGAATGGATATCATGTTCTTTGTGAACAGCGTTCTGCTGGGCGCGGGGCTCGCGATGGATGCCTTCACGGTCTCGCTGGCGAACGGTCTGCACGAGCCGCGGATGCGCCGCAGAAAGGCGGTCGGGATCGCGGGTGTCTTTGCGGGATTTCAGTTTCTGATGCCGGTGATCGGCTGGTTTTGTGTGCATACGGTACTGCATTATTTTGAGGCGTTTGAGAAGCTGATCCCGTGGATCGCGCTCGGATTGCTTGGCTTTATCGGCGGCAAGATGCTGCTGGAGGGGATCCGCTCGGTGCGATGTCCGGAGCAGCAGACGGATGAACCGGCGCTAGGAAAGACGGCGCTGCTGGTGCAGGGCATCGCGACCTCAATCGACGCGCTTTCTGTCGGCTTTACGATCGCGGATTATACGCTGCCGACGGCGCTGCTTGCGGCGGGCATCATCGGCGCGGTGACCTATGTGATCTGCCGTGCGGGTATTGCGCTCGGCAGGCGGGCGGGACTGCATCTTGCGGGAAAGGCATCTGTCGTCGGCGGACTGCTGCTCATCGGCATCGGCATCGAGATTTTCGTGACGCATATGTGGTGAGTGCCGGGTAATATACAGCAAATCAGAATACAGAGGGATGAATCATCGTGCTGCCGTTGAATACGATCGGATACATTGCAGACGGAGATATGAGATCATTTTATCTGAAAATCGTTTACGATTTGGAAGATACAGGCGGATACTACATTTTTTTCTCCAGAGACTTTTCTGACTTACGGGCAGAGGGATATGACGAATGGTATAGGAATTCAGAAGAATTGACCGCAAGACTGCATGACTTCAATGTGGAATGGATCAGCTGAATTCTGATCCGGCGGACATACTCTGCCGGATTCAAAAGTCCTCCGGAAACGAATAAATGCAAAATCGGATACAGCCGGCACACTGAACAGGCACGATCGGTGCCGGCGGGGAGCCCCCGCTGGCAATTCCTAAAGTTCTCCGGAAGCGAAAGGGAGCAGAAGAAGATTTCCCCAGACCGTAAAATAGGCGCGATCAGCGCCGTAACAGCGACGAAACGGGTACGCTCCGCGAAACTATGCCGGAGGGAAACGGCTGTCGGCCCTGCCGACCGGCCCTGCCGACCGGCCCTGCCGCGGTAAACTTGACAAACAGGGCGTTTTATGGTAAAATACTATGGTGAGCGAACTGCGCAGTCGCGGCGGCGCTTCAGGCCGGCGAGGAAAGTCCGGGCATCACAGAGCTGGGTAACTGCTAACGGCAGCCGGGGGCGACCCTAGGGCTAGTGCAACAGAAATGAGACTTCCGTCAGTCTCTGACCGGCGGTAAAGGTGGAAAGGTGCGGTAAGAGCGCACCGGAGCGTATGAGAATACGCTGCCGTGTAAACCCTGCCCGATGCAACGCTGATTGGTGTATCAGGTCATAACGTCTGCTCGGCGGATCTGATGCAAAGGCGGCTCGATTGTTCCGGCGACGGAACGGCTAGATAAATGACTGCGGTCGGTTTCTCCGGAAACCGTCACAGAACCCGGCTTACAGGTTCGGTCACGCCGGAATGCCGATGCGCCCGAAACGCATCGGTTTTTCTGCATGAAAACAGAAAGGCACAGTATCATGTCAAATAAATTTATTTTAGCAGGACTGCTGATCCTGCTCGGCGCGGCGCTGATCGCCGGCATTGTCGCAATGCAGAGCAAAAAGCAGAATCCCGAGGAATCCTCCGAAAGCTCGGCGGCGGCTGTCTCCGAGATCCTTGTCGTTCCGGATTCGATCCCGGAGCGCTTTTCCTTTGAGCCGCCGGCTGATTTTACCGAAACGGCCTCCAAAGCGTACACAAAATACTATGTGCTGAATGATGCCTCGATCATCGTGACAGGCGAGCAGCTGGTGATCTACGGCGAATCGCTTGCGGATTATGCAGGCGCAGTCAAAGCGCAGTATGAGCAGACTGCGGACAACTTTACGCTCTACGGCGAGGAGGATGTCCGCATCGGCAGCATGGACTGCAAGGTCTATGAGTTTACATATGACATTGTCGGCGAGGATGTGAAGCAGACAATGGAATGCTGTACGGCAATTTTCGTGCAGGGCGGCGAAGCATTTATCATGACCTGCAAGAGCCGTATGGAGAACTACATGAATTACCGCTCGGCATTCCGCCATGCGATCGAAACCGTCAAGATCGCCGAACCGAATGCTGTGCAGACAACTCCCGCAGAGACTGTTACCATTCCCGCAGAAACCGAAACGGCAGCGCCTGTGCAGTGAACATACAGAAAAATATGGACATTGCGGAAATACGGACGGATGCTTTGTGTATTTTATTGTGAATATGCACAAATCAAATAAGCAAAAAACTACAAACCTGACAATTTTTCAGTTTTTGCTAAAAAGGGATTTGACAAATCACCGATTTGTGGTTATAATATAAGAGGTAGTCGTGTGCCCTGAAACAGGCGCACGCCTGAATTCATATTGATCTGCGCATGATCCGGCTGCGTGCAGCTGCTGCGCAGAGACTGCTGTGCTTCCGGCAGTCTTTGAAAGGAGTCATTCTCTATGTCTAAAATGATAGCCGTTACATCCGGAAAGGGCGGAACAGGAAAATCCTCGATTTGTGCAGGCCTCGGCTATACGCTTGCAAAGCAGGGCAGCCGCACCCTTATCATTGAGCTTGATTTCGGCCTTCGCTGTATCGACATCATCTTCGGTATGACAGGGCAGATCAAATATGACCTCAGTGATGTGCTGGACGGCAAGATCTCTGCGCTGGATGCTGTTTCCCGTGTGCCGATGGCGAGTAACCTGTTCGTTCTTCCGGCACCGAAGAACCCGTTTCTTCAGGTAACGGTCGAGCAGATCATCGGAATCTGCCAGTCTGTGCGTAAGTACTATGATTATATCATTATTGATACCGGCGCCGGCATCAATAACCATGTTTTCGATATCGTTGAGCAGGCAAACCTGATCCTCGTCGTCACGACGCCGGATCCGATCTGTGTGCGTGATGCGCAGATGATGTCGGATGAGTTTTATGCGCGCGGCAACCGCCGTCAGAGACTCATCATCAATAAGGTGAGCAAGAAGGCGATCGGTGCAGAGCTCGTGCGTGACCTTGATGAGATCATTGATACGATCGGCGTGCAGCTGATCGGCGTGATTCCGGAGGATTACCAGCTTGTCATTGCGACCGGCAAGGGCGAACCGATCCCGTCCACAGCGCCGAGCCTTGCCGCATTTGACGCGATCTCCAAGCGTCTGCGCGGTGAAAGTGCGCCGCTGACCGTGAAGATCGGCTGATCCGGCTGCATACAGGAAACATATCCCCGTTCGGGCTGGGGCAATTTGCAGACCGATTTCATGACCCAAAATCAGTTTCTTCAGAAAGGATGAATTCAGAATGACCATAGCTTTGATTGCCCACGATGCCAAAAAAGAATTGATGATCCAGTTTTGTACTGCGTATCAGGGAATCCTCAGCCGACACGTTCTCTGCGCGACCGGTACGACCGGCAAGCAGGTCGCTGAGGCAACCGGACTTCCGATCAAGCGTTTCCTGAGCGGTGCGCAGGGCGGCGGACAGGAGATCTGTGCGCGCATCTCCTGCGATGAGATCGACGTGCTGCTCTTTTTCCGCGATCCGATCAATCCGAAGGTGAGCGAGCCGACTGACATGAATCTGCTGCGGCTCTGCGATGTGCATAATGTTCCGGTCGCGACGAATATCGCTACCGCAGAAGCACTGATCCTTGCACTGGAGCGCGGTGATCTCGACTGGCGCGAGATCGGAAACCCGAACGTGGTCTGACAATTTGAGCGATCTGATTGCCCCTCTCGATGAGAAGGGGCAATTCTGTGTTTATGAGGTACGGGCAAATGGGCATGGAAAAAGCGATCCGCTCCGGCAGGGAACACCGCCGGCCGTACCGCGGCTGGAAGGCGGTCGATCCGATGTGCCGCAATCACGGCGGCTGCGGCTGCTGCCTGAAAAACAGGCTTTACCGTACAAACAAGCAACTGGAAAAATGCGCATTTTCGCTGAAAGACGCGGCTGCGCAGGAAGAATGAAAGGGAATATCTTATGGCAAACTATCTCAAGCGCCCGCAGGGCACCGAAGACGTCACACCGGCACGCATCCACAAATGGAAGACCGTTGAGACAGTGACACGCGCCGTCGCGGAAAGCTTCGGCTTCTCGGAGATCCGCATTCCGACCTTTGAAGTTACGGAGCTGTTCCAGCGCTCTGTCGGCGAGACGACCGATGTCGTGCAGAAGGAAATGTATTCCGTCATCGCCCGCGAAACGCAGTTCACGCTGCGGCCGGAGGGCACTGCCGGAACGATCCGCGCCATGCTGCAAAACGGTATGCTCGCGGAGGCGCTGCCGCAGAAGGTGTTCTATCAGCTTTCCTGCTTCCGCCACGAGCGCCCGCAGGCCGGCAGACTGCGTGAATTCCACCAGTTCGGCGTGGAGCTGGCAGGTGCCGCATCGCCCTATGCGGACGCGGAGATCATTCTGCTCGGAAAGACCGTCCTCGACCGTCTCGGCCTGAAGGATATCGTGCTGAATATCAACAGCATCGGCTGCCCGAAATGCCGTGCGGCGTATCAGGCGGCGCTGCGGGCGTATTTTGAGCCGCATCGCGAGGCGCTGTGCGAGACCTGTCAGGAGCGCCTTGTCCGCAATCCGATGCGCCTGCTCGACTGCAAGAGCAAGGAGGATCAGGCAATCGCAAAGGATGCGCCGGTCATTCTCGATTATCTCTGCGAGGAGTGCAGCGCACACTTTGAAGCGGTCAAGTCCGCGCTGACCGACATGGGCGTGGAATATGTCATCAATCCGAAGATCGTCCGCGGTCTGGATTATTACACCAAGACCGTTTTCGAGTTCATCACGAACTGCATCGGCGCACAGGGCACTGTCTGCGCCGGCGGCCGCTATGACGGCCTGATCGAACAGCTCGGGGGACAGCCGATCCCGGCGCTTGGCTTCGGCATGGGACTGGAGCGGCTCATTCTGACGATGGAGAGTCAGGAATGCGCATTCATGGAGCAGCAGCGCTGCGAGGTGTATCTGGCACCGATGGACGATTCTGCTAAGCCGACGGCTCTGCGCTATGCCAATGCGCTGCGTGAAATGGGCGTGCGTGCGGAGTTTGATCTGGTCGGCCGCAGCTTCAAGGCGCAGATGAAATATGCAAACAATATCGGCACAAAATACCTCGTCGTGCTTGGCTCGAATGAGCTGGAGCAGGGCAGAGGACAGCTCAAGAATATGGAGACCGGCAAACAGACGGAGATCCGGCTGGATACGGCGGAGCATTTCACGGCGGATTATTCTGATATTTCGCTGACCGATCAGTTCGGCGAATGACCGGAGCGGCAGCGCGGGGCTGCGCTGATCCGCAATGCATCACGGCGGAGCGTCCGCCAAAGGGTTATGTTATATGAAAGAATTATTACGCCAGATATCTGAATTTCTGCGGTCGAGCTTTCTTGTGCTGCTGGTGCTGGCTGCGGCCGGACTGGGCATCTACCGGCTCGCGAAGCTGCAAATCGTGGCCGCTGAGGAGGAAAAGCAGCAGGGGCGCGTCTCCGTGCAGGTCTATACGCAGGTGATACCGGCGACACGCGGCGAGATCGTGGACTGCAACGGCGAGCCCATTGTCTCGAATAAGATCGGCTACAGCCTGATCCTCGAAAAAGCCTATTTTCCGGATGACAATGCCGAGGGCAATGCGGTCATCATGGGCTGCGTCAAGCTGCTGAAGGAAGCAGGCTACGAATGGAACGACACCATGCCGATCACCGACCGCTTCCCGTATATTTTCGTCAATGACCGCGAGAACGACATTGCCGAGATGAAGAAGAATCTGCGGCTGAATCAGTATGCGACCGCGGAGAACTGTCTCGACAAGATTCGCTCGGATTACGGGATCGGCGACGAATACTCCGAGGAGGAGCAGCGCATTCTCGCCGGCATCCGCTATGAGATGCTGCTGCGCGGCTTTTCCATGTCCAATGTGTTCTATTTCTCGGATGATATCGACCTGCGGACGGTCACGCGCATCAAGGAGCTGCGCGTCACGCTGCCGGGCATCAATGTCACCGAGAATGCGATCCGCACCGTCGAAAACGGCAAGGTCATCCCGCATGAGATCGGCTATGTCGGCCCGATCTATTCGCAGGAAGAATACAACGAGCTGAAGGCCAACGGCCACGATGACTACACGCTCTCCGATCAGGTCGGCAAGACCGGTCTGGAAAGCGCCTGTGAAGCGGATCTCCGCGGATTCAACGGCAAAAAGGAGATCACCGTGACAAACGGCGAGGTCAGCTCGACCGTCATCACGCAGGAGCCGGTCGGCGGCAAGACGATCCAGCTCACGGTCAATTCCAGGATGCAGATGCAGATGCAGGATCATCTGGAGAATTACTGCAAGCTGCTGCGTGAGACCGATGCGCAGTGCCGCGACCTGAATGCCGGCGCGATCGTCGTGCTGGATACGAAGGACAACGCCGTCCTGAGCATGGCGACCAGCCCGACCTATGATCTTTCCGATCTGTTGGAGGATTACAATGCCGTTGCGGAGCAGGACAATTTCCCGCTCATCAACCGTGCGACCGACGGCCTTTACCGTCCCGGCTCGACCTTTAAGCCCGTGACCGCGACAGCCGGTCTGGATTCCGGCATAATCAATTCAAATTCGACCTTTTACTGCGATACGAATTTCACGTATATCGACCACACATTCCACTGCACCGGTTATCATGAGAGCATCAATGTGTCCAGCGCGATCACGGTCTCCTGCAACATCTTCTTCTATGAGCTGGGCATCCGGCTCGGCCTTGACCGCCTGATGGAATATGAGCGGCTCTACGGTCTCGGCAGCCCGCTCGGACTGGAATCCGGCGACAGCGGCGGCTATCTCGCCTGCCCGGAGACCTTTGAGCGGCTCGGCATCCAGTGGTATGTCGGTGAGCTGACGCAGGCCGCGATCGGTCAGTCTGAGGTGCAGGTCACGCCGCTGCAAATGGCGACGGTCGCCTCGACGATTGCGAACAACGGTCAGCGCTGGAAGCCGCATCTCATCCAGTCCTACTGGAATAATATCATGACCGAGCAGCTTTCGGTCAAGGCGCCGGAGCTGTCTGCACAGGTTGCGCAGAACAATGCAGACGAGGTCTATCCCTATATCAAGGCCGGTATGGTCGGCGCTGCCGAGGTGCCGATGCTGCCGGAATATGACCTGAGCAGCCTGCCCTTTGATGTCGCGATCAAGACCGGTACGCCGCAGTCGCCGCGCGGCACAGACTCCTTCGTCATCGGCTTTGCGCCGGCAGATAAGCCGGAGATCGCATTCTGCGCGATGCTGGAGGGCGGAAAAAATGCGAAGTGCATGGTCAGGGGCATTCTGGAAAGCTATGCGGCAAATTATCCGCGCTCACAGATCGCACGCGGTCTGAAGAAAAAGTGATCCTGCGCGGAAATCGGGAGCGAATGCAGATGAATATTCAGATTTTCGGGAAATCCAAATGCTTTGATACCAAAAAGGCCGAGCGCTTTTTCAAGGAGCGCGGGGTGAAGTTTCAGCGGATCGACCTGCCGGATAAGGGCATGAGCCGCCGCGAGCTGGAAAGCGTGATCCGTGCAGTCGGCGGCATGGAGCCGCTGGTCGATCCGAAGGATCAGGACTATGCGCTCTGGCAGCATCTTCTGCCGGATGCGCAGCTTGATATGCTGCTGGAAACGCCGGAGATGCTGCGCACGCCGATCGTCCGCAACGGACAGAAGGCAGCGGTCGGCGCGGCGGAAGCGGTCTGGAAGCAGTGGATCGCAGAGGGCTGACATGGATATCACACAGACCTTTTACAATAATATGGCATCGAAATATGACCGGCTCTTTGCGGACTGGAATGCATCGGTCGTGCAGCAGGCCGAGCTGCTGCACGGGCTCTTTCGTGCAAGCGGATTCGATGCACCGGCGGAGATCCTCGACTGCGCCTGCGGTATCGGTACACAGGCGATCGGGCTGGCGGGGCGCGGCTATTGCGTGACGGCATCCGATCTCAGCGAAAATGAGCTTGCCGAGGCAGGAACGCGTGCGGAGCAGGCGGGCGTGCAGATTCGCTTTGCACAGGCGGATTTCCGTGCGCTGGCGGATGTATTTGATGCGCAGTTTGATATTGTCATGGCAATGGACAATGCACTGCCGCATATGCTGACGCACAGCGACCTCGAAGCGGCTGTTCGCAGTATGGCAGAACGCACAAAGCCCGGCGGCATCATCGCGGCGAGCATCCGCGACTATGATACCCTGCTGGATGAGAAGCCGCCCTATTCGCCGCCTTATATCCACGAGACAGCGGCGGGCAGGCGCGTATCATTCCAGACATGGCAATGGGAAGGCGACTGTTACCGGCTGACGCAGTATATCATTGAGGATGAAGCGGCACTGACGGTCAGCAAATTTGAATGTGCATACAGAGCCGTGCGCCGCGCAGAGCTGACGGAACTGCTGTCGGCGGCGGGATGCAGCGATGTGAAATGGCTGATGCCGGAGGAAAGCGGGTTTTATCAGCCGATCTTCCTTGCGCGGAAACCGCTTTAATTTGATTGAATCCATTGCACTTTTCGCAAGGATGTGTTATAATGATATCAGCGGCCGCAAAGCCGGAACGAAAGGAGCAGAAGCATGAAGCGACTATTGGCAATACTGGCGGCGGGACTGCTCCTGCCGTTTGCCGGCTGCGGCAAGAAACCGACGGAGCCGCAGGTCAGTGAACCGGAATACAACCTCGTTGTTGAGGATGCGACAAAGCCCGCGGAGACTGCGCAGGTGCAGACTGTCACCGAGGTCGTCACCGTAACACAGATCGTGACGGTCACGGAGATTGTCACCGTCACGCGGATCGTCGATGTTCCGCGGGAGGATGCCGAATCGTCCTATGATGCCGGCGAGCTGACAGTGACCGAGCCGCTTGCCGTTGATGCGAAGATCGACAAGGACGGCACCTATACCACAAAGGACGATGTCGCGCTGTATATTTACACATACGGCGAGCTGCCGAAGAACTTCATCTCGAAGAAGGAAGCGCAGAAGCTCGGCTGGGAGGGCGGCTCACTGGAGCCCTATGCGCCCGGCTGCTGCATCGGCGGAAGCTATTTCGGCAATTATGAAGGTGCGCTGCCGGAAAAGGAAGGCCGCGAATATACCGAATGCGATATTGATACACTCGGCAAAAAATCACGCGGTGCAAAGCGCATCGTATTTTCCAACGACGGACTCATTTATTATACCGGCGACCACTACAAAACATTTGAATTACTATACGGGGAGGAATAGCCATGAATGTGACGATCGACTGCGCACAGATCCGCACGAAGTCGGATTTCCATACAAAGTTTTCGCAGATGCTGAAGCTGCCGGGCTTTTACGGCGAGAATCTCGACGCGCTGCATGACTGCCTGACCGATCTGCCGCAGAAATCGGTCATCACGCTGCTGCATACGCAGTGCCTGATCGACAATCTCGGCCCCTACGGACGCGCCGCACTCTCTGCAATGGCGCACGCGGAGCGTGAAAACCCCGGCTGGCTGACGATCAATATGCTCTGAAACGGACGCACCTCGCACTGAGGTGCGTTTTGATTTGTCAGCGGATCACAGGCGCAGAAATGGGCATAACGCGGCGAAAGCTCCGCCGGTGTGCATCCGCGAATAATCGCCGCAGACCGCCGCCGGATTTCTGGACAAACTGCCTGAAATATGCAGATTTCTTGACTTTCAGCGGAAACTGTGTTATAATACATAAGTCTGGCCTGTATATCTCGCACAGCCCTACAAATAAAGCAGGAGGAAGACATGAAAAAAGATAGCAGCCGCTCCGGTGAGATCATAAAGGTCAGCTGGCGCGGAATTGCCGTAAATATCGTGCTCGTGCTGTTCAAAGCAGCCGTCGGCCTCGCGGCACATTCGATCGCCGTCGTGCTGGATGCCGTCAATAACCTGACAGATGCCGTTTCGTCATTGATCACGATCATCGGCACCAAGCTCGCAGGCAAGGCGGCCGACCGCAAGCATCCCTACGGCCACGGACGGGTCGAATATATTGCGGCTTCGATCGTCGCACTTCTGATCCTGGCGGCGGGTCTGACCTCGCTGAAGGAATCTGTTGACAAGATCCTGCACCCGCAGGAGCTGAATTATTCCGTTGTATCCGTGATCGTCATTATCGGCGCACTGGCGGCAAAGGTGCTGCTCGGTACATATTACCGGAAAAAGGGCGCGGAGCTGAATTCCGATTCGCTGACCGCCTCCGGAACGGATGCGCTGTTTGATGCGGTGATCTCGCTTGCAACGCTGATCTCCGCGATCGTCAGCATGACCGCCGGATTCAATCTGGAGGGCATCCTCGGCATCGTGATCTCGCTGCTGATCCTCAAGGCCGGCATGGAGATCATCACCGGGACGATCAGCCGCATCATCGGAACCCGTGCGGATGACGATTTCACATCGAAAATCAAGGAGGTTATCTGTGCCGATCCGAATGTTCACGGCGCATATGATCTGATCCTGCACAATTACGGGCCGGAGACCTATTTCGGCTCTGTGCATATCGAGGTCGATGACAATATGACCGCACGCGAGATCGACGCGCTTTCGCGATGTCTTGCCGGTCAGATCTACCGGGAATACAGCGTGCTGCTGACGATCGGCATTTATGCGGCGAATACGCACAATGAAGCTGCGGTCGGGATCCGCAATGCCGTGACGGAGATCACCGGACAGTATTCGGAGATCCGGCAGGTTCACGGTTTTTATGTGGAGGAATCCGCACTGGCCGTTTCATTCGATATCCTGCTGGATTATGCGGTCAGGGATCCGGCGCAGATCACCGATGCGATCCGCGCAGCGCTGAAGGAGCGTTTTCCGGATTATGATTTTTACATCAACATTGACCGCGATTTCAGCGAATAAAAACAGAGAAGGAGAGTGCATATGGTATTCAGCAGCTTTGCATTCCTGCTATGGTTTCTGCCGTTCTGTCTGATCGCATATATGCTGATGCAGAAGCCGCAGAAGAATCTGGTTCTGCTGATCTTCAGCATTGTGTTTTATGCATATGGCGCAGTGGAAACGCCGCTGTATCTCTGGCTGATCCTCGGCTCCGTTGTCATCAACTGGGGCTGCGGCATGATGATCGGCCGGCGCGACGGCAGGGAAAAGCTCTGGCTGACGCTCGGTCTGATCTGGGATTTCGGCAATCTGTTCGTCTTCAAATATACCGATTTCTTCATCAAGAATCTCAATGCGCTCGGCTTCCATCTGCCGCTGACGAATCTGGTTCTGCCGCTCGGCATCAGCTTTTTCACATTCCAGATCGCATCCTATCTGATCGACGTATACCGCAGACAGGTCGATGTGGAATATGACCTGATCGACCTCGGCACCTATATTCTGATGTTCCCGCAGCTGATCGCCGGCCCGATCGTGCGCTTCTCGGATGTGCAGAAGGAGCTGCATGACCGCCGTGTCAAGCCGGAGGAATTCAATGAGG
>DGSY01000087.1 GCA_002394125.1 Ruminococcus sp. UBA4350
GTCAACTGCAACCCCGAGACCGTTTCCACTGACTATGACACCTCTGATAAGCTCTACTTCGAGCCGCTGACGCTGGAAGATGTGCTCCAGATCTACGAGAAGGAAAAGCCGGTCGGCGTCATCGCACAGTTCGGCGGCCAGACTCCGCTGAATCTCGCGGCTGACCTCAAAAAGAACGGTGTCCGCATCCTCGGCACCTCACCGGAGACGATCGACCTCGCTGAGGACAGAGATCATTTCCGCGCAATGATGGATAAGCTCGGCATTCCGATGCCGGAATCTGGCATGGCCGTCACCGTTGACGATGCGCTGGAGATCGCGAACCGCATCGGCTATCCGGTCATGGTGCGTCCGTCCTATGTGCTCGGCGGCAGAGGCATGGAGGTCGTCCACGACGACAACATGATGCGCGTCTACATGGCGGCGGCTGTCGGCGTCACACCGGACAGACCGATCCTCATCGACCGCTTCCTGCATCACGCGACCGAGTGTGAGGCGGATGCGATCTCCGACGGCAAGGACTGCTTCGTTCCGGCTGTCATGGAGCATATCGAGCTTGCCGGCATCCATTCCGGCGACTCCGCCTGCGTGCTGCCGTCGCTCAATCTCAGCGAAAAGCACGTCGCAACGATCAAGGAATACACCAAGAAGATCGCCGTCGAAATGGGCGTTTCCGGCCTGATGAATATGCAGTATGCGATCGAGGATGACACCGTTTATGTCCTCGAAGCGAATCCGCGTGCATCGAGAACCGTTCCGCTCGTTTCCAAGGTCTGCGCGATCAACATGGTCCGCATCGCAACGCAGATCATGACCTCTGAACTGACCGGCAAGCCGTCTCCGGTTCCGGCGCTCCGCGACAAGAAGATCCCGCATCACGGCGTCAAAGAAGCGGTGTTCCCGTTCAATATGTTCCAGGAGGTTGACCCCGTCCTCGGACCGGAAATGCGCTCCACCGGCGAAGTGCTCGGCATTTCCCCGAACTTCGGCGAGGCATATTTCAAGGCGCAGGAGGCGACCCAGACCAAGCTGCCGACCGGCGGCACCGTTCTGCTCTCCGTCTGCGACATGGATAAGCCGGAGCTGCTGCCGATCGCAAAGAAGTTCAACGATCTCGGCTTCTCGATCCTCGCGACCGGAAAGACCTACGACATGATCGCAGAGGCAGGCATTCCGGCGGAGAAGATCCGCAAGCTCTATGAGGGCAGACCGAACATCACAGATGCGATGACGAACGGCAAGATCGACCTCATCATCAATACGCCGGCCGGCGCGGACAGCCTGCACGATGACAGCTATATCCGCAAGGCGGCGATCAAATACCGCATCCCCTACATCACCACGATGGCGGCTGCATCCGCGACCGCAGAGGGCATTGCGGCGGTCAAGGCACAGGGCGGCGCTCTGAGCGTCAAATCCCTGCAGGAATTCCACAGCGAGATCACGGAATAAAAAACATTCAGGACTTAGGGAGCAGCGCATTTTTCACTGCTCCCTCTGCCTAATATCTGATTATCATAAGGAGGATTATTATGGAACATGAATACAGAGACAAAATGTCATTGCAGCACTATGAGGCTGAAAAGCAGAGACTTTCCTACTTAAAGGGTACCCGCCGCACCGAGGTCGCAGATGCGCTCGCGGAAGCAAGAAGCCACGGTGACCTTTCCGAAAACGCGGAATACGATGAGGCCAGAAACGAGCAGGCGCGTCTCGAAGACGAGATCAAGCGTCTGGAATATACGCTGGAGCACGCGGAGATCATCACGGAGGTCTCCTCCGATACCGTCAGCACCGGCTGCGGCGTCATCCTTCGCAGAGCGGAATTCAACGGCCAGCCGCAGAAGATCGAAACGCTTCAGATCGTCGGCCGTTCCGAGGCGGATTACGATACACACAAGATCTCGGACGATTCCCCGATCGGCAAGGCTGTCATCGGCAAGCACGTCGGCGATACATTTATCGTTGAGGCTCCGGTCGGCATCATGTCCTTTACCGTTCTGAAGATTTCCAATACCGGCGAATTTGAGCATCATCCGGAGGACTGAACATGAGCGAGCAGAATGTAAATGAACAGGCAGTCCAGCCGGCAGAGGACATAGATGCGCTCCGTCAGGTGCGTCTCGACAAGCTGGCTGAAATGCAGCAGAGCGGCAATGATCCGTTTACGATCACGAAGTTTGACGTGACCGCAAGCACCGCCGACTGCCGCGCAATGTACGAAGCAGAGGAAGCAAAGATCCCCGCCGATCTTGACGAGGAGGCAAAGAAGGCCGCTGCTGACGCGCTGAATGAGAAATTCACCGTCACGGTCGCCGGCAGAATCATGAGCTGGCGCAAAATGGGCAAGGCGAATTTCCTCGATCTGCGCGACAGAACCGGCCGCATTCAGGTCTATGTCCGCATGAACGATATCGGTGAGGAGGCTTTCGCCGCGTTCCGCAAGTACGGCGATATCGGTGACCTCATGGGCATCACCGGCACCCTTTTCCGCACCAGAACCGGCGAGCTTTCCGTCCATGCGCAGAAGGTCACGATGCTCTCGAAGTCCCTGAAGCCGCTGCCCGAAAAGTTCCACGGCCTGACCGACCGCGATACCAGATACCGTCAGCGCTATACCGACCTCATCATGAATGAGGATGTGCGCGATACCTTCATCAAGCGCAGCAGGATCATCGCCGCGATCCGTTCGTGGCTCGATGCACAGGGCTTCCTGGAGGTCGAGACGCCGATGCTCGTTGCGAATGCGGGCGGCGCTGCGGCAAGACCGTTTGAAACGCATTACAATGCACTGGACGAGGATGTCAAGCTGCGCATCTCGCTGGAGCTGTACCTCAAGCGCCTGATAGTCGGCGGACTCGAAAAGGTCTATGAGATCGGCAGAGTCTTCCGCAATGAGGGCGTCGATACCAAGCACAATCCGGAATTCACGCTCATGGAGCTGTATCAGGCCTATACCGACTATCACGGCATGATGGATCTCACCGAGAATATGTTCCGCCACATCGCACAGACGGTCTGCGGCGCGACCTGCATCCCGTTCGGCAAGGACGAGAACGGCGAGGATATCATGATCGACCTCGGCAAGCCGTTCCGCCGTCTGACGATGATCGACGCCGTGAAGGAATATACCGGCGTGGACTTCGATCAGATCCCCGATACCGCTGCGGCAAAGAAGATCGCTGACGAAAAGGGCGTTCACTACGAGAAGCGCCACGAGAAGGGCGATATCCTCAATCTGTTCTTCGATGAATTCGTGGAGGAGAAGCTGATCCAGCCGACCTTCATCATGGATCATCCGGTCGAGATCTCGCCGCTGACCAAGCGCAAGCCGGATAAGCCGGACTATGTCGAGCGCTTTGAGCTGTATATCACCGCACGCGAAATGTGCAACGCCTACTCCGAGCTGAACGATCCGATCGACCAGCGCGGCAGATTCGAGGCGCAGGAAGCGCTGATCGCGCAGGGCGACGAGGAAGCGAACCACATCGACGAGGACTTCATGAATGCACTGGAGATCGGTATGCCCCCGACAGGCGGCATCGGCTTCGGCATTGACCGTCTGGTCATGCTGATGACAAACAGCCAGTCCATCCGCGATGTCATCCTGTTCCCGACGCTCAAGTCGATCGACTGAAAAAAGCATATAAAATGCCGCCCCTGTGGATCCTCTCCGCAGGGGCGGTTTTGTTCAGGCGTGAGGCAGATTCAGACTGCAATGACAATGCGCGCGGAATTCGGATTCTGCTGCCGTGCGACGCAGTATTTCGCGCCGAGCCGTCTCTGCATCACATTTGCGAATGCGCGGACATTCATAATATCCGGCAGCTCCTCGACCGAGCATTCCAGATCGCTGAAAACCGCAGTCTGAACGGTATCCTGTCCCCTTGTCAGCGCAGTGATGATCATGCGGTCTGTGAACAGCTCGATGACACGGATCTTCTGATAGGATTTTTCCGATTCATCCGCAATTCTTTTCAGCAGCGCCTCCAGCAGATCGCAGTCCTCATATTTCTGCTCACAGCTTTCCTGCCATGCCCGCATGGTCTTTTCCGTCTTTTCGGTTCTGATTCTTTTGATAAAGACCCAGAGATAATTTGCGAGCGGCACTGCACCGGCAATCACATAGACGATGTAAAATTCAAGATCAGACAGCTTCGCTGTCAGCAGCGCTCCGGCACCGCCCAGCCCGACATAGACCGCGCTGAAAATGATATGCGCCCGTTCTCTGCCGTAAATACAGACTGATGCACAGCCCAGCAGGACAAGCAGCAGAAGCGGCATGAAAAGCTCATCCAATTCGTGAACGAGAATTGCTGCCGCCGTGCACAGCACCGGAAACAGGCTGTGCGGAACAAACGGGAGCTCTCTTTCCCCTCCGACAGCCAGGGCAAAGCCTGCACCGCATACCGCGAGACATGAACCGCATAAAAGCGCGCTGTCCCGCTCCATGCTGCCGCCCGCGATATTCAGCGCGAGCAAAATAACCATGCTGAAAAAGCCTAAAAGTGCCAGAGCGATGCCGATATTCTTCTGTGTCCGCATTTGTCAGCCCTCCCCTTCCGGTCGTCACTGAATGCCGTATTTTTTCGCATATTCCGCCGCGATGTCCTCACGGATCGTCCGCAGCACCTTGTAGAAATTCCGGTGAATTTTCAGCTGCACCTTCGGATCATACTGCTGTGACATATCTGCAATGCGGATCTGCCTGAGCGAATTGCAGCCCGCAAATGCGCCGTCTCCTGCGCGCATCAGCAGATTGGTCAGCGTCAGGGTCTCCAGATTCGCGCAGCCCTCAAATGCGCTTTTCCCGATCTCACCGACTGCCGGCGGGATCACGAGCGACTTTACGGAACCGCAGCCGCGGAATACCGCATCACCGATGACATTCACATCCGGCGGGATGATAACGTGCGTGAACGAACCCTCATAACGCTGCAGCACACACTGATTGCCCTGCATGACAGCCGCAAACACCGGCTGGAACCGGATCCCGGCCATTTCTGCCGTTTGCGACGGCAGAGAATCCGCAATGCCGCAGATCGTCAGCTCCGGACTGCATCCCTCGAATGCATCCCCTGCGATATAGGTGATGCGGTTGGAAAGAAAGATAATCGAAAGCTCCGTGCAGGCAGCGAACGCCTGCTTTTCGATTCTGGAGGCTGCATACGTCACGAACAGCTCGCGCAGACCGGCACCCATGAAGGCTCTCTCACCGATCTGGATCACCGTCTCCGGCAGCCGCAGGAACGAGAGCTTCTTACAGTATTCAAATACACCCATGCTGAGCTCCGTCATCTTCGGGGAAAGCTCGGCGGATTCCAGTGATTCGCAATGGCTGAATGCATAGCTTCCGAGATAGGTCGTCCTTGCCGGAAGCCGGATCGCAGTGAGACTTTTACAGCCCTGAAATGCGGAGGCTTTGACCGTCTCCAGCATTTCGGGGAATTCGATCGCGGAAAGCCCTGTGCATTCGCGGAACGCAGACGCGCCGATCCGCTTGACATTCCGCGGGAGCCGCACGCTCCTCAGACCGGCACAGCCGTAGAATGCGCCGTCCTCGATCGCATAGACCGTTTCCGGAACATCGTATTCCGCGGCATCTCTGCCGGCCGGATACCGCAGAAGATATTTGCATTCATAGTCAAACAGCACACCGCCGACCGTCTTGTATGCATAGGAATATGCGCTGACCTCGATCCGTTCCAGACTGCCGCAGCCTGTAAATGCATCGTGGCCGATCTTTTCCAGCGGGCCGTTCAGCACAACGCTGCGCAGTGCGCTGCATCCCTCAAAGGCACTGCTGCCGATCTGTGACAGAATGCCGTTGATCTCCGCGGCACGCAGGCTTGTGCAGTTCAGAAAGGCATTGTTGTTGATCATCCGCAGCGATGCCGGAAACTGCACGCTCTCCAGCGCCGTACAGTTTGCAAATGCATTTTCCTCAATATGCACCACGCCCTGCGGCAGGATCACCCGCTGCAAAGAAGCGCAGTTTTCAAATGCGCCGGTGCCGATCACAGCGATCCCCTGCGGGATGCTGATGACCTGCGCATTGCCCTGATAGCGGATCAGGGTATCGCCCTGCGTCACAAATTCAGAAGCATCTCTTTCCGGCTGCGGTTTGCCGGTCGATTCCTCTGCCTCCTGCGGCGCGCCGACAGTTTCCGGCGGCTGCACTTCGGTTTCCGTTGCTGCATCAGCATCGGCAGCCCGCTCCCCTGCTTCCGTCATCTCCGGAACGGCAGGCTGCTCTGCGGGCGCGGGCTGAACGGCCGTCTGCGGCCGATCCTTTCCGAAGAACATCAATTCTGCCAGCATTTCCTCTGCACTCTGATACCGCTGCTCCGGCGCAAATGCACAGGCCTTCAGAATAATCTCCGCAAACCGATCCGATGCATCCGCAGGCTTCGGGAGCGGCTTGCCGTCCATGCGCTGTCTCCATGTAGCATCCGGATCCAGCTCCGGCTCGAACGGCAGATTCATGCCGTTCATCAGCTGATAAAGACAGAGCCCGAGCGAATAAATATCGGACTGCGGCGTGAATTCCCCGTCGCCCTTTGCCGCGAAGATCTCCGGCGCAATATACGCCTCGGAATCCGAAAGCGCCCGCATGATACCGTGATGCCCCGCCGCATGGAATCCGCTGAGCTTTGCGATGCCGTCCGCCGTGAGATAGATTCTGTCCGGCCGGATGCAGCCGTGCCGGATGCCGAGCCGGTGCGCATACATCAGCGCCTGAAGCATATCGGCCGCAAGACGGCGCACGTTTTCTTCCTTGCAGATAAACTGCTGACTGCGGATCTGATCCGCCAGCGCACGGAGCGATTCCATGCGGATCAGATAGGCATAGCCCTCGAATTTCCCGCCGATCACAAGCTCCCGCATATCCTCATCCTGATATGTCACGATATGCGTGCAGCTTTGCAGGCGGTAAAGCAACTCCGATTCCTGCTCGGCCTGCTGCTTTGCATGGCTGATCTGCGCCGTCATCTGCGCATCGGTCAGATACGCCTTTGAAGCGGTCAGCGGAACGATCCGCAGAACGGCCGCCTCCGTGCGTCCCATGCGCTTCGACTCCATGCCGAATACCGCGCTGTCCGAGGATGCGCTGATCAGCTCCCCGACATTCCATCTGCCCCAGAGCGGCATTTCCAGCGATTGCAGAATGTAATCTATATACTCCGTATTTGTCATGGCACACCTCTGAATCCGTTTTTTATCTGTATGCGCGCTGTCATGTATGCAGTGCGCATCCTGCATCATTGTTTAGATATATATATTATACTATATTTTCGCCGGATAGTCAAGAATAATCGGATATATTTTCCATTTCGCTGTCGGTGCGCTGCTGCGCGAAAAAAACGCCGCGAGACTTGCAATTTTCCCGCGATTATGGTATACTATTTCATGTAAAACTTTATGTCATTCCACAGAACGGAGGTATCCGCTTGGCAAATCAGAATATCCGCAATTTCAGCATCATTGCCCATATCGACCACGGCAAATCCACGCTCGCAGACCGCATCCTCGAAAAGACCTGCGCCGTTGCCGCCCGCGATATGGAGGAACAGCTGCTCGACAATATGGACATCGAACGCGAGCGCGGCATTACGATCAAGGCACGCGCCGTCGCACTCGATTACACCGCAAAGGACGGTCAGACCTACCGCTTCAACCTCATCGACACGCCCGGCCATGTGGACTTCAATTATGAGGTCAGCCGGTCGCTGGCGGCCTGCGAGGGCGCGATCCTCATCATTGATGCCTCGCAGGGCATTGAAGCGCAGACGCTTGCAAATACCTATCTCGCCGTCGAAGCAGATCTGGAGATCGTTCCGGTCATCAACAAGATCGACCTGCCCTCCGCAGAGCCGGAGCGCGTTGCCGAGGAGGTCGAGAATGTCATCGGCATTCCCTGTCTCGACGCGCCGCGTGTCTCCGCGAAGCTCGGCACGAATATTGAGGAGGTGCTGGAGCGCATTGTCACCGATATCCCCGCGCCGCAGGGCGATGAGAATGCACCCTTGCAGGCGCTGATCTTCGACAGCTTCTATGATTCCTACAAGGGCGTTATCATTTATGTCCGCGTCAAGGAGGGTACCGTCAGGGTCGGCGACCGCATCAAGCTGATGGCGACCGGCGCGGAATTCCAGATCGTCGAAGCGGGCGTGATGAGCGCCTCGGAGCATATCAACAAGGGCGATCTCAAGGCCGGCGAGGTCGGCTATCTGACCGCCTCGATCAAGAGCATCGGCGATACCCGCGTCGGCGATACCGTCACGCTTGCGGAGCGTCCCTGCGCAGAGCCGCTCCCCGGCTACCGCAAGGTCAGCCCAATGGTCTTTTCCGGTATCTATCCCGCCGACGGCGCACATTATAACGATCTGCGCGATGCGCTCGAAAAGCTCCAGCTCAACGATGCCGCGCTGACCTTTGAGCCGGAAACATCGATCGCGCTCGGCTTCGGATTCCGCTGCGGCTTCCTCGGCCTGCTCCATATGGAGATCATTCAGGAACGTCTGGAGCGTGAATACGATCTCGATCTCGTCACGACCGCGCCCTCGGTCATCTACCGCGTCACGCAGACGAACGGCGAGGTGCTGATGATCGACAATCCGTCCAATTATCCGAATCCCGCCAATATTGCCGAGGCAGAGGAGCCGATCGTCAAGGCGTCGATCCTCGCGCCGAAGGAGTATGTCGGCGGCATCATGGATCTCTGTCAGGAACGCCGCGGTATTTTCAAGGATATGCAGTATCTCGATGATGTGCGCGTGGAAATGCATTACACGCTGCCGCTCAATGAGATCATCTACGATTTCTTCGATGCGCTGAAATCCCGCACCCGCGGCTATGCCTCGCTCGACTACGAGCTGGACGGCTATGCGCCCTCGAAGCTCGTCAAGCTGGACTTCCTGCTCAACGGCGAGATCGTCGATGCGCTCTCGTTCATCGTGCATGATTCCAAGGCGTATCCGCGCGCGAGAAAGATCGCGGAGAAGCTGAAGGAGAATATTCCGCGCCAGCTCTTTGAGGTTCCGATCCAGGCGGCGATCGGCGGAAAGATCATCGCGCGCGAGACCGTCAAGGCGCTGCGCAAGGATGTCCTCGCCAAGTGCTACGGCGGCGATATCACCCGTAAGAAGAAGCTGCTCGAAAAGCAGAAGGAGGGCAAGAAGCGGATGCGTCAGCTCGGAACCGTCGAGGTGCCGTCCGATGCGTTCATGGCCGTCCTCAAATTCGACGAATAATTCCGGAGGTATCCCTCATGAAACATATCTGTCCCCATTGCGGCAAGCCGTCGTTCACGCCGGTGCAGAAGGCACTCTGCGGCGGCCTGAGCAGCTCCGGCAAGCCCTGTCAGGAATGCGGCGTCCGCTGCGTCAACGGCAAGGCCTCGCTGATCGTCAATTCCGTCCTGCGGCTCATTGCGTTCATCATGGTCATCGTTGTCTATTTCGTCCACACGAATCTGATGCAGGTGCTGATCTTCGGCGTCGGCCCGCTGGTCGCGGCATATATCCTCGGATTTCTGTTTGATATGTTCTTCGGCAAGCTGGTCGAGGCGATCAAGCGCGTATGAAGGCCGGCATCTATATTCATGTGCCGTTCTGCGCGGTAAAATGCCCCTACTGTGATTTTTATTCGGTGCGGTATTCGGCGGCCGCGGTGCAGGAATATGCGGATGCGGTCTGCCGGAATCTCGCCGCACTGCCTGCCGGATTGCCGGCGGACACGCTCTATTTCGGCGGCGGAACGCCCTCGCTTCTCCCCGTCCGGCATCTCGCCGCTATGATTGACGCAGCCGCGAAACGCTGTCAGCTTTCGGCGGATGCGGAGATCACGCTCGAAGCAAATCCGCTGTCCGCAACTGCCGAAAAGCTCGCCCAGTGGCGGAAAACAGGCATCAACCGGCTCTCGCTCGGCGTGCAGTCCTTTGATGCGGAGATCCTGCACATTCTCGGCCGGAAGCATTCGCCGGAGCAGGCGCTTGCGGCGGTTCACCGCGCAGCGGATGCGGGATTTGAGAATCTTTCCGCAGATCTGATCCTCGGACTGCGGCAGCATACCGAAGCGCTCTGGGCGCGTGAGCTGGAAACCGTCTGCTCGCTGCCTGTCACACATATTTCGCCGTATCTGCTGAAAATCGAGGAGGATACGCCGTTCGGTGCGCAGCCGCCGGAGATCCTCGATGACGACGATGCGGCGGCGCGCTGGATGCAGATGCACGACACGCTGACCGCCCGCGGCTTCCGGCATTATGAGATTTCCAATTTTGCAAAGCAGGGATATGAGAGCCGCCACAACAGCAAATACTGGCGGCTCGCGCCGTATTACGGCATCGGCCCGGCGGCGCATTCCTGCCATGACGGGAAACGCTTTGCGGTACCGCGGTCGCTCCGTGATTTTTGCGAAGCGCCGGTGCAGCCGGAGGAGATCACCGAGCCGCAGGCGGAGACCGAATCCGAGCGGATCATGCTCGGACTGCGGCTTGCGGAGGGCATCCGGCCGGATGATCTGCCGGAGAGCCGTGAAAGGCTGCTGCGCAATGCGGCGCCGCTGATACCGGAATTTCTGGAGATGCAGGGCGATGCGCTCCGGATGACGCCGCGCGGCTGGCTGCTGTCCAACGCAGTCCTCACAAGGCTGATGATGTAAGGCTTTTCACGGCCGCGTCAGCCTTGACTTTTTCGGTTAGATGTGTTATAATAAACCTGTTGCAAAACCAATGATAATGTGAGGTGAGAAATGTGGCAAACGGTGACAGTTGTGGTGCAAACGGACGATTACCGCAGATACGGCGGAGCATCGGAATGCGCGGACTGACCGGTTCGCCGCATCGCTTCTCTCTGCTCTGACCGTATCCTCCGATGATCCCCTGTTTGCATTGCAGACAGGGGATTTTTGTCCATTTGTCCGTTGCTGTCATGAGATCGCAGCAGATTTCATGAAAAAACGGAGGGTACACATATGGCGACAGAAAATCAGCAGGATGCTGTAATGAGCGCGGAGACCGCCGTTGCAGTCAAGCCTGACTACGGAAACGAGATCATCAGCATCATCCGCGGAAATTTCTCTCCGCGGGCAATGCAGACCATGCTGACAGACTATCACGGCAGCGATATTGCCGATATCATGGAACAGCTCTCGCAGCCGGAGCGCAAAAAGCTCTGCCGCGTCTGCGGAGCGGAAATGCTCGCGGAGATCTTTGAGCATCTCGAGGAATCCGCTGCGGGCGAATATCTGCGGGAAATGGATCTCCCGAAAGCGGCGGCCGTCATCGCCGATCTGGAAACCGATACTGCGGCGAATGTCCTGCATGAGATCGACCGCGAACGCCGCACGCTGCTCATCGAAATGCTGCCCGATGCGCTGCGGAAGGAGATCCGCATGATCGCATCCTTCGATGAAGACGAGATCGGCAGCAAGATGACAACGAACTGCATCATCATCCGCGAGAATCTTTCCGTCAAGCAGGCCATGAGCGAGCTTGTGCGGCAGGCGGAGGAAAATGACAATATCTCCACGCTCTTTGTCGTGGACGAATCCGGCGCGTATTACGGCGCGATCGACTTAAAGGAGCTTATCACGGCGCGCAACAGCGTTCCGCTCGAAAGCCTGATCTCGACCTCGTTCCCCTATGTCTATGCGCATGAGGCGATCGACGACTGTATCGAAAAGCTGAAGGATTATTCCGAGGACTCCATTCCCGTCCTCGACAACGGAAACCAGATGCTCGGCGTCATCACGGCGGCCAGTCTGATCGAGGTCGTCGATGACGAAATGGGCGAAGACTATGCGAAATTCGCAGGTCTGACCGCAGAGGAGGATTTGCAGGAGCCGCTGGGCCGCAGTATGCGCAAGCGTCTGCCGTGGCTGCTGATCCTGCTCGGTCTCGGCCTGATCGTTTCGAGCGTCGTCGGCATTTTCGAGCAGGTGATCTCGCAGCTGACGCTCATCATGGCGTTTCAGTCGCTGATCCTCGATATGGCCGGCAATGTCGGCACACAGTCCCTCGCCGTGACCATCCGCGTCCTCATGGACGAGACACTGACCTTCCGGCAGAAGATGGGACTGGTATTCAAGGAAATGCGTGTCGGTCTCTGCAACGGTCTGCTGCTCGGCATTCTGTCGCTCGTACTGGTCGGCGGATATATCATGCTCATCAAGCAGCGCACCGCGGGCTTTTCGTTCGCAGTCTCCGGCTGCATCGGCCTGTCGCTGGTCATTGCAATGCTGATCTCCAGCGCGGTCGGCACGCTGATCCCGCTGTTTTTCAAAAAGATCAAAATTGACCCCGCAGTCGCATCCGGCCCGCTCATCACAACAGTCAATGACCTTGTCGCGGTCGTGACCTATTACGGCATGAGCTGGATCCTGCTGCTCAATGTGCTGCATCTGCATGAATAATTCTTTCATGCGGTTTTGTATGCGTTCACAGCTGATATCCCGAAATAAGACAGCCGCCGGTGTGCAGAAACACACCGGCGGCTTTTGTTACAGAATAAAACAGATCAGTCCGCTGCATCCCTCATTGATGACACGCTCCAGCGTCTCCTGCAATTTCAGGCGTGCCTCCGGCGGCATCTTGCTGAGCTTCGTATGCAGCCCCTCATTGACCAGCTCATGCAGCGATTTCCCGAAGATATTGGATTCCCAGATCT
>DGSY01000130.1 GCA_002394125.1 Ruminococcus sp. UBA4350
ATTTCTGTGCAAGATGACGGAAAAGATGCAAGCAGATGTGCCGCCAAGCCGTCAGGCGGGCTTTGTGCGGTGTTGCCTTAACTCCCTGATTCATCCGCTTCCAACGAAAGCCTGAAAAGTGCGAAAATACGTTAGGTTTTAGAATGCGGCCAGAGGCAGAGCCTCTGGTCGCTCTCCGCAGAGAGCGAAATTCCTCAGCGTTCAAGAGCTCGGCGGGCTTGGGGACCTGCGATAGAGGTCCCCCATTCAAAATAGCATCACGAAGCGATTCCTTATTCTTTTTAGGGCGTGTTGACACTAAGCCTAACACGCCCTAACTGTTCTAACCCCCCCCTTTTTGTAAGAGAATCCACCCAAATCTTTATTAGCCCCAATTTATATCCGGAGGATTTGAATGATCTATGCAGACAATGCAGCGACAACAAAGCTGAGTGAAACGGCACTCGAAGCGATGCTGCCCTGCTATCGGGAATATTTCGGCAATCCGTCCTCGGTCTGTGCGGCCGGACAGGATGCCAAGCGGCTGCTGGAAAACGCCAGACGGCAGATCGCAGGCTGTCTCGGCGCGGAGGCAAGAGAGATCATCTTCACCTCCGGCGGCAGCGAATCAGACAATCAGGCGCTCCGGACAGCGGCGGCGATCGGCGCGGCATCCGGCAAAAAGCATATCATCTCCACGGCGATCGAGCATCACGCGATCCTGCGAACGCTCGATGCGCTCCGGCAAGAGGGCTTCCGCATCACGCTGCTTGATGTGCCGGAAAGCGGCATCCTTTCCGCAGAGCAGGTAGATGAAGCGATCTGTCCGGATACGGCGCTGGTCTCGGTGATGTATGCGAACAACGAGATCGGAACGATCCAGCCGGTCGCGGAGATCGGAGAAGTCTGCCGTCAGCGCGGCGTGCTGTTCCATACGGATGCGGTGCAGGCGGCGGGGCATCTGCCGATCGACGTGAAGGCACAGCAGATCGGCCTGCTCTCGCTCTCTGCGCATAAATTCCACGGGCCGAAGGGCATAGGCATTCTGTATGCAAAAAAGGAGATCCGCCCCGCAAGGCTGATCTGCGGCGGCGGACAGGAGCGCGGTGTCCGCGCCGGAACGGAGAACCTCCCCGCGATCGCCGGTATGGCGGCAGCGCTCACGGAATCCGTCCGGAATATGGCGGATGATGCCGCGATCCTGACACAGCGCCGTGACCGTCTGATCGCGGGACTGAGCAGGATACCGGACAGCTTTCTCAACGGTGATCCGGCGCGGCGGCTGCCGTCAAATGTCAATTTCAGCTTTGACGGGATCGAGGGCGAAACGCTGCTGATCCTGCTTTCCGAGGCGGGGATCTGCGCATCCTCCGGCAGCGCGTGTGCATCCGGCTCTGCGGAGCCGAGCCATGTGCTGCGGGCGATCGGCAGAAGCACACAGCTTGCACGCGGTTCACTGCGGCTGACGATCGGCACGGATATCACCGATGACGAGATCGGATATATCATCCGCACGGTGACGGAGACTGTCGCGGGTCTGCGGAATGCAGGCCGGCGGCCGTTCTGATACAGGAGGAAAAATGGCAAAAGAATATGCAGAAAAGGAATCTGTTCTGCGGTTTGCGGCGGAGCAGTACCAGACCAAGCCGGAGTATCTCTGGGCACGCACGCCCGATGCTGCCGTACTGCGCCATCCGAACGGCAAATGGTACGGGCTCATTATGCCGGTATCAAAGGCGAAGCTCGGCCTGCCGGACGATACGGTCTGCGATATGCTGAATGTCCGGTGCGACCCGATGATGCTCGGCTCGGTGCTGCGGCAGAAGGGGTTCTTTCCGGCGTATCACATGAACAAGAACAGCTGGCTCACGGTTTTGCTGGACGGCAGCGTGGAGACTGAACGCGTCACGGCGGCGCTGCGGGCAAGCTATGCGCTGGCCGGCCAAAAATCCGCAAAGCAGCGCACGGAGCCGACGGAATGGCTCGTTCCGGCGAATCCGAAATACGAGGATCTCTCAAGGACGCTTGCCGTCACCGGCGAGACGCTCTGGAAGCAGAGCGGCAGATTCATCGTCGGGGACACTGTGTATATTTACGAGGGGAAACCGATCGGCGCGGTGACCTATGCCTGCACCGTGACGGAGATCAATATTCCGTATCATTACGATCAGGGCGGGCTGCACATGGAAACGGTCATGCGGATGCGTCTGCTGCGCATCTATCCGCCGGAGATGTTCCCGCTGGTGCGCTTACAGGATTACGGCGTGGTATCGGTGCGCGGGCCGCGTCATGTTCCGGCGGATCTGCTCGCGGCACTGGAGCGGGAATGAGCGCTACAATGCTGCGAGCAGCATCCGGAGCGTATGCAGAAAGCTGCGGCGCGGCACATCGTCCGCAGCGGTCAGCGGGGATTCGTAAAGAAGCGTATCCCCGCAGTAAAACGCCGCTGTTCCGATGACATCCCCGCGGTGTACGGGCGCATCGAGCCAGCGCGGAAGCACGACTGCCGTGCTGAGCGATTCACTGCGCGGCGCCGCGATTGAAAGAAGCTCGCCGGTCTGCGGGAGAACGGCTGCATCCGTGCCGTGACGCACCCGGACAGGCTGCATGAATTCCGCAGAGAGATCCGGCGTTGTGACATAGTATTCCGCAAAGCCCTTCGCGAGCAGCTTTTTTGCATCGGCGAAGCGCTGATCGCCGTCCGGACAGCCCAGCACGGCCGCGATGAGCGTCATCTGCTCCTGCTGCGCCGCGAGCGTCAGCGTATAACCGCTTGCATCGCCGTGACCTGCCTTGAATCCGCAGAGCGTATCATCGGTGCGCGTCAGACGGTTCTCGTTGACAAGCTCCGTCGCATCGCCGCGCAGAAAGCAGCGCCATGTCGTAAAGACCGGCCGCAGCCATTCATAGCCGAGCAGCGCACGGCAGAGCATTCCGAGATCGTGCGCCGTTGTCAGATTCTCCGCCGAAAGACCGGTGCAGTCGGCAAAGACGGTACTGCGCATTCCGAGCGAAAACGCCGCGGCGTTCATATCGCGGACGAATGCCTCCTCCGAGCCGGAGACCGCGCAGGCCAGCGCGATGCAGGCATCATTCGCATTGCCGACGATCACGCCGCGCAGCAGATCCAGCACGGACATTTTCTCGCCGCCGCGCAGCCATATAGACGCGCCGGGCGCTCCCTCTGCCGCAGGTGAAACGGTCAGGACGGTCTCCGGCGTGAATCTGCCGGATGCCGCCGCCTCTGCCATGAGGTATACGGTCATGAGCTTCGTCTGCGTGCCGGCCGGCACCTGCACATCCGCATCCGTGCCGCCGATGCACATTCCCGTCTGCGCCTCGATCAGTGCGGAGGTGCAGCGCGGCAGCGCTTCGGACGAGACAGATACCGGCAGCAGCATACAAATCAGGATCACAGAAAGCAGGATCCGCAGCATTTTCATTTCAGCACCTCCGATCGGTGCAGTATATGCGCGCAGGAGCAGGAATCAGAACCCGAAGCACCCTGTTTCTCCGTGAACAGACCTGACATTGCTTTGGGTAATATGCTCAAATGGCACGGGCAAATTTGGCATATTTGCCAAAAAGACAGAAAGCACTTGCAATATTCGCAAAACTATAGTAAAATATAAGAGTATCGGTGAAACTGTCTGCGGTATCTGCCGGAGGGCGGATGCGGGGGCGGCAGAGCCGGGAATTACAGATTTAGTTGGAGGATGTAACAATTATGGCTTTGAAGCTGAATACAAGCTATCTGTCGCAGTTCCTCGGCGAGGATGAACTGAAGGGCATCGCTGTTCAGACAGAAGCAGCGGCAAAGGTTCTGCACGAAAAGAGCGGCCTCGGAAACGACTTCCTCGGCTGGCTGACGCTGCCGACAGACTACGACAAGGCGGAGTTCGCACGCATTCAGGCGGCTGCGGCCCGCATCAAGGAGCAGGCGGATGTGCTGGTCGTCATCGGCATCGGCGGATCCTATCTCGGTGCGCGCGCTGCGATCGAGCTGCTCAGATCTCCGTTCTATAATAATATGAAAAAGGATACCCCTGACATCTACTATGTCGGAAACAATATCTCCCCGACCTATCTGAACGAGGTGCTTTCGATCTGTGAGGGCAGAGACATTGCGGTCAATGTCATCTCCAAGTCCGGCACCACCACCGAGCCCGCACTCGCGTTCCGCATCTTCAAGAAGCTGCTGGAGGACAAGTACGGAAAGGATGAGGCGAAGAAGCGCATCTACTGCACGACTGACAAGGCGCGCGGCACGCTGAAGAACCTCGCAGATGCCGAAGGCTACGAGAGTTTTGTGATTCCGGATGATGTCGGCGGGCGTTTTTCTGTTCTGACCGCCGTCGGCCTGCTGCCGATCGCTGCTGCCGGCTGCGACATCGAAAAGCTCATGGCGGGCGCAAGAGCCGCTCAGGAGGCCTACTGCGCACCGTTTGCGGAGAATGACTGCTACCGCTATGCAGCGCTCCGCAATATCTTCTACCGCAAGGGCAAGGCCGTTGAGATGGTCGTCAGCTACGATCCGTCCATGGCCATGATGAACGAGTGGTACAAGCAGCTCTACGGCGAATCCGAGGGCAAGGACAACAAGGGTCTGTTCCCGTCCTCCGCGATCTTCTCGACCGATCTGCACTCCATGGGGCAGTACATCCAGGACGGTGCAAGACTGCTCTTTGAGACCGTCATCGACATCAAGACCCCGAAGCAGGATCTCTTCCTTGAGCCGGACGCAGAGAATGCAGACGGCCTGAACTTCCTGACCGGCCAGAACATGAGCATCGTCAACCGCCGCGCACTGGAGGGCACGATCCTCGCACATACCGAGGGCGGTGTGCCGAATATCGTCATCGAGCTGGATGACACCGCTGAGGAATCCCTCGGCTGGCTCATCTACTTCTTCGAGAAGGCCTGCGCAGTCTCCGGCTATATGCTCGGCGTCAATCCGTTCAATCAGCCCGGCGTGGAAAGCTACAAGAAGAATATGTTTGCTCTGCTCGGCAAGCCCGGCTATGAGGACATGAAGGCAGCACTCGAAGCAAAGCTGCACTGATTTCACTACGGTTCCCATACACTTCGGTGTAAGAATTTATTCAACGAAGGGAGTATCATTATGATTCAAATTATTACCGGAAGAAGAGGCTCAGGCAAGACCAAGATCCTGCTGGGGATGATTGACGATGCTGTCAAGGCAACGACCGGCAATATCATCTGCATTGAAAAGTGCATGAAGCTCACCTACAGCGTCAACCACAAGGTTCGTCTGGTCGATGCGGAGCGCTACAACATCAACGGCTTCGATATGTTCTACGGCTTCGTTGCAGGCGTCCTCGCCGGCAACTACGACATCAAAGAGGTATTCGTGGACGGCATCCTCAAGATCGGCGGCAGAAACTACGATGAGCTCGGCGCACTGCTCGAAAAGCTCGATATCCTGACCGGCGACGATGTGCAGATGATCTTTACCGTTTCCGAGGACAACGAGAACCTGCCGGAATCTGTACTCAAATACCTGATTCCGCAGGCTGACTGAGTGAAAATTTAGCGGAAATGCCGCAATTTTCATAATCGAATTGACAAAAAGCGGCGTTTTTGGTATAATCATTTCGTAATGCTGTATGCAAAAACGCCGCAGATTTTCCGAAAGGCGGGTTAATGTCTATGCAGGAGCCGAACGGCGGATACCGGATCTCGATCCGGTCACTGCTGCTGCGTCCGGACGAGAAACGGGCACTGGATCTCACGATCGACAGCGAGACTGCCGCAGGCTACGGCCTCGGCTTTGCAGAGCTGCCGCATATCACGGGATCGCTCGAAAACCGTGCGGGCGTGCTGATGCTGAATTATCATCTGCACTGTGTTCCGGCACTGGAATGCGACCGTTGCCTTTCACCCGTGGAGATGCCTGTGGATGAGGATTTCGTCCATGTCGTCGTCACGGAGGCTGCCACGGAGCAGAATGAACTGGAATATCTGCTGGCACCCGATGCGATGCTGGATCTCGCCGAGACCGCAATGACGGATCTCCGGCTGGCAATGCCGACCAAGACCCTTTGCAGACCCGACTGTAAGGGACTGTGTCCGGTCTGCGGCAAAAACCGCAATGACGGAGAATGCAGCTGCGGCGAAGGTGATATCACACTGGTGTTTGAATGATCCGGCAGCCGTGAATTTCATTACGCAATTTAATAAAGGAGGTGCCGAAAATGGCAGTACCGAAGGGAAAAGTTTCCAAAGCAAGACGCAACACACGCCGTTCCGCAGTCAGCAAGCTGACGATGCCCGCAATGAGCACTTGCTCCAACTGCGGCGCTTACAAAGCGCCCCACAAGGTTTGCAAGCAGTGCGGTTTCTATAAGGGCGTTGCTGTACTCAAGATCGAGGAGGAGTAATTCTCCGCTCTTGTTTCAAGCGTATTGCAAAGGGGAGAGGGACGAGGCGTGCTTCTCCCCTTTTCGTTGTTTATGAAAAAATGAACTTGACTGCATGAAAGGACGGGGAACGGCTTTGATCGAGATCACCGATATTATCGCCGGATCTCCGGCTGACAAAGCGGGCATCCGCGCCGGCGACTGCCTGATCGCGGTCAATGATACCGTGATCCATGACGTGCTGGATTATCGCTTCGCCGTCACCGCGAAGCAGCTGACTGTGCGCTTCCTGCGGGACTGCGCCGAGCAGGAGGTCAGCCTGCGCAAGGGCGAATATGAGGACACCGGCCTCTGCTTCGCGACTGCGCTCATGGACGAAAAGCGCACCTGCGGCAATCACTGCATTTTCTGCTTCATCGACCAGAATCCGAAAGGAATGCGGGAAACGATCTATTTCAAGGATGACGATTCCCGGCTCTCCTTTTTGCAGGGCAGCTATATCACGCTGACCAACCTCACTGACGAGGATGTTGACCGCATCATCAAAATGCATATGACGGTCAATGTCTCCGTACAGACGACCGATCCGCTGCTGCGCAATAAAATGCTCGGCAACAAAAAAGCGGGTGAATCACTGAAATATCTCCGCCGCATGGCCGATGCCGGCGTGCCGATGAACTGTCAGATCGTCCTCTGCCCGACATGGAATGACGGCGACAATCTGCATAAGACGCTCGCGGATCTGTTCGGAATGGTGCCGGCAGTCGAGAGCATCGCGGTCGTGCCGTTCGGCATGACGAAATTCCGCGAAAAGCTCTGCCCGATTCCCGCATTCACGCAGGAAACAGCGCGGGCGGCGGTCGAGCAGATCGAAGCCGTGCAGCGCTGGAGCCTTGCCGCGAACGGCAGCCGCATCGTCTATGCATCCGATGAGCTGTATCTGCTCGCCGGACTGCCGCTGCCGGAGGACGAGGCCTACGAGGGCTATCCGCAGTATGAGAACGGTGTCGGGATGCTCCGATATCTGATGAATGAATTCTACGATGCGCTGGAGGATGCCGAATATGACGGAGATGCGCGCTTTCTGACAATCGCGACCGGCACGGCGGCTGCGCCGTTCCTTGACAAGATGATGCGCGATCTCGAAGCGAAATTCCCGCAGGTGCATTGTCAGGTCATCACGGTCTACAATGATTTCTACGGGCATACCGTAACCGTTGCGGGGCTGCTGACCTTTCAGGATCTCCGCGCACAGCTGAAGGGCAAGGCGCTCGGCAGCGCGGTGCTGCTGACGGAGACCTGTCTGCGGCATGACGATGTGTTCCTCGATGACAGATCGCGGGAGGATCTGGAAAAAGCGCTCGGCGTGCCGGTCATCAAATGCAAGGTGGACGGCTATGTGCTGCTGGACACCGTTCTGGGCTTGGCCGCGGGCGAATAAGGCGGCGTTTCAGAAACAGAGGTGGAAAATATGTATCAGGATCTGATCCGGCGGATCAAAGAACGGACGCGGCAAAACATAATAATGCGAGGCGGATTTCTGATTTTTCAGCTGATTATTGTGTTTGCGGTTCTGCACAGCAAGCTGAATGTGGCAATGCTGCTCTCCGCTGCTTTGGCAGCATACGCGCTGTGGTCGATAAAAAGTGACCTGTTCGTCAGGCCAAAGCTCAGGCGCATGGAAAAAGCCGTCGGACTGGAATCGGAAGCCGAGATGAACCGCGCTTTGGAGCATTGCACCGCAGTCAATGAATTTATCTATGTGTCGGATCAGTATGTGCTGAATTATGTGACATATCATGCCTACAGGGTTCGTGAGATCAGCGAAGTCTCGAAGGCTGACAGAATCAGTGAGAACGGCATTACAGGCGCTGATATCCTGATCCGGTATTGCGGCACCCAAAAGGATCGCATCGGTTTTGACATGAAAAACCTGCATCTGTCGAATCAGATTCTGAGATTGCTGACAAGGCATCTTCAGCAGACGCCCTGATGTCCCCGTGCCGCGGAATGAAATGACGCGTGTTAGGCTGAGTGTCAGCACGCCCTGATAAAGGAGAATCAAAGCTATGGCTCTGCCAGTTGTCGCCGTGGTCGGGCGTCCGAATGTCGGAAAATCGACCTTTTTCAACAAGATCGTCGGCCAGCGGCTCTCGATCGTAGAGGATACGCCCGGCGTGACCCGTGACCGCATCTATGCCAAAGCGGAATGGTGCGGGCGGAATTTCATGCTCGTCGATACGGGCGGCATCGAGCCGAAAACCGATGACCATATGCTGGAGCAGATGCGCCGGCAGGCGGAGCTTGCGATCGAGCGCGCCGATGTCATCGTACTGATCACGGATCTGCGCGCGGGCGTGACCGCGAATGATCTGGATGTCGCGAATATGCTGCAAAAATCCGGCAAGCCGATCGTGCTGTGCGTCAACAAATGCGACAGCCCCGGCGATGTGCCGCCGGAATTCTATGAGTTCTACAATCTCGGTCTCGGCGATCCCTATCCGGTCTCGTCCATTCACGGCAGCGGCACCGGCGATCTGCTGGACGCAGTCTGCGCACTGCTCCCCGCAGAGACGGATCAGGAGGAGGACGCAGAGCGCATTGCCGTTGCGGTCATCGGCAAGCCGAATGTCGGCAAATCGAGCCTCATCAACCATCTCGCAGGCGAGGAGCGCAGCATCGTTGCCAACGAAGCCGGCACGACGCGTGACGCGATCGACCTGCCCTATGAGAATGAGACCGGAAAATATCTGTTCATCGACACGGCGGGCATCCGCAAAAAGTCAAAGATCAGCGACAATGTCGAGCATTACAGCGTGCTGCGCGCATTCATGGCAGTTGACCGCGCACAGGTCGCAGTCATCCTGATCGATGCGACGACCGGCTTCACCGAGCAGGACAGCAAGGTCGCGGGCTATGCGCATCAGCAGGGCAAGGGCTGCATCGTCTGCATCAACAAATGGGATCTCGTCGAGAAGGACGGCAAAACGATGCAGGAATTCCAGAAGAAGCTGGAAAATGATTTCAGCTTCATGAGCTATGTGCCGTTCCTGTTTATCAGCGCAAAGACCGGCCAGCGCGTGCAGAAGCTCTTTCCGCTGATTCAGCAGGTCGCGGCGAATAACGCAATGCGCATCACGACCGGAAAGCTCAACGATGTTCTGGCCTATGCGACAGCGCGTGTGCAGCCGCCGACCGACAAGGGCAAGCGCCTGAAGATTTACTATATGACGCAGGCAAGCACACAGCCGCCGACCTTCGTATTTTTCGTCAACCGCGCAGATCTGTTCCATTTTTCCTATCAGCGCTATCTGGAGAATCAGATCCGCGAAACATTCGGACTGGAGGGTACGCCGGTGCGATTCATCATCCGCGAGCGCGGAAATGACTCCGGCAGCAAGGGATAACCGCATGAAAAGATTTTTTACGCTGGTGCTGATGCTGCTGTGTCTTGCAGCACTGCCGATGAATGCAGCAGCCGAGACAGAAAATGATGTGTATGCAGCGCTCCGCGGGATCGGTGTGCCGGAGGAATATATCTCGCAGGCGGCCGGACTGCTGGCAAGCGGCAATTCAGACGGCGCGGGTGTCTACCGGAACGGAAAATACTATCCCTACAGCGAGCTGGTCGGATATATCCATGACAACAGTGAGATGATCCTCGAATTCTGCGGCATCTTTGCAGATGACAGCGATGCGGCCATGCGGGCGGCAGAACGGATTGCGGAGCAGAAGGGAATCTCGATTCCTGCGTCCGGCACCGGAAAGCAGAGCGCGGCGGCACAGACTTCGCCGGCTGCTCTGAATGCGCCGGCGGAGAACGGTACGACGCTTCCGCTGCTGACAGCGGCCGCGACAACAACAGCCACCTCTACTGCGACCGAAACGGCAACGACTGCGGAAGCATCCTCCGCAACATCTGAAACATCCGCTGAAACGACGGCTGCGGAAACAACGGTCTCCGGATCGCTGACGGCTGCGGCGGAGCTGACAGAAGCATCTGCGGTGACACTCGCGGCAGAGATCTCCGCTGCGGAGATTGCCGATCTGCCGGCGGAAACAGATGTGCCCGCTGCGGCCGCATCCGCAGGTGCCCCGCATATTCTGATGTGGTGCCTCGTGATGCTGCTTTCGGTCGGCGGGATCATCGGGATCGTATTCATGATAAAGCACAATGCGGAATAATATAACAGGGAGACAGATTTATGCATAATGCATTGGGGTATATTGTCAGCATTCTGATCGCTGCGGCGATCGGCTATCTGTTCGGCAGCTTCAACGGCGGGATCGTATCCGTCCGGCTCCTGAAGCATGAGGATATCCGGAAATTCGGCAGCGGCAATGCCGGACTGACAAATGTGCTGCGCTGCTTCGGCAAGGTCTGCGGCATCTGCACACTCATCATAGATCTTGGCAAGGGTGCGGCGGCAATGGCGCTGGCACAGTTTGTTTGCAGGCAGCTCGCATGGGCGCCGCTTTCGGAGGGCACCGGCGAAGCATATGACTACCGCTGGCTCTGCTATGTGGCGGCGATCTTTGTGGTGCTGGGTCATGTGTTCCCGATCTGGCACGGCTTCCGCGGCGGAAAGGGCGTGCTGGTCGGCGTGAGCGTCTTTCTCGTCATCAATCCGCTGACCTTTGTGATTCTCATGGCAGTTTTCGGGCTCATCCTCTGGCGCTCGAAATATGTATCGCTGGCCTCCTGCATCGCAACGCTCAGCGTGATTCCGGTGACGGTCATTCTGGAGCATTTTGTCCGCGGTGCATACTGGAGCGTATCGCTGCTCTATACGGCGCTGATTGCGGTGCCGGCGTTCCTGATTGTATACAGTCATCATGAGAATATCGAGCGGCTCAGAAACGGTACCGAGCGCAGGATTACCGATAAAAAAGAGAAGGCTCCGCCCGCAGCGCAGGAGCTGTCTGCTGCTCCGCCCGCAGCGCCGGAATCGCCTGCTGCTCCGCCCGCAGCGCAGGAACCGCCTGCTGCTCCGCCCGCAGCGCAGGAACCGCCTGCTGCTCCGCCCGCAGCGCAGGAATCGCCTGCTGCTCCGCCCGCAGCGCAGGAGCCGCCTGCTGTTCCGCCCGCAGCGCAGGAACTGCCTGCTGCTCCGCCCGCAGCGCCGGAGAAGCAGGAGAGCAGTGCTTCCGGCCGCGGTGTGATTGAAATGATTCCGGAACTGCGGCAGAAAGTCATAGAACGCTATGATACCATGCTGCTGAACGCTTTGCGGGATCAGTATCATATCAATGCAGTACTGCCGTCAGAGCAGCCCCTGGATTCCGATCAGCTTACGGGTTTATTTTGCAGCCCCGGAAGAGCGCGTGTGCTGGAATGCAGCGGCGAGTATTACTGTCTGGAGGAAGGCGGCTGGATATGGCCGCTCATAAAAACCGAAACCGGCTTTCGCAAAGATACCGATCAGACACGCCATCTGCTCTGGCACAACCGGTTGAGGGGTAAAAGAATTCTTGCAATCGCCACAGACGGCACACATCTTTATTATATTGAGACGCCGGTTACATATGAGGTGCAGCACTGGCACGGATATCTGGACAGCACCGATCCGGAATTTCAAAGAACGGAGCTTTTTGACAGCTTTGAGGAGATCGCTGCGGCTGTCAAGGAGATTGCGCCGGAACAGCTGGAAAAGGAACTCTTAAAAATTCAGAATTCGTCCGAAAGATGCTGGATCGGCGGTAATGAGTATGATACCGACACTTATTTAGTGTCTGAAACTGTAGTTATGTACTACGATCCGGTAAGGCAGCTCAAAATCCTTAGGTATACAGAAGGCGATACGCATGTCGGTTTTCAGATTTCGGAGAGGTTTTTCATCATGCCGGACGGGGGATGTTCCAAACTTCGTCCGGATCATATACGGGCAATGCAAACGCTTTGCTACGGAGAGATACCGGGTGAGGCTCTGATGATCCTGCTTCCGGAAAAAACAGAAAACCGCGATGAGAGCTTGCTGAAAGAGTTTTATTGTTAATGGGCAGCCCTGCAAAGATCCGGCAGTGCTGCTGTGCGGTTGTTCACGGCATAACGAGTTGCGTTCATTAGACGATATGAAGGAGGAAACTGTCATGGCAAAAATCACGGTACTCGGCGGCGGCTTCGGCACGGCGCTGGCGGTCATGCTCTGCACGGCGCAGCAGCATGAGATCACGCTCTGGAGCGCACTGCCGGAGGAAATTGAGGCGATGCGCCGCGACGGAGAGCAGAAGGAAAAGCTCCCCGGCGTTAAAATCCCGAACGGCCTTTCACTGACCACGGATCTCTCTGTGATCGACGACAGCGATCTGGTGCTGTTCGCGATCCCCTCAGCCTATGTGCGCAGCACCTGCAAACAGGTCGCGCCGCACGTCAAAAACGGCACGGTGATCGTCAATGCGGGCAAGGGCATCGAGGAGGATTCCCTCAAGCTGATGAGCACGCTGTTTGCGGAGGAAATCCCGAACGGCGCATATGTCTGCATGACCGGCCCGTCCCATGCGGAGGAGGTCGGCAGAAACATCCCGACAACGGTCGTTGCGGCATCTGCGAACCGTATGGCTGCATATCTGGTGCAGGAGTGGTTCAGCTCGCCGACCTTCCGTGTGTATATCAATGACGATGTGACCGGCTGCGAGCTGGGCGGTGCGCTCAAGAATGTCATTGCACTGGCGGCCGGTATCTCGGACGGTCTCGGCTTCGGCGACAATACCAAAGCGGCGCTGATGACACGCGGTCTGCATGAGATTGAGCGGCTCGGCTCGGCATTGGGTGCGCGTGCGAATACCTTTGCGGGACTGACCGGCATCGGCGACCTGATCGTAACCTGTACCTCCATGCATTCGCGCAACCGCCGCGCCGGTATCCTGATCGGACAGGGCGTGAGTCCGTCGGATGCGGTCAAGCAGATCGGCACGGTCGAGGGCTACTACAGCTGCCGTGCGGCATACGGCCTTGCGCGGCGCTATGAAATTGATATGCCGATCACGACGGCGCTCTATCAGGTTTTGTTCGAGGATCTCGATGTCAGGGATGTCGTCAAGGGACTCATGGAGCGGCCGAAGAAGCATGAATACGAAAAGCTGACATAAGCAGAGCCCCTGAGCAATGAACGCTCAGGGGCTTTTGTATGCACATATTCACTCTGCCGACGGATCGAACTCGAATGCCGGCATCATTTTCAGCTTGAACAGATTCTGCTTATGCTTGCGGTCGATGCGCTCCTTTGTCTCCGGTGCGGGCTCGATGCCCTCGCGGATGTAGCGGTCAAGCTCTGCATAGGTGAAGCCGAGATTATCCTCATCGGTCTTGCCGCAGAGACCGTCAGAGGGCGGCTTCTCGACCAGACGCTCCGGCAGTCCGAGTGCGCGGCCGATCGCCTTGACCTCGGTCGCCGTGAAATGCGAGAGCGGGGAGAAATCGCCGATGCTGTCGCCCCAGCGGGTCGAATAGCCGACCCAGTCCTCGGAGAGATTGCAGGTATTGGCGACTCTGCCGCCGACGCTCTGCGAAACGGCATAGAGCGTTGTCATGCGGATGCGGGGCGGGAGATTGGTGACTGCCTGCTCGGAAAGCGGCGTCACGGCTGCAACGGCACGCTCCACGGCATCGGCAGCTTCGCCGATATTGACCGTGACATTGAGAATGCCGAGATGCTTGCAGAGAAGCTGGGAATCGTCGATATCCGGCTGCTCACCGCGGGGCATCAGAACGCCGATGACGCGGTGTACGCCGAGTGCGCGGCAGAGGATCGCGGCACAGACGGAGCTGTCCTTGCCGCCGGAGATGCCGAGCACTGCCGGGCAGCCGTCGCCGTTTTCCGCGAACCAGTCCTGGATCCAGCGGCAGCATTCCTCGATCGCGCGGTCTGCGTTGAAATGATACATTGGGATCATCCTTTCTGCTGAGAGTTCATGGTTTGATGCCGCAGAGCATTGCGCAGCGCATCAACACCTATATCATAACGCAAAACGGCGAAAAATGCAAGTCTTTTTCTTAAAATGCTGCCGGAAGCGGCTTTATTTCACATTGTAGAAAAAGACATTGCCGTCGAGCGTGAAGCTGCCGCCGTCCGTGCCGCCGGAATAGGTTCCGTAATAGGTGTAATGCTCCGGCGAGGCGTCACTCGTTCCGCCGTAGGAGACCGTATACTCCGCGCCGGATGACAGATTGTCGCCGGCATAGACCACATATTTGAATGTGCGCGGAGAGGTCATCGTCAAAATGCCGCTGCCGCCGCTCGCAAAATTGACCAGCGTACCGCCCTGCTGCTGCTGTGAGAAGACCGCGCCGATCACATTCTGCGCAGACGTCTGCGCATCCGGCATCGCACAGGTGTTGCCGATCGCACGGAAGCTGCCGCCCGTCACCGTGAACAGACCGTCGCAGTAGATCGCGCCCTTCTCCTCACGGGTGCCGCCGATAAAGACCGAATCGCCGCCGGTGATCGTGATATAGCCGTCGGTCTTGATGCCGTTCGTGCCGCCGTCACAGAAAAGATTTCCGCCGTTGATCTCGATGCCGTCGTTGGAATGCAGGCAGGATTTAGTTGATGTGATATTGATATTGCCGCCGTTGACGATGATATCATCATCGCTCTGAACGCCGTGCGCATAATTCGCCTTGATATTCAGCTCGCCGTCGCCCTTGAGTGTGACCGTATCCTCCGAGAAGATCGTGCCCTTATCGGCATCATGCTCGCCGCCGTCCTCCAGATAATTCACCGAGCCCGCGAGCGCATTGACCGTCAGCTTTTTGGCGTTCTGGCAGTTGATCGCGGAGCCGGACTGATTCGTGATGCTGACACCGTTCAGGCGCAGCTTGACTTTTTTCTTGTCGGTCAGCACAAAGATCTGGCCGTTTGTCAGCGTACCGGAAATCTCATAGGAGCCGCCGTCGCCGATCTTGATCGTATCGCCGCTGACGGACACGCCGCCGCCGGTATACTTGGTTGCGCCGTCCGCGAGATAGATATAGTTGATGACCTCTTCCTCCTCCTCCGGATCGGGATCGGAGGTCTGGCTGCTGCCGCCGCCGGAGGTACTCTGCCCGCCGCCCGCAGACTGGCCGCCCTGTGTGCTCTGGCTGCTCTGGCCGCCGCCGGATTGCTGCGTGCTGCCGCCTGACTTGGAGTCGGACGATTTGGATACAGTGCTGCTCTCGGACTTGGAGGATTTGTCCGATGATGATTCGGATTTGGAATCCGCGGCAGAGCTGTCCTTGCTGCTCTTGCTGCTGTCGGATTTGCTGCTTTCGGATTTGCTGCTGCTCTTGTCTGCGGCAGAGCTGTCATCCATGCTGCTTTCTTCGGAAACGGAATCCTCCGCCTCTGTGCTCTCATCTGCGGAGGATTCCGCCTCTGCAATGCTGCTCTCCGCGGCCGTCTGCGCGGTGCCGCTGTCCTGTCCGCAGGCCGAAAGCATTGCCGCAAGCACGAGTGCTGCGGTCAGCCACGCGGCAGAACGCCCTTTTTTCATGTTCTCTTTCATATCCAAAACCCTTTCTCTGCACAGTGACGAAAAGGACCGAGGCACCGATCTCAGCACCTCAGTCCTCCGGAAAAATTACTTTGCTTTGGTATCGTAGATCTGATCGTCGTATTTGTAAAGAACCAGTGTGACATTGAGGTTTCCGTTCAGTGCGCGGATCTCGTCGATGAACTTCTTCTGGTCGGCATCAGTCTTGACGCGGACAGAATAGATCAGATCAAACAGTGTTCCGAAATCCGTCGTCTTGACACGGCGAAGCACGGAATCTGTTGTATACTTTTCAAACACCTGATCGAACAGCCCGCTGTAATTGAGATTTTCGGGGATCGTGACCTTGAGCGTCATATCCTGTGTTTTCGGCGCTGCGAAGTTGATGACATTGAACAGGATCAGGACGGCTGCGAGAATCAGGAAGATCAGGCAGGCATAGCCGATAAAGCCGATGCCGCAGACCGTTCCCATGACCATCGCGAAGAACACATACGCGATGTCGCGCGGATCGCCGGGCGCGGAGCGGAAGCGGACAAGTGAGAATGCACCGGTCAGCGAGATCGCGGCGGTCACGCCGGTCGTGCTGCTCGCGAGCAGGCACATCATCACGATGATCGTTGCGACCAGACCGGAGAGCATCGGCATGGCCAGCACATAGCTCTGGGCATAGCCGCTCTTGCGGTGGGTGAACATATAGACCAGACCGATCAGGAATCCCAGCACCAATGCGCTTAGGACGCAGGCGAGAACCTGCCAGACGGACGGGAAATTGATATTCGCTTCTGACTGGTCATTGAATATCTGCCGGAAAATGACCGGGACTGTTGCTGCAAAATTAAGCATAGATGATCTTCCTTTCTTCCTTCTGTTCCTCTGCGAGCCGGCGCACATGATTCTGATAGGCTGTGCCATACTTCGAAAAGCTGATGCGGCGGATCTCAAGCTCGGAGAGCGCTTTGCTCATCCAGAGCGGGATCGAACCGGGCACCTTGATCTCCATGATCCGCTGATCGGGCAGAATGAGCTGCTCGCCGTAGCTTTCCTTCGCGAGCGTCAGATCATAGCGTCTTGCGGTGATCTGACGGTCGAAGGTCAGGCGGAATTCGGGATCGTCCTTGCCGAAGTATGCAGCACGCTGGTAGCTGATATACTGCCGCGGCTGGAGAGTACCGTAGAAATTGAGGAAGATATCCATTTCGCGCATGACCTGCCGGTCGATGAAGCGCTCGTAGTAAGGCTTCACACGCGTCTGGACATAGGCATCCGCCTCCTGGAGTGTCATGGAGACGCGGCGCTTCGTGACGATGCCGCCGATCTTCTTTTTGACCTCGAGGAACACGGAGGAATCCGGCGCTGCCGGAGAGTAGTAGCTCCGGAGACGGAGCTTCTCCTTGTAATAGGGCTTTTCGATGGATCTGCGGACCAGCAGGTTTTCCGGCGTATCGTAATAGATATTGTAGATGCCGTATTCCTTGCCGTCCAGACAGTAGGGATCGGGATTCATATGGTCATTCACAACAGTCAGCAGTGCTGCAAACTGCTCTGCCGAAAGCAGAAATTTGACCTCACGGCGCTGAAATGTACTGATTGCCATAGCGGTTGCCTCCTTCACAAATATGTTTCAGGTGATGGTAGGATGTCGAGCTGCTATGAACCGTCTGTCTGACGGTTTCCCCCTGAGCTTGATTCCAGTATACCGGAAGCAACTTAAATGAACCTGAATATTTTTCAGGCAAACATGAAAAACAGATGATAATTCGTGACAGTCTGGTGACTGTTTGTATTCTCTTTCTGTATGCGGCGGATCATTCCTTGAGCGGAAGACCCTTGCCGTCTGTCTTGATCGAGCCTGTCAGAACCATGATGCCCTCGATCAGTCCCCAGATCGCGGAAACGAAGCTCAGCGCACCGCAGGAGAGGATCGTAAGCAGGAGCTGCGCGACCGCCTTGCCGGTAAAGCCGAGGTAGAAGTTGTGGACGCCGAATGCACCGAGGAAGATGCCGAGCAGGCCTGCCGCGACCTTGGACTTATAGGTCACGCCCTGATAGAACTGGCCGGCATTGGTCTGCTGGAAGGTATTCGGTGCGGAATAGCCTGCCTGCTGACCGTAGGCATTGGGATCGGCGGAGCGGGTGCCGTACTGCTGCTGACCGTACTGCTGCTGACCGTACTGCTGCTGACCATACTGCTGCTGACCGAACTGTGAGGTCTGGCCGAACTGCGAGGACTGGCCGAACTGGGACTGCTGTCCGTACTGCGGTGCCTGCGTGAAGGTCGACTGCTGGAATGTATTCGGATCCTGATAGCCGGGATTCGAGTACTGCTGCTGGAAATCGGGCTGCGCCTGGAACTGCATCCCGTCGCCGGTCGGGACACTGGTCACGGCCTGCCCGCAGATCTCACAGATCACGGTGCCGGGGGGCGTTTCAGATCCGCACTGGGAACAATATTTGACACCTGTACCGGCGGCAAAGCCGCACTTCGGACAGGTAATGTCCGTATCAAGCATAACCTCTGCACAATTTCTGCAAAACATATTGCTGCCTCCTTTGACATCTGAAAAGCACCGGTGCAGCTGACTGCTGCACATGGTACGCTAATTGTATTATACTCTGTTTTGCGCATTCTGTCAAGAGATTCTATGTCTGATTTTCATATGTCTGACCATTTATTGCGATTCTTCCGCAAAGAACGGCTCCGTGATCGCATAATCTCCGTATATAGAGAATATTTTCGGGACTGGGGCATAGATGCAGTCGCGCAGCACATAGCCGTTCTTCATGCGGATCGTGACTCTGCGGACGTCTTTTGTCCAGAAGGCAAGCGCTTTTTCGTTGATCTCATCATTCGCCGCCTTGACGGTGTCATCCTCCAGCACCATGTCATCCGATTCGCCGAATTCCGCCGTATATGCAGCATAATATGCCTTTGCCGTTCCCGCCTGACCGAGATCCTCGCCGAGCTTGACGAATTTGTCAAAGAAATCCGAAAGCGCTTTTTCATCGGTGATCGTCTCGCTTTTGCCGGTCTCCGGATCGGTCACGGTGACGGATTCGAGATCCGCCGCACGGCCGATGCCGTAGGAAGAGCAGACCGCCCAGATCGACGGGCTCTCATCGAGATAGCGAAAGCCTGCCAGCTCATAGGGCACAAAGCCTGCATCCCGCTCCAGCAGGATGACCGCATTCATTTTGCCCGCGTCCGTCAGCGGCTTGCAGGCATAGAGCGGACACTTGACCGTCCCCTCCTCTGACGGAAAGCTCAGCGTGCCGAGCTGCTCCCCGCGCAGCGCCTCACCGATCTCCTGCACCTCCGGCAGATAGTCCTGCACGGTTTCTAGCTCACAGCGGTGATAATATGCGCCGTCGAAAATGAGCTGATCGAAAGCGGATTCATAGGCCGCCTTTTCGACCTGCCTGCCGAGATGCCGCCAGATCAAAAACCAGCCGGTGACGACGACAGCGATGGCCGCAAGGAAAATGAAAAGACCTTTGTTCTTCCGGAGAAATGCTTTGATATCCATGATGCTGTACCTTTCTTCAAATAAGATTGCGGATGATATAGTAACCGCTCCAGAAAATAAACACGCCGCACCAGAAGCCTTTGCTGCGCGGGAACAGATTCCGGCCGCGCCCCAGTGCGCCGAGCCACAGCTCCAGATACCGCAGCAGCAGGATCACCGCGCCGAACAACAGGAGCGCATTCTCCCGCAGTGACTCCATAATGTCGCCGTGCGACAACGCAAAGACCGCGTGCGTCATCCCGCAGCCCGGACAGAGCAGACCGGTGAATGAGCGCAGAATGCAGGGCGGCACATGATCCATGATATACGCCGCATACAGCCGGCTCGCCAGCACCAGCGCCGCCGCCGCCAGAAACGGCAGCGCGCAGAGCAGCGCGATCCTTTGCGGTTTTGTAAGCATCAGCTTGCTTTTCATATTCCGAATGAACTCCTCTCCGGGCAGGATATCTTGAAATTCAGAAAAAATATATCGTTTTTCGATAAAAAACTATTGACAAACGGAAAGATCTGTGCTATACTGGATCCAGAAAGCAAAAAGGAGTGTGCTGACTATGAATCCGAAATGGACTTCCGAAAAATCGCTGTTTCTCTCGCGCTGTCTGACGATCGCTTCATTCGCGCTCGGCATCGCATCACTGTTCTGCATTCCGATCATCACGGAATGGTATGACGCAGTCTCCGGCGAGGAGCCGATCCATATCGTGCTGAATATCGCGCTGTATCTGAGTGCGATCCTCGCGCTCATTGCACTCTGGCAGCTTCATACGCTGCTGAACCGCTTTGCGAAGCAGCAGGTCTTTGTGACGGAAAACACCGTCTGCTTCCGGCGGATCGCGTGGTGCTGCTTCGGTGTGGCGCTGATCTGGCTGGTGCTGTGCTACTGGCGCTTTCTCGCGTTCTTCGTCGCATTCATCGCGGCATTTGCGGGGCTGCTGCTGCGCGTCATGAAGAATATGCTGGAGGCAGCCGTAGAACTGCGCGAGGAAAACGATTATACGATCTGAAAGGAGCGGAGAAAATGCCGATCGTTGTCAATCTCGATGTCATGATGGCAAAGCGCAAGATCTCCGCCGGAGAGCTTGCCGAGCGCGTGGACATCACACCGGCAAATCTGTCGATACTGAAAAACAACAAGGCGAAGGCCGTCCGTTTTTCGACACTGGAGGCGATCTGCCGCGAGCTGGACTGTCAGCCCGGCGATGTGCTGGAATATGTGAAGGACGAATGACCGCCGGCAGTGCCGGAGCCATGATCTAAAGTTCTCCGGAAGCGAATAAAAGCAGAATGAGATGAAAGCCAGACCGAAAAATAGGCACGAACAGTGCCGTAACAGCGACAAAATTGATACGCTCCGCGAAACCATGCCGGAGGGAAACGGCACCGGGCACTGCCCGGCGAGGAAGAATATCTGTTATCAGAGCCGGACCGCATTCAGGCACAAGAGGAAAAGCACCGCGCCCGCAGCGGACTGCGCACGCTCATTGCCGCGCTGATCCTGCTGCTGCTCCCGTTTATCCTTTTCGCTGCACTCTGGCTCAACGAATTCAAACGCAGTCATCCGCCGCGTGATACGGAGGGATCATCATGTATATCAAGCTCATACAGCCCCGCATGATCAAGCGGCCGATGGACACGGACTTAAAGCTCCATATGGCGCCGCCGCTCGGCCTGCTGACGATCGCAAATATCCTGCGGGATCAGCACCGCATCCGCCTCGAAAATGAAAACATTGAATCCGTCCGCTATGACGATCAGCCGGATCTCGTCGGGATTTCCGTGACAGTCGATTCGCTGCCGCGTGCGATGCGCATTGCGAAACGCTTCCGCAGGCGCGGCATTCCCGTTGTCGCGGGCGGCATCCATATCACGACCGCTCTTGAAACGATCCCGCCGGATGCGTTCGATGCGCTCTGCGTCGGCGCGGCGGAGGGCACATGGCCGGAGATCGTCCGCGATGCGGAAAAGGGCAGTCTGAAACCGGTCTATCGGTGCAGCGGAAAGCTGCGCGGCGAGGATATTGTTTCACCGGCCTATGATATGATCGACCGGAGCAAATACCTTTTCACGAGCGTCATCCACACGAGCCGCGGCTGTCCGTTCCGCTGCGACTTCTGCTATAACAGCGCCGCCGCGCATCACTTCGTCAACCGCCCGATCCCCGATGTGATCCGGGAGATCCGCGCCGCCGGTACGCGGCATATCATGTTCATCGACGACAATTTCGCGGGGAATCCCAAATGGACAAAGGCATTCCTGCGGGAGATTCAGCCGATGCATCTGAAATGGCAGGCGGCGGTCTCGATCAATGCCGCAAAGGATCCGGAGCTGCTCGATCTGATGAAGCGCTCCGGCTGCCGGAGCCTGTTCATCGGCTTTGAGAGCATCAATCCCGCCTCTGTGCAGAATGTCCACAAGGTACAGAATACCACGCAGGAATATGAACAGGCGATCGAAGCGATCCACAGCCGCGGCATCATGATCAACGGCAGCTTCGTGTTCGGTCTGGACGGCGATACGCCGGAGACCTTTTCTGCGACCGTTGACTGGATCGTCCGGAATAAGATCGAGACCGTGACCTCGCATATCCTCACGCCCTATCCCGGCACCGCGCTCTATGCACGGATGCAGGCGGCGGGGCGCATCACCTCGCACGATCTTTCGCGCTATAACACGGCGAATGTCGTGTTCAAACCGCTGGGCATGACGCCCGATGTGCTGTATCAGGGCTACCTGAATGTCTACCGCGATGTATACAGCCTGAAAAATATTTTCCGGCGCCTGCCGAAAACGAAGGATCAGCGCATGGGCTATCTAATCTTTAATCTGCTCTACCGCAAATACGGAAAATTCACCGATCTGCTCTGCAAATGCATCACCTATAAACGCATGGGACAGATCGCCGCATTTGCAGCAAAATATGTCTGAAGGAGTGTCTGACATGATGCAGCCGTATTCACAAAACGGTTCCCCCTATCCGCAGCCGGTCACGAAGCCGAAATGGTTCCTGCAAAGCCATGACCGGATCTTCGCATGGCTCATGCTGCCGGCGGGATTCCTGTTTGTCCGCTATATCCTGTTCTATGCAGACGGCCTGCATACGACCGTACTGTTCCTGCTGATGCACCTTGCCGGCAGCATCTATATCCGCAAAACCGGCAGCCGCCCGCGGCTTACGCACCGTATCCTCAGTGTCATCATCTGCATCTTTACCCTGTCATTCCCGCTGACCGCATCGCCGCTGCTCCACGGGCTCTGCGCGGCATTCCTGATCCCCGCGATGATCTGGCGCGTCCACAGCGTCTGCGGCGGACTGCCCGCCGTCACGCAGTATCTCCCGCTCGATCTCGGTGAATCGCTCATGAGCGATCCGCTGCGGTATTATTCCGCCGGCGCACAGGTTCTCTCCGAATCCGGAAAGCAGTCCCGCACGGCAGGTGCCGTCAGAACGGCGCTGCTCGGTCTGCTGCTGATGGTCCCGCTGACCGCTGTGATCGCGGCGCTGCTGGCAAGTGCCGATACCGGTGTGGAGCATATCCTGAACAGTCTGCTCTCCCGTGTCGGCGGAAATGCACACTTGATCTTCTTGCAGATTCTGCTCGGCATCCCGCTCGGACTGTACTTTTTCGCCGCGCTTTACAGCGCATCGCAGCGCAGATTCCGGCAGGCGCATGACAATGCATATTATGAAGCAAAGCTCGCCGGTGCGCGGCAGATTCCGCTGCTCGCGGTCTGTGCCGGTGTCACGCCGGTCTGCCTGCTCTATCTGCTGTTCATCGCCTCGCAGATCAGCTATTATCATTCGGCATTCTCCGGACAGCTCCCCGCAGACATGACCTTTGCGGAGTTTGCGCGGCGCGGCTTCTTTGAGCTTTGCGCGGTGGCTGTCATCAATCTTGTCCTGCTGCTCGTCATGAATCTCCTGACAAAGCGCAGCAGCGAAAAGCGCCCCGTCGTACTGACCTTCTATTCCGCATTCTTCTGCGTCGTCACGCTGTTCATCATCATCGCTGCGCTCGCAAAAATGGTGCTGTATATCGACGCCTACGGCCTGACGCAGAACCGCGTGATCGCCTCATGGTTCATGCTCCTGCTGGCACTGGTCTTTGCGGTGCTGCTGCTGAAGCAGTGCATCCGGAATATTCCGGCAGCGGTCATCATCGCAGCCGGCGGAACGGCGATGCTCGCCGGACTCTGCTTTGCGCGTCCCGATGCGCGGATCGCGGAATACAATATCGCACGCTATGAAGCGGGCACACTGGATCAGCTCGATGCGGCAAGCCTCTGCGCGCTTTCAGAGGATGCCTATACCGTCATGCTCCGGCATCCGGAAACGCTGGAGGCGGCGGGACAGCTGGATTATGTCCTCAGCTGCGCGCAGGAGCGTGAACAGGAGATCCGCACACTGAACGGCCGCAGCAGCAATCTGCCGGCGCAGCTTCTGCTTCAGCAGCTCCATACCGATACCGGTCACGGCCTGCTGCTCAGGAGGGCATCATGAACGCGCGGGGCTTTGCCCGCACGGGCACGGATCTGCTCTGCGGGATCCTCGCGGGCGCGGCGGCAGTCCTGCAAAGCGCCGTCGCATTCGGCGGTAAAATCGGGCTCAGCATTGCGGCGGCAGTGATCGCCGTTCCGATCGCTGTCCTGCTCCTGCGGCATCCGGTCTGCTTACGCAGACGCCTGCGCAGCATCACGGCGCTCCTGACCTATCCGCTGACGGCATTTCTGATGATCCGGCTCGGCGGCTACGACGCAGTCTTTGCGCTCATCAATCCGGCATATGTCCGCGAATTCGGCGGGCCGAATGTCGGTGATGCGGGCGGACTCTTTCTGCTGTATTTTCCGGGTGCGCTCATTCTTCTGCTGCTGGCCGTTCTGCTGGCGCGGGAATTTTCAAAGCCCGATAAACGATCGGAATCCACGGAGGAATCATCATGACACAGACCACAAATTCCCGCAGTCTGACGCGCAGTCAGACGGTCCGGCTCTGCATGGGCGCGGCATCCGTGCTGCTGCTCGGCACCGAGGTGCTGATCGGGCTGTTCGCGCACGGCTGGGTCCGCGATTACATCGGCGATGTGCTGATCGTCATTCTGCTCTATACGCTCTGGCGCACTGTCCTGCCGGAGAAGCCGCGCTATGGCCTTAGCCTGCCGACCGGACTGCTGCTCTTTGCATTCGGCGTGGAGTTTTTGCAGCTCTGGGGCTTCTGCGACAGATTCCACATCACAAACAAATTCCTGCGCATCTGCATCGGCACGGGCTATTCCAATATCGACCTGCTCAGCTATGCGGTCGGAATACTCCCCTGCTTTGTCTGTGAGTTTCTGCTGCGGAGAAAGGCGGAATGAAAGCGCGGGCAAATCTTGCGGCGGCAGCGCTCGGACTGTCGGGCGCTGCCGGACTGAACTGCATTTTCATCTATGCATTTTCGTTTCCGGTCAGGCGGCATCCGTATGCATATCCGTTCTCGCTCGCAGCCGGCTGTCTCGCGGCACCGGCGGCAATCGCTGCACTTGCCCTGCTGATATATTATATCACAAAACTGCCGCGCAGCGCAAGAGGGAAAGTAATCATCATCAGCATCGGCATTATCCTGCTTACATTTTCCGCAGGATTCTTCCTTTTCGCATATGCATATGAATTCGCAGCCGGTATCGTTCACCGGCTCGATTCTTAAAGGAGGCAGCACATGGCACAGGAACCGGAACATCCCGCAGAAACACCGGCAGCGCCCTATGACGGCGGCTGCTGTGTCCGCATTCTGCTCGGCTGCATCATAACTGCGGCCGCGGCCGTAGGCATCATCACACTCCTTTTCATCGGCCTGACAATTTACGACAAAAGACCTGTGACCGTCGATACGCAGACAAACGGCGCATACTGTGTCCGGCTCATTGCAGTCGGCAGTCCGGACTGGCCGTTCGGCTCGCAGAACGGGCTCGTCATTCTGGAGCGGGACGGGAGCAAGATCGCAGAGCAATACTTCACGCTGGCGAATGACGGCAAGAATATGGGTGCAGACAACTGGCGCGTCAGCTGGTGGGAGGACGGCGTTCTGGTCACGGTCAGCGGCGAGGAGCAGCCGGATGAGCAGCTCATGCTCTACTATGCGGGCGGACACAAGGAGCGCAGCAGAAGCTGACCGGCCTTTCCGCCCCTGTTCCGGTATTTTCTTCTGAATCTGGGGAGTGGCTATTCAGGGATTTTATATTACGCTTCCGGCGATGTCATCCA
>DGSY01000073.1:0-10099 GCA_002394125.1 Ruminococcus sp. UBA4350
GGTATATTTTTTCTCCCTTGCTGTTCTTTCGTATTGTGCTGCTTTGTCAATCAGCGCAACGATCTTCGCTGACGGGCAGGCTGTATCTCCTTCCGGAATACAGTCAAAGAAACGGCGGCGTGCGTGCGCCCAGCATCCCGCATCAGTCAAGCATATATACTTTATTGCGGAAACGAAAGGCGATATGTCTTCAATGCAGCTCCGCGATATAGAAAAAGGTAAAATCCATTGTGCAAAAGAACATTTCAAGGCTATCAGCATAGATGATGTCGTATATGATGTGGTAGACAGTTATCAGTCGTTACTGAATATTGTGACAAAGTGAGAAAAACGGAGCGTTACCATTATGGTAGCGCTCCACTTCTAAATTGCTTTCTTATGAATATATAACAAAGTGCGAGTTAACATATGTCAATGACAAAAGCTTTCGGATGTAGTATAATAAAAGCAGAAAGGATGGTGCGGAATGGACAAACAGTATCTGATCAATCAACTCAAAGCCTTTGCAGATAGCTATCACATCAGCATAGATGAAGATACGCTTGGAGCTATTATCAGTAAATCCAGCTTTCGCGTGGTGCCAAAAGGCGAGATACTTTCATCAATCGGCGATGATACGGCGCTTGCAGGCATGGTGCTCTCTGGCTTGACAAGGTGCTATTACATTGATCATGACGGCAATGACATCACCAGAGGTTTTGCCGCTGCGGGATATCTCTGTATGGACGAAGGTTTCTTCGGCTATACGGAACGGTTGTGTATGTGGGAAGCTCTTGAAGAGACTACGGTCATGTTTTGCAAAACATCGGATATCAGGCGGATGATCCGTGATAATATCAAATTCAAAGATGTGTGGATCACGCTGCTTGAGAAAGCGATGCAGTATAAGATTTATCGGGAAAACGGTTTTCTTGTCGAGAATGCAACGGAGCGGTATCTCCACTTCAAAAAGCAGTTTCCTGAACTGTACAGCAAACTTCCTCAGAAACATATTGCGACCTATCTGGGCATTACACCCGAATCACTGAGCCGCATCAAGCGTGCTATGAGAGAGGAGACTGTCGAATGAAACAGGATATCATGATCGGAACATGGGCTTGGGGAACAGGCTACGGCGGTGCAAAAATGGTCTTCGGAACCAAATACGACGAAGAAACACTGATTGCAGCATTCCGCAAAGCGACTGAGCTGGGTTTTCTGAATTGGGATACAGCAGCCGTATATGGCATGGGTACCTGTGAATCCTTGCTCGGCAAGCTGATACACGATAGAGATGATATTTTCATCTCCACGAAATACTTTCCTGGCAGCAAGTTTAAGAGCGGCGCATTGGAAAAATCGTTCGATGAGAGTATGCAGCGCCTACAGCGTTCTTCTGCCGATCTTTTCTGGATCCATAAGCCCAATCATCTCCTTGAAAACCTGCAAGAAGCAATCCCATTGATCAAAGACGGGCGGATCAGATCAATCGGCGCCTCAAATGTCTCTTTGGAGCATATCAAGCAGGCGGAGCAGCTGCTGGCAAAAGAAGGCTTAATGCTTGGAGCAGTACAAAATCATTTCAGCTTGCTCAGAAACGATCAGCATCCGATTATTGACTACTGCAACAGCAGGGGAATACGCTATTATGCGTATATGGTACTGGAACAGGGCGCACTGGCAGGAAGATACGATGCCCAGCACCATTTCCCGACGTTCTCAATGAGAAACTTCGCATTCCCGAAAAGCAAGTTTAAGAAGATTGAAGGCTTGCTTTCAATGATGCGTGATCTTGCAGAAAAGTATGAGATTGACCGCTCACAGATACCGATTCTCTGGGCACTTGCCAAAGGTGCAATTCCGATTGTCGGAATCACGAAGCCTTCCTATGCTGAGAAGCTTGCAGCCGCATTGACGGTAAATCTGACGCCAGACGAGGTCGATGTGCTGACCGCTGAAGCCATGAAAACAGGCATCCGGCAGCAGGGGGCATGGGAACCGCAGTAATTGTTCGTATGAATGAGAATGAATTTCATAATATATGTGTCAACGGCAATTAATAAAAATTTAGAAAAATCGTCAGCAGCAGGGCGATACTTCAAAAAAATCTATCAGAAACACTTCGTCGGCAATGGTCGTCAAAAAACAAAAAAAATGTCGTCGATGCCGACGAATAAAATAGACCCGTCGAGTTTTGATCAAGACAGGTCAAAAAATGAATTATCTCTTGCCGACGACCGCAACATAAATAAAGCGCCGACCAATTTGCCGACGGACTACAACTATTTCTCGATACGTATTTTTTTATTGACGATTTTTGTCAATTTTGGCTTCAGTCATAGATAAATCCCTATTCAGCATACACTGAATAGGGATTTCAATTGGTTGCGGAGGGGCGCAACATTGTTTACCTGAAATTCTGTTCCGGTACTTCGCAGAAGCGCAAAGCCGCTGCGATCCGGGCGGCATATTGCACAAAACGGGGAAAATCCGCGAGAAATTTGAGCAGTGAGATTTTGTGGTACAGGGGATGCGCAAACAGGGGTACCCTCCCCCCGGGTGCCGGATCAGACCGGCACCGGCTGCGGCTGCTGCGTCAGGTACTCCACAACAGCCGCCGTCTGCTTTTCGCGTGTCCACTCTTCGCCGCTGCTCTCTGCTGCTTCGCGCAGCTCTGCGGCATACCGGAAAGCCCTTGCAAGCGGTGTATCATTATTCATGGAAGCGGTAAGCCGCGCACGGATCCGCTCCGATTCACGCGGCATTATATCCGGCCTTGTGCTATTCGCTGCTTTCTCGAGCTGCCGCAGTCGCTCTGTGTGGTGCTGCTCGTTCCATAGATCCACAAGGACGCGCCGCTTTGACAGCATGACAAGCGCTTTCTTTTTCAGCTGTGAAACGCGCTGGAAAGTTACGCCGAGAGTGTCGGCTATCTGTCCGAGCGTCTGACCGTTGAAAAACACGCCGGTGATTATAGCGCATTCTACTTCCGGAAGCTGCTTGACTTCGTTCCGGATCATTGCAGCGACGCTCTGAGCGTCGAGCAGTTCCACAAAATACAGCGCGTCAGGATCCGGCACAAAGTCGCCTATCGTGTCGGCGGTTCCGTCGTCGGTTTCTATTGGCGTGTCAAGGCTGCTGCACCGGTTCAAGCAGTCTTGCCGCTGACCGCTCGAACGTGTCCGCGTCAATTCCTGCATCTCCGTTCTGAACGGGTAGTCAATGTATGAAGTGAACGCAAGTTCACACTCCGGCTCGTATTGCTCTATGCTGTGTAGGAATGCAAAGAAAGATTGTTGTTGTATATCCTCAATCGTTACGCCGCAGCGATCACACAGCGGCTTGTGGCTTCCGTAGTATCGAAACGCTTTTTTTAGATAGATCCCGCGCACGCGCTCCCATAGCTCCGGAATGCGGGTTTTGTCGCCGTCCTGAATCATCATTGCAAGTTCTTCATTCGTTTTCATTGTGCATCCCTCCACAAATAAACAAATAAAGCAGGGATCAGCCGCGGCCGATCCCTGCTTGTGACGTTTCAGCGTTTGGTATTATTCGCCGTCCGGATCTTCGCAGTTCATGTGAACATAGATACCGTCTTTCTTGTTATCCAGCACGAATGCATCATAGCAGATACGGCCGGTAACAATGGAGCCGGAAGAAAGCACGGTATCAGGATGCACACCGTAATCTTCCAGCTTGACCGGTGCAACGGTCGCCGCCGGGTGCGCGATCATAAAGCCGAGATTCTCCGGCAGTCTGGAAGCCGGGACTTTCACAACGGCCATACCGTCGAGAATGCCCACAACGCCGAGCTTGCGCAGCTCTGCGCCTACGTCGGTACTGTCAAACTGCTTCATGGATTTAAGAAGCGTATAGACTGCCGGGCATACGATCAGCACGCGCTCCGTGTCCGGTACTTCTGCATCGTCGAGCGTTTCAGATCCGGCAAGGATTGCAGCATACACGCTTTCAGCGGAAAGCTCACCGTATACCGTATTTCCGGCACCGGCTGCCATAACGCCGTATGTGTATGTATCAACCTCCGGTATGACGACTTCGCGCAGCTCTCTTGCAAGTGCTTTGTCTGCTTCGAGCTGTCCGGCGGTTTCGTCGGTGTCGAGCGCGTCAACATTGAAAATGAAGCTTCGGTCATTCTTCAGCATCATTTCTTCGGTTGCTGCGTTCAGATCATAGATTGCGCCGTACCGCGACAGGCACGGGTCGCTGTTCTCGTCAACATTCCGTGCATAGTCGTTCATTTCACTTGTGGAAATCTTGTATACAAGCACGGTATGCGCGCCGCTCCAATCGAAATCTGTATTTGTAACAAGGCTGATTTTGCTTTCGGCCTTGAACAGTTCGTCTGTGTACGGGGCGTATTTCTTTGCAAGGGTAACAGACATATTTCTACCTCCTTATTGCAAGGCGGTTTTCAGTTGTATTTGTTTTTGGGCTTGTGCTTCGCGTCGAGCGAGAATGCTTCTGCGATGTGGTCGGGGTTGTATTCGCTCTGCACAAATCTGTGCTGCGTGTACGGCTTTTCCACAGATCCAGATCCGGAACCGGAAGCAAACGCGCTTGCAGCGTCAGCCGCCTTGCGTTTGAATTCTTCGGGGTCGGAAGTGTCGATAATATCAAGCAGCTTCTGCGGGTATCCGTTATCAAGCAGATATTCTTTGCAGGTCAGCCGGTTCTCTTTGGCGGTCAGCTCAGCGGTTTTCTCCGCTTCGTGCTGCTGCTGCTCAGCTCCGGCTTTGCTGCGCTCCCGCTGCAAGCGCTCTTTGATAATCTTGTTCACTTCGTCTTGTGTGAATGTGCGTTCCGTTCCGCTGCCGCTCTGGTTCTTGTCGCCGTTGTCCTCCGGCTGAGTGTCCGGCTTGGTCTGGTTCGCGTTTGTGGTTTTGAGTTCTTCGCTCATGGTTCATACCTCCGTTTTAACGCTGCGTGTCAGCTAAAATAAAAAAGCACAGGAAAAACAACCCAAGAAAGGATTGAATTTTTCCCGTGCTTTTCAGCTAGCCGCAGTTATGGCACAACCTCCGGCGGTACTCTATTCCAGCAAGATCAAATGTCCGCAGCGGCTGTCAAGCGTTTGCAGATCACTGACATTTTCAGTCTAGCACATTTTCGCCGGTTTGTCAAGTCTTTTTTTCGGAATCTTCGCCGGGATCCCTTGCGAGCTGTTCAAGCATTGTTGCTTTTCGCCGTTCCAACTCTGCCGGATCCAGCTGCGCCGCGATCAGCGCAAGGTGCGCAGCAATCAGCTCCAGCGCGGCCACGATCAGGTCAGCGTTTCAAGGTTCGTTTCAGTCAATGTAGACATCAACTTTCATTCCTCCTTTCGCCGGTTCTGCTTCCGGCATCGGCTCCGGTTCGGGGATCAATACGCACTTTGTACCGTGCTCGAGCGACTCCACAAGGTCGCCTGCAAGGTCGCAGCAGTCGAAAAATTCCGAGCGCATAAGCAGCAGCAGTGTATTTGCTGAATAAAGCGCATCTAATGCCCGTTCCGGGTGTTCTTTGATTTGCCGCCGCAGTTCTGCGCGGTCGGTTCCTCTGTATGAGTAAATAAAGCGCGCTGCGGCGTTCAGCCGTTCAAGTTTCTTTTCGAGTTCCGCAGCGACTGCAAGCCGGGATTCATTCAATTTCATCGCTTTTCATATCCTCCGTATTTTCTGTTTTGTGCCATCAATGTCACAAAATGGGCTTGACAAAGCTGCCGCAGCTGTGTTATAATCAAGATGCTAGCAGCTGCGCGCTGCTTTGCTTGCGGTCGTCGGTGCCTGATTCCTGTCAGTCTGGATCAGGCACCGGCTTTTTTGTTTTTCGGCTTGCGGCCGTCGGGCTTGCTGCCGTGGCCGTCGTTTTCGTCTGCAATGTAGATATGCAGAAAAGGCTTGTGCCGGTCGCTGTGCTTCGTCTTGGTGCCTTGCGGGAAGAATGCCAGGCAAGCCCGCGCGAGCTTCAAGGCTTTGTCAACCTCTCCGGCAGAGTATGCAATTTTGATTTTCATGCGGTTTCCGTTCCTTTCTGAATGGTGAATCAATTCAACTTTTTGTATCCTTGAGGATACAAAACACCTTGATTTTGTCTCATCAATGAGACATTTTTTCCCATCAATGGGAAAAATTCGCCGGGGCATTTTGTGAAGTCAACTTCACATTTTCACCGGTTTTGCAGCTTGTTCCACTTATCAAACAGTGCTTCCGCGCTCTCGAGTGTGCGCCGGATGCTGTACGCTCTGCGCAGCTCTCTGCGGATGAAGCTTTGCAGCTCGTGAAGCCGCTCCGGATAGAAGTATCCGCGGCAACTGCTGCAAATAACTGTACCTCTGCGCCGCAGATCTTCAATGCAGCGCTTGACGTCGCGGGAGCTTAGGCCGGTCAGCTGTTCCAGTGTCCGACAGCTGACCGCGTTTTCCTCTCCGCTGCCGATTGCGTCTTTAATCAGTTCGTAGATCATTTCTTTTTCCCTCCGATCCGCTCCGGATCCGTCCGCGCTCGAGCAGGAACCGCAGAAGCTCCGCCGCCGGGATCTCTGCATATTGCGCCGATACCATAACCGGCTGTCCGTCGGCTATCCGGTATTCAGCGACAACAGGCACGCGGCAAGGATCCCGCTGCGCTTCGTTCATGGTTTACACCTCTCTTGCATACTCGGGCGGGATAATGTCGTGGATGTCGCAGTCAAGCCCTTTGCACAGCTTCGCTGCGGTGGCGATTTGGCATGTCTGCCGCCGTCTGATCGTGCCGAGACTCTGCCGGGAAATTCCGCTGCGCTCTGAAAGAGCTGTTAGTGTCAAGCCCTTTTCGAGCATCAGCACTTCGATTCTCTGCGTACTGATTTTCATGTTTTCACCTCCTTAATTATCCTTGTAGACGGATATTTATACTCACATTATATCACTCTCGGCGGATAATGTCAAGAGGTTTCGAAAAAAAAGTTGATTTTATACGGATAATGTGTTATAATAAAAATACAAGGGGGTGATAGTATGACTATAGGGCAAAGAATACAAGAAATACGCAAAGAACATAAAATAACACAAAAACAACTTTCCGAAATGATAGGCAAGGGCTTTTCTACTGTCCAGAAATACGAAATTGACGCGATTCAGCCGCCTTGGCAGATCATCGAGAAAATTGCATCAGTTTTTGGAATGACAACCGCCGAACTTATGTCTGGTGTAGAAGTGTGGGGGGGTCTTCACATAGAATCAGAATTTCCAATTATTGCAGCTCTAAAAGCCGATACAATCGCCAAATATGACCGCCTGAATGATCTTGGAAAAGAGAAAGCAAACGAATATATCACAGATCTTTCGGAGAATCCAAAATACACACAGTAAATAGCTCGCTTCGGCGCCGCAGAATTAAACGCACAGCGCGTCTGCGGTGTTTCATGGTAAAAGTACAAGCCCCATAGCAAAACGCCGTACAGCGCACGCTAGGGGCTTTAGAATTGATTTGCGATTTTCAGGCGGTGCCGGATTTTGTGCAGTCAACTGCACAAATCGGTAAAATACAGAATTGTGCGGTGCCGGTCGAAATGTGGAGTTGACTCCACAAAAACGGAATTGTGCAACCGGTTGCACAAAATGCAGAATAGTGAATCTGAGTTCACTGTTTTGTGACACCGTGTCACATTTTGTTAATCAAATCGTCGAGCCGTTCACCGTGCGCCGCTCTGGTTCCAGCCGTCCGAAATTCGGACGCTTGGTGCCGGGTGTCTCTCTCTGAATTGTTTTCGAGCTGCCGCCGGTTCATGTAGGGCGGGAAGCAGCTTCCGGCAGGATTCGCGCAAGGATTCCACAGAAACACGCTGCGGCTGCTCTCCGCGCCCGCTGCGGCCGGTTTGACTGTCTGCCGGTGAAATGGTGCCGGGGCGCGCTGCCGTGTCTCTCTGCGCTTCTCTGTGCGCTCTGTATCGGTGCCGGATCCACAGCATGAACAAGCGCACCGTGCGCCGGTCAGATCCTCGAGCCGGTCACGGCATCGGATTCCGGTTTGTTCTGCAATAATCTATGGAGGGTTATGGAGGGTTTGAGGGTTATTCCTATTCTATCATATGAAAAATTGAAGTGAAATTATATATATACTCCTATAGAAACCCTCCAAACCCTCCATACCATTCCGGCTCCGTGACGGGTTGACGGGTTTTTCCTATTCCATCGTATAAAAAAATAATTGGGATACGTGTTATATATAAGCTCCTATACAAACCCGTCACACCCGTCACACTCCGGCAAAATGGTTTCGCGGGTGTCAATGCAGGGTATTCCGACAGGGCGGCTTGCTTGTCAGCCGCCTGTCGGTGTACCCATTGACATGGCACAATTTGCGACACGACAAATCTATATATATATAGCCACCTGTCGCAATTTTTGTCGCAATTTGGTTCCGGCTTGTGAATGGAAAAGGTATCCACCGCAAGGCGGCTGACTTTGAAGCCGCTTGCGGTTGTACCCCATTCACATTTCCATTTTGCACCGCAAATATTTCTATATATTATATAGCCACTTGCGGCAGGTTTTGCGGCAATGGAGCCGCTGGAAATATCTGCCGGTCAGATCCTCGCACGGGATCCGGTGCGGCAAATTTGTCCAGTCGACTAGACAAAATTTGTTGGCACGAGCCAACAAATCAAAAATGTGAAAAGGTGATACAATGAGAAATGCTGTCATATATGCCCGCTTTTCGTCGGATCTCCAGCGGGAAGAATCCATTGACGCACAGATCCGGGCTTGCAAAGAGTATGCCGCGCGGAATGAGCTGCATATATTGGGTGTGTATGCGGATGAAGCTGTCAGCGGCCGCACGGCAAACCGGGCGCAATATCAGAAGCTGCTCCGGGACGCACAGAAGCACAGCTTCGATGTGATACTGATTCACAAGTATGACCGTATCGGGCGCAACCTGGGCGAGCATGTCAACCTTGCTGCGCGTCTGGATCAGTGGGGCGTGCAGCTCGTTTCTGTGTCTCAGGACTTCGGAGACAGCGCAGAAGCAAAGATCATGCGCACGCTCATGTGGTCAATGTCGGAATACTACATTGACAACCTTGCCGGGGAAGTGCGCAAGGGCATGAAAGAGAACGCGCTGCGCGGGCTTCACAATGGCGGCGTTCCGCCGTTTGGCTATGATGTGATAGACCGCCGGTATGTGGTAAATGAGCTGGAAGCGGAATACGTGCGCCGGATCTTCGCCGCAGCTCTGCACCGTGAGGGCTTCAAAGAGATCATAGCAGAGATGCAGGCGGCCGGGATCCGCGGCAAGCGGGGCGCGCTTATCAGATACCCGCAAATTTACGAAATGCTAAGAAATGAGAAATACACCGGTGTATACAGCTATTCTGTGGAGGAAGAAAAGGATCGGGCCGACCGCCGCAGCAAGCCGCACGCGATCAGAATAGAAAACGCCTTGCCGGAGATCATCAGCAAGGCGGAATTTCAGGAGGTACAAGAGATCATGAACGAACGGAAGCAAACCGGCAAGAAAGCCGGGTATCTGTGCAGCGGGCTTGTGTACTGCTCGTGCGGTGCCAAAATGCACGGCTTCAAGAGTGAACGCAAGGGGCATACTTACCGCTATTATATCTGCTCTGCAAAGTGCGGGGCGCCGTCCGTCCGCATGGAAGATGTGGACGCCGCTGCCGTCGGGTATCTGCGCGAGCTGCTCAATGACGACAATCAGAAGCGCATTGCAGAAGCTCTGCGCACATACAAGGGCGGTGAGCGTGACCGGGCGGAAAGCTTCCGGAAGATCCTGCAAAAGAAGATCAGCGAGAAGCAGAAGCAATATGACAACCTGCTTGCAAATCTGTCAAGCGGTGCGCTGCCACCGTCAGTCGTGGCCGACGTCGGCAAGGAAATGGAAACACTCCGCGCAGAGATAGACGCGCTCGAGCATACCGAGCCGCCGAAAGATTACAGCACGGAAGCGGTGCGGAATTGGCTCCAGTCGCTCCGGGCTGCTCCGGATCAGGCCGCCGTGCGGCTGCTCGTCGAGCGTATCGAGGTAACAGAAAAGACCGTATTCAGAATATACTCAACTCTGAATACGGTCTTGGGTGAAATTGGTTGCGGAGGGCGGATTTGAACCACCGACCTTCGGGTTATGAG
>DGSY01000073.1:10151-20557 GCA_002394125.1 Ruminococcus sp. UBA4350
GGTTATGAGCCCGACGAGCTGCCAGACTGCTCCACTCCGCGTCAACATGATGTATTATATCACAAATCCGGACGAATGTCAAGCACTAAAACACATTTTGTTAGTTATGCTTATGACTGCACGATATTGTGACGATGATATTGTTTACAACATACATAAGATGGGGGCGGGGAGTCTTGCAAAACGCATCAGGAGCAATCTATATGCGCTTATCACGGGAGGACGGCTGCGGAAATCCGGAGTCCGCAAGCATCAGCAGTCAGCGGATATTGCTCATGCAATATGCCCGTGCGCACGGCATCGCTGTCGGTTATCAGTTTGCGGATGACGGCATCTCCGGAACCACGATGAAGCGCGATGCATTCCGCCGTATGCTGGCGCTGATCGAATCCGGCGCGATCAGAACGCTTCTGGTCAAGGATCTATCGCGCCTCAGCCGTGATTATATCCGCACAGGCGCGCTGCTTGAGCATTGGTTTCCCGCGCACGGCGTCCGGTTTATCTCGGTGGATGACGGGATCGACACGCAGAGCGCAGCGGCATCCGGCGATTTCTTCCCGATCCGTGCTGTCATGGACGACTGGTATGCGCGGGATATTTCGCGAAAGGTGCGTACGGCGATTTATGCGCGGCAAAGCGCGGGATACTGCACGGCCGCCGCTCTGCCCTTCGGATATTGCCGGAGCGGGAGCAATATTATTATAAATCAGAAACAGGCGGAAACCGTCCGTCAGATCTTTCATGTATATACAGAGGGTGCCGGTTTCAGACAGATCGCAGATATGCTGCGCGACCCTGCCTCTCCGCTGTTTTCACCGGAACGGCGCTGGAGTGATGTATCTGTCCGGCGCATCCTGACAAATCCCGTCTACATCGGTAAGCTCCGTCTGCATATCACGGAAAAGCTCAGCTATAAATCTGAAATCCGCATAAAAGCTGAGAATCCGATATATTGTTCTGTTCAGCCGATCATAAGCGAGCAGGAATTTGAAATGGTGCAGGAGCGGATATTATCCCGCGGCCACAGCCGGCCATCGGCACATTGGCTGTCCGGAAAGATCACCTGCGGATGCTGCGGCGCCAGGATGCACATTACCGGTGCAGGGGCAAAGTGCCGGATCATCTGCGGAATGAGAAAACGCGGAGGAGACTGCCGGAACCCATCTGTCAGTATGACAATATTGCTGCGGATGATCTGCGAACAGCTGCAAAGAGACGGGATTCCGGAGCCGCAGACACACTGCCGCAGTCTGATCGAAAGCATCTGTATTTCGGCGGATACGGTCACTGTCCGCGTCCGGTACCGGCGCCCGACCGCATGATATGTGAATAATTACCAAATGCATTCATGAAATGCGCGGTTGTTTCTTCTTGTGATTTTGCCGCAAATATGGTATAATATAAAAATAGTCAAAGATGAATGAAAGCGGGTTCACAAATGGAACGAACACTTGATAAGCAGGAATCGGCGAACTGCATTTTCGGGCGCAATGCCGTGACGGAAGCACTCAGAGCGGATATGCCGATCAATCAGATTTTTACCGCGTCCATGACGGGCAGTCTGGGTGCGATCTGCCGCGATGCGAAAAAGCGCGGCATTCTTGTGAAGGTGACGGACAGCCGCAAGCTGGATGCAATGGCGAACGGCGGCAATCATCAGGGCATCTGCGCGGAGACGGCCTGTGCGGAATATGCATCGGTCGCGGATATTCTCGCAGTCAGCGCGAAAAAAGGCACAGCGCCGTTCCTGATCCTCTGCGACGGCATTGAGGATCCGCATAATCTCGGCGCGATTCTCCGGACGGCTGAGGCTGCCGGTGCGGACGGCGTCATTCTGCCGAAGCGCCGCAGTGCATCGCTGACGCAGACCGTATATAAGACCTCTGCCGGCGCCGCAAGCTGGATTCCGGTTGCGCGGGTATCGAATCTAGCGACGGAAATGATCGCGCTGAAGAAGCAGGGCATCTGGTTTTTCGGTGCGGATATGAACGGCACACCGGCATCTGCAGCGGATCTTTCCGGTGCGGTCGGGCTGGTGATCGGCTCGGAGGGATTCGGCATGAGTGCGCCGGTGCGTGCGCAGTGTGATGCGATTATCTCGCTGCCGATGTTCGGCAAAGTCAATTCGCTGAATGCTTCCGTTGCTGCCGGCATTCTGATGTACGAAGCGGTCAGACAGCGCGGCATGAACAGAGATTGAAGATAGAAAGGATGCATACTATGTCGTCCAAACGGCGTAAAAAGAAAAATAACGAAATGATAAATACAGAGAATGCTGCGTCCGAAGCGAGCATTGAAACAGCGGATGCGGATGCAGGGGAACTGACCGAAGAAGAGGAGATCGCTGCGGACAATGCAGATGATGTGCCGGATTATCCGGAGAGTGCAACGAATGATCCGGACGATACTGCGGATGCAGCGGCGGATGATGCAGAGGTTACGGATGAGACAGGGGATGCGGCAGATGCAGAGGAGACTGCTGCGCCGGAATCTTCCGGCAAACCGGCAGTATCCGATGCGGCAAAGCAGGTCGATCCGCCGGTCGTGCGCGTGACGCCGAAGCCCGCCCGGCTGCACGGCAGAATCCGGCGCGGCGAGCCCGTCCGGACTGTGACACCTGCCGATATCCGGAAGCCGCAGGTCTCATTCCTCAATTCGATCGCGAATATTGAAGCGGAGACCGCTGCACAGCGCGACAGCCATATCAGTTCGACCGCGCAGGCCTATGACCATGCGGTCATCATCGAGGAGGATCCTGAGATCACCTCATACAGCCCGAAGATCCGCAGAATGCAGGATTCAACGAGTGCGCGGGAGCGCCGCCGCAGAGCGGGCAGCGGAGAGAATCTGCAATATGAGCGCGTGACGCCGGTCGCGGCGCCGCAGACCATGCCGGCCTCCAAGCTGCGGAAAAAGCGCGGCGGAGCTGTTTCGCCGGAGGTGCTGGAGCGCATCCCCGAAAAGCTCAAGCGGCATCCGCAGGATTCCCGCCCCGTGCGGTATCTCGGCCAGTCGCAGCATACGCAGATCAACCTCTCCGACAGCGCGGAAGCCCGCCGGAATATTGATATTGATGTGCGCTATCTGAATGAGCACCGCGAGCGCACCGATCTGCCGAAGCAGGTGCGGCCGGTCGGCCCTGACAATAAAAAATCCATCAGGAATGATCTGCTGGAGCTGAACTCCAATCTCGCCCTGCGCATTTTCATTCTCGGATTTCTGACGATATGCAGCGGCCTGATCACGCTGCTGGACTGGATCCCGTCGTTCCCGATGCCTTCATTCCTGAGCAGCAGAGAGGCACCGCTCGCATTTCTGACGATCCAGATTTTGCTCGGCTTTGCGGCACTTCCGTTTTCCGCTTCGCTGCTGAAAAACGGATATTCCAAGCTGGTGCGGTTCCGAGCGGACTGCGATTCGCTTGCGGCGATGTCGATGATCTCTGCACTGCTTGCGGCGATCCTGATCCTGCCGAGCCCCGGAATGCTGAAAACCGGCATTGTGTCCGTATATGTCGCGGTCGGACTGCTTTCGCTGACGGTCAACGCCGTCGGCAAGAAGCTGATTGCAGTGCGTGCCATCCGCAATTTCGACCGTCTGACCGACGGCAATCCGAAATACGGCATCCGCTATGTCGAGGACGAAAAGCGCGCGGAGAATCTGACAAGAGGAACGACCGGCGAATTCCCGATCCTTGCGGCGATGCAGCGGGTCGAGCAGCCGGAGGACTTCCTGAAATATACGTTTTCGACGGATCTTGCGGACAAGTTCTGCCGGACGGCAGTACCGGTGATCTTTTTCATCAGCCTGCTGTTTTCGGTCGGTATGGCACTGCTCCGCTCCGGACAGTTTGACAGCGCGGTCTGCTACGGCACCTCGATCTTTGCGCTGTGTTTCTCGGCCTGTGCCTGCACGGCGATCACGCTGATCTCTAATCTGCCGCTGGAATCCGGCACGCGGGATTATGTCCGCAACAGCGGCCTGCTGCTCGGCTATCAGAGCGTGGATGATTTCTATGATGTCAATATGCTCATGGTCGATGCGCCGACGCTGTTCCCGACCGGAACGACGCAGCTCGAATCCATTCAGGTGATCGGTGAGAGCCACCTTGAGGAGACGCTGCAATATGCCGCCAGCCTGACGCATCAGGCGGGCAGTATCCTGAAGGACACATTCTCGGCGGCGATCGTTTCCGATGAAAAGCTGATCCTGCCGGTCGAGAATTATATGTATGACGAGGGCAAGGGCATCAGCGGATGGATCGACAACAAGCGCGTGCTGCTCGGTACGCGTGACATGATGATCGAGCACAGCATCGAGGGCATTCCGACGACGGCAAAGGTCGCGGAGATGACGCGGGACGGCTCCGAGGCACTGTATTTCTCGATCTCCGGCAGTGTTTCTGCGCTGTTCATTGTGCGGATCGAAGCCGGAAAAGCGGTCGTCCACTGGTTACAGGAAATGGAAAAGGAAAATCTGTTCCTGCTGGTGCGCAGCAATGATGTTCTGCTTTCGCAGCGCCGCATTGCAAAGATGTTCGGCATCAGAGAGACCAGTCTGAAAATGATTCCGGCGAGACTGGAAGCGGATTATGCCGCCGAGACGCAGCCGGTCGAAAAGGGCAGTCCCTCGATGCTCTGCGCGGGCAGACTGGCCGGATTCATTCAGACGATCATCGGTGCAAAGCGGATCCGCTCTGCGGCGACGCTCGGCATGATCCTCCAGGCGGTCACGGCCTGTCTCGGTCTGGTCTATGTAATATTGTTTATCGCGCTCGGTGCATACAGCGATGTCCGGGGCGGTCTGCTGCTGGTCTATCATCTGATCTGCATTCTGGTGACAGTGCTGGCGATCCGGATGAAGGATACCTGAACGCCCTGACGGAAAGGAAAAAGAATGAGCTTTCTGAAATATGCATCCGTATTGACGGCCTGTGTCCTCGCCGTATCGCTGACCGGCTGCGAGCTTCCGCTGCCGGAGCAGTCCTCTGCGGCGGATTCCGAAGCAGACAGCCCGCGGTACGATATCAGCGCCCTCAAGGAACGCGCCGAATCGCTGAAAAGCTGCTGGAATGATCCGGATCAGGAAGCGCATATCGAATCGGAGATCAAGGCGATTCTCACGGCAGTCGATGAAGCCTTTGCGATCAGTATGCAGGCGGAGATCGCCTCTGATGCCGACTGGTCGGATGATTCGCTTTATGATCTGCAAAAGGCGGCATATCAGGATTACAATGCCGCTGCGGATATTGCCGGCTGGGTATTTACGAACGGCTATCAGTCCTCTCGGTATCCGGACATCTTCGAGCCCTATGCGGATAAAGAAAATCTCGCTTATTATATCTCACACGGGCTTAGCCGCGTGATTGCAAATGCGCGTTCCGATGCGTCCTCCTCAAAGGATCTGCTTGATGAATATTATGATACGGCATTCGAGGAGGATGACGATACGGAGGCGCATCCGGACAAAAATCTCACCTGTGCCGACCTCTATCTGCGGGCGATCGAGGACTACGAGTCCTCGGAGATGCTGTATCAGTATTATTATCGCGACTACAATGCCGCAGATGTGAAGCGCGTTTATGAGGAGATCGTTGAGAAGCTCGTTCCGCTGCAATCGGATCTGGATGCGGCGCTCGCGATGACCGAGCCGGATGATTATTTCCTGCGTGACGATCCCTATGATCTGCTGAAAAAGTATGCGCCGCGCATATCGGAAAAGGTCGCGGAATCGTCGGAGAAGCTGTTCCGGGAGCATCTGTATACGATCCCGGCAGGCGAGAAGTCCTATGACGGCAGCTATACGGTCTCTTTTCCAAATGAGCAGTCCGCTCACATTTTCACCTATCTTGACGGCACATTCTACGATCTGCTGACCGTGACGCATGAGTTCGGACATTTCCATTCAGACTGGCGCGATACAACACCGGTCTACTGTCAGGTGACGAACATGGACATTGCAGAGGCGCAGTCGCAGTGCATGGAGATGCTGTTCACCGCGTACTACGGCGATATTTTCGGTGACGATGCGGTGTATTACGAGCTGCTTGCGCTTTACAGCCTGCTGGATTCGATCGCGGCGGGATTCTCGGTCGGAGAGTTTGAGAATGAGGCGGTCGGTCACAAGGATTCGATGTCGAATGAAGATCTGGTCGCGCTGTTTGACGGCTATGCAGAGGAATGCAATCTCGGTCACGAGCTGTATGAGGTCTCGCATCTGTTTGAGCAGCCGGGATATTACGTCAGCTATGGCGTATCTGCGCTGCCGGCTTTGCAGCTCTATACGATGATGCAGGAAGATCACAGCAAGGCGGCGGCGGTCTACGACAGGCTTTCCTCGATCTCCTGTTCATCGGGCGAATACAGCTTCAATGACGCAATGGCGGAGTGCGGCTTTGACAGCTGCTTTGCGCCGGATTTGATCGGGCATTCCGCGGAGCTGATTCGTGCGCGGATCGACGAGCTGATCTCATAAAACAAAAACGGGAGCTGCAGGCAGTTCCCGTTCTGTGATATGATATGGTGCGGATTCCTTGTCACGGCAGAGCGCTATGATTTGTCCATCCGGATGCGGAGAATGATGCCGGCTGCAAGGAGCAGAATGCCGAGTCCCGACAGGACACAGCCCATGCGGATGCGCGGGGCAGCCGTGCCGAAATCAACGGTTCTGTCGGTCGGGTTTGCAGGGTCATAATACATGGTCAGCGTATCGCCGACAGCGAGATTCCGGTTGTCGGTCGTTGCGAATGTTTTGCCGATCTCGCGGGGGGTATCGCGGCGTTTGTCGGCAGGCTCGACGACTACAATAAACGTGCCGTTGTCCGGAACGGAATGCTCCAGCTCGGTGATCTGCACCGTAACGGCGGTGCCTTTGGCCTGTGCTTTCCGGATCTCGTTCTGCTGAACGAGTCCGAGCGTCAGCAGGAGCAGACCGTAGCCGAGCAGCAGCAGAACTGCAAATATCAGCAGGATCCTGCCGATCCTGCGTAAAAGCGAAGCCTTGCGGTCTTGCTGCAAAGCACATCACCTGCCTTTCTTTTTTATAGTATTATACCATATAATGGCGAAAAGTGCAACTGATAAGGGAAAATATAAAGAACCATGCCGCAGCCTGACCTCATATCGGAGCCGGGCACTGCCCGGTTATACCATATTAGCTCGTTTTTTGCAAGCGGCTGCTGTTTATTGAGAATACCCACAGAACGGAGGCGGGCAATGCCCGTAGAGAATATGGATCATATCAAAATATGCACAGTCTGCTGTGCGGCAATGCTGCTGACGGCCTGCGCCGAATCATCCGCGCCGGAGCCGCAGACAAGCGAAATGCAGTACATCAAAAAGGTTGAACTGTTCGATACGCTGACGGATATGTATAACAATCCCGATCAGTATCTTGGAAAGCAATATCATATTGTCGGGACGCTCTATCCCTCGGTCGAGGACAATGAGACATTCTATTCAGTCTACGCAGAGGGGAAGGACGGCCACGGCATCGGCCTTGAGCTGGACTGGAAGGATTTCAGCGGCTTTGAGGATTATGAGACTGTCACAGTCGAGGGAAAACTGGAGAAGACCTCCGGCGAGCATGACGGGCAGAAGATCGAGTATCTGATCCTGCGCGTCAGCAAGCTCGAAAAGCGACAGTGAAAGGAGCCGCCATGCGATACAGGCTGATTTCCGGCTTTGCTGCGATCATGCTTTCGGCTTCCTGCTGCGGATGCACAGAGCAGGATCCGCACGGCAGCAGCGCTGCACCGGAGCGTGAGGCGGAAACCGTTGAGGCATTCGTCTTTTCGCCGGACGGTACGGAAAAGACCGATCTGCATTTTCTGCCGGATTATTCGCAGCTTGCGCTGAAAGCGCCGGAGGGCGCCGAGATCCGCTATACGCTGGACGGCAGCGTGCCGGATGCGGAATCAGAGCTGTATACCGCGCCGATCGTGCTGGAGCAGTATGTCGGGGATTTTCCGCACTGCGTTGTGCTGCGGGCAAAGGCATATTTTGCGGACGGCACCGAATCCGCCGCCGCGACGCAGACCTTCTGGACGGCATTCGATATCATGTCCCGATTCAAAAATCCGGTATTCTCGATCGCGGGTGATCCCGCCGAAATCACCGAAAAGCCCGACGGCATTTTCTGCGGGAGCAATGCAAAAAAACGCGGGCGCGATTCCGAACGGGCGGTTTCCGTCGAAGCAGTGACGCCGGACGGTCAGAGCATCTTCGCGCAGGATGCCGGAATGCGTGTCTACGGCGGCGCATCCCGCGAATCCTCGATCAAATCCGTGAAGCTCTTTGCGCGCAGGGAATATGATCCGGCGCACGGAAAGTTTGATTTTGACGGCTTCGGCACCGCCGATGCAGAGGGCGGCGTGGTCGCGGAATATGACAAGCTCGTGCTGCGAAACGGCGGCAACGACTGGCAGTTTGCGTTCATCCGCGATGAGCTTTGTCAGGTGCTTGCGGCGGAGGCGGGCTATACCGACACCGAAGCGGTCATGCCCGCGGTGTTCTATCTGAACGGCGAATATTACGGCCTGCACTGGCTCCATGAAACGGTCTGCGATGATCTGCTGAAGGACAAATACGGCGGCAGCAGCGGCAAATATGTCGTTATGGAGGGCAGTGAGCAGGAGAAGGATGTACCGGAGGATGATGCGGAGGAAGCGGCGCAGGCCGAGGCATTCAACCGGCAGTATGCGGCGCTCTCCGCGCTTGACCTGACCGATGATGCGAATTACGCGCAGGTCTCTGAATTCATGGATATCGAAAATTATTTGCAGTTTTTTGCGTTCAATATTTATATCAATAACAATGACTGGCCGCAGAACAATATCAAATGTTACCGCTGGCTCGGCGATGCGGAGGATGCATACGGCCATACAGACGGAAAATGGCGCTTCTGGCTGCATGATATGGATTATTCGACCGGCCTTTACGGGCAGGATGAAACGCTGGCAAATTATAACAATCTTGCGCAGATTCTCGATGAAAGATCCGACCGCTATGCGCCGATGTTCGCGGCACTGATGCAGCGGGAGGACTGCCGGAAAGCTTTCCTCGCGGAGATGCAGCGGCTTATGGACGATACGCTTTCGGAGACGCATATCTGCGAGGTGCTTGACCGGATGAATACGCAGCGGTTTATGGAAATGCGCCGCTATTTCGATCATCTCGAAGCAATGAAAAAGAACGACAGCTCGATCTGGATCTGGTATCAGGAATATCAGAACCGGACGCAGAATATCAAAAATTTCGCGGCGGAGCGCAGAGCGAACATGGAGCGCTTTCTCGCGGAGGCGCTTCCTGCTGCCGAGAGTTGACAAAATCCGCGATTTCTGGTATGATAATAGGTGCAGAGCGTTCTGCATAATTCAAAAATGAAAAGAGGAATTCCTATGGCATTTCAGCCCTATCAGGCGTCCATGCTGGCTCTCGGTCAGGCGCCTTCCGTGATCCGTGAGACATTTGAATACGGCAACCGCCGCGCCGCCGAGATCGGCAGAGAAAATGTATTTGATTTCAGCCTCGGCAATCCGAGCGTTCCGGCACCGGATTCTGTTCATGATACGATGCGCACGCTGATGGATGAGACTGATTCCGTTCTGCTGCACGGCTATACCTCTGCGGTCGGTGCGGAGCCGGTCAGACAGGCCGTCGCGGATGACATCAACCGCAGATTCGGCACCGGCGTTTCCGCGCAGGATCTCTACATGACCTGCGGCGCAGCGGCATCGCTGACCGTCACGCTGAATGCGGTCGTCTGCCCCGGCGATACGGTCATGACCTTTGCGCCGTTCTTCCCGGAGTACCGCGTATTTGTGGAATCCGCAGGCGGAAAGCTGACCGTGATCCCCGCAGATCTTGATACTTTCCAAATGAATCTGAAAGCCTTCGCGGAGCTTGTCACGCCGGAGACCAAGACGATCATCGTCAATACGCCGAACAATCCGACCGGCGTTGTGTTTACCGAGGAGAATCTCAAGGAATTCTGCAAGCTCCTGCACGAAAAAGAGCAGGAATACGGCCACCCGATCTATCTGATCGCGGACGAGCCCTACCGTGAGCTGATCTACGATGACAATACCGTTGTGCCGTATCTGCCGAATCTCTACGACAATACCTTTGTCTGCTATTCGTTCAGCAAGTCGCTCTCACTGCCCGGCGACCGTATCGGCTACATTCTCGTTTCGCCGAAAATGCAGGACAGCCGGCTTGTTTATGCGGCAGTCTGCGGTGCGGGCAGAGCGCTCGGCTATGTCTGCGCACCGAGCCTTGCACAGCGCGTGATCGCGGCAAATCTCGGCAAAACATCCGATCTTTCGATCTACCGCAGAAACCGTGATCTGCTCTACAAGAATCTGACTGATTACGGCTATCGGTGCATCTATCCGGACGGCGCATTCT
>DGSY01000011.1 GCA_002394125.1 Ruminococcus sp. UBA4350
ACGACGATGAGGATTACGACGACGAAGACGACTTCGACGATGATGAAGCAGAGGACGAGGAGGAGGACGAGACCTTTGAGGAGCCTGCCGAAAAGCGTTCCTTCCTGCCGTTCAAGTTCCGCAATCCGTTCCGGAAGTCCGATGACGATGAAGATGAAGACGATTTTGATGAGGACGACGAGGACGATTATGATGACGAGCCGGACGATGATTTCAGCGATGATGACGATGATCTTCCGGAGGGCGCAAAGAGTGAGGATACCTTCTTTAAGGAGGATCTTGCAGAGGATGATGAAGACGATGAGCCTGAGGAGGATCAGCCGAAGAAGGGCGGTCTGTTCAGCGGCTTCTCTCTGAAGAATCCGTTCGGTAAGAAGTCCGATCCTGAGGAAGACGAGGAGGACGAAGACGAGGAAGAAGAAATCGACGATGAGGATGATTTCGATGACCTCGACGAGGAGCCTGTAAAGGTTCCGGTGCGTCCTGTTCAGAGACCGGCAGCCTCCGCAGGCCCGAAGCCGCCTGTCAGAAGACCGGCACCTGTGCGTACGCCGGCAAAGGACGAATTCTATGACGAGGACGAATTCAGCAATGAATATGAGGATGAAGATGATGAGGAAGCAGCAGTCGGCAGACGCATCGACTACGGCCGCATTGCGCTGATCCTGACATTTGTGATCCTTGCAATCTTCGCATTCGATTTCTGCCGCAGACTCTGGAATGACTGGAGAAGCCAGAAGGGTATGCTCGATATTCCGAGCCAGAGCTCCGCAATGGTCGAGTCCATGAACGGCGAGGAATCGCTGGGCGGCGGCGTGACACCGGCTGTCACCACGCTGGCAGAGGGTCAGCAGTCGCTTGAGACTGAGACCACCACGCTTGAGACCGAGGTCACCTCGACCTCCGGCTCGAAGGCTGTTGTCGATAACAGAACAACGCAGACCGTTTCTGTTTCCAGCAATGATATGCACAGCGGCAGCCTTATGCTGATCGACGCACTGCATCAGCAGACCGCAGCTCCGGCGCTGATCACGCTCGGTGATACCGGCGTTGCGAATGTTGCGACCGTCGTTGCCCCGACCTATCACATCGACAGCGAGGCCGGCGCACAGCTCAACAAGTGGCTGACAGATTTCAATACTGCAACCGGTCTCGGCAAGCAGATCTGGATCTACGGTGCAGTTGAGGTCGGCGCGACACCGCCGTATTCGCAGCAGATCAATGAGCGCACGACCGGTCTGACGGTTGACTTCGGTATTTCCGCACCGGCAGGCTCCGGCATTCTGTTCAATCCGTACACCGCTGACGGCAATTATGCATGGCTGAATGAGCACGCCGCTGAATACGGCTTTGTGCTGCGTTATCCGGCGGACAAGGCCGAGAAGACCGGCGCGAACGGCCTGAGCTGGCACTACCGTTATGTCGGCGTTCCGCACGCTGCATACATGGCCGCGAACAATCTCTGCCTCGAGGAGTATCTGGAGGAGCTGGAGAAGCACACCGCAGATCAGGAGCATCTGACTGTGACCGTCGGCGAGACGGAATATGAGATGTTCTATGTTCCGATGGCTGCAACCGGCACCGAGACCGAGATCAAGTTCCCGGTCAGCCCGGACGGCTCTACGCCGCTGATCTCCGGCGATAACAAGGGCGGCTTTGTGGTCGCCTGCGTGAAGGGCTGAGCAATTCAGATGAACGAAATAACCGCCCCGACTGTTCAGAACGGTCGGGGCGGTCGTTGTATGGCTACAAAAACGCTTCCCGTAAGGCGGTCGGGAAGCGTTTTTTATGCGGATCAAAGCTGCGCTGCGTGATAGATCAGCAGGATCGAAATGGCGATCCCCGTGACGATATAGGCGATCCATGTGATATGCTGCCGTCTGTTTTCGTAAAGTACAGCGATGAATTCACGGACAAAGGCATTGAGCCAGAAGTAGGACTTCGTTTTTGCCCCGATGCCCTCAATATTATGCCCCTGCGCATAGGCGAGCGCGCCGGCGCGGAATACATGATAATTCGTTGTGGAGAATGCGATTTTCGCATCCGGATTCTGCTTTGCGGTCAGCGCGTGGGAGAAGCGGATATTCTGCGCGGTCGAGGCGGACTGATCCTCTGTCAGGATGCGGCTTTCCGGAATGCCGTTTTCGCGGAGATAATTCTTCATGCATTCCGCCTCGGAAATGATTTCGTCGCCGCCCTTGCCGCCGGAGGGGATAAAGATCAGCTCTTTTCCGTTCGCATTTTTCTGCATTTCCGCAAATTCAACGGCGCGGTCGATGCGGCTTTGCAGCAGCTTCGTCGGCCGGCCGTCGTGACCGACCTGACAGCCGAGAATCATGATATAATCCTTGTCGAATGCGGGAATATGCCGCGCAGCCTTGATCGCCAGAACGATCATGCCGGTCAGGATGCATTCGAGATACGCGATGCAGGCGAGCAGCGCATCAGAAATAAACATCATTGCATAGCGCAGCGCACCGGTCTCACGGTGCAGCTCGCTGAAATCATTTGTTTCGAGAATATGCTCGATGATCGCGGGCAGAAACGATGAAAAGCAGACCGCCGCGCCGAGCAGCGCGCCGAGCATATTCCGCCATGTAAAGCCCTCATGCTTCATCAGCACGAGGTTGCTGATCGTGATGAAAACGGACATGAAGAATGCAATCGGCAGCATCACCCACGAGAAGGATTCGCCCATCGAAATGAGTGATTGCAGCGAATTGCCGATGCCGCTGTGCTGCCCGATAATCAGCAGATGCTCGATCAGAGAGAATGTCAGAAACAGGATCAGCCCGAGCAGACCCGCATTTCTGTATTGATACAGGCATCTTTGCCTGCTGATGCGGTAAAAGCGGATCAGCAGGATCAGCGTCAGCAGGATCGAGGCAGCGCCCGCATAGAGAAATGCCGAGCCGCCGGTACTCCAGCCGAGATATTCATTGACCGCGATGACGCCGTTGCTGTGAACATAGAGAAGATCCAGCTGCATCTCGCCGTCCGGCGCTTCGGCTTCGATGTATGTCTTTCCGGGGGAGAGCGAATGCAGCTTCAGCCGGAGCGTTTTTGCATCGGCTTCCCTGCTGATACATTCGACGATCGGTTCCGAAAACCGCACTTCATACTCCTCTGCGGCATATTCATGTGTGAATTGCATTTCAAGCGTCAGATGCTGACCGCTGATTCGCACATACAGATATGCGGCCAGATAAAGCATGATGACTGCGGCAAGCCATGTGAAAATAATACGCATTCGTCGTCTGTTCATTTTGCTGTTCCTTTCGTTATCGTGTATAGTATCATTATATCATATTCAAGTGAAAAGTTCAATGGATACCAAATCATTAAATGATTGTTTCGCGTCCTGATTTCATAAGCGAATCGGAAACGCTCTGATTCTTCACGCTCAACCGTCAGAAACCCCTTGCAAATCTGAACGAA
>DGSY01000033.1 GCA_002394125.1 Ruminococcus sp. UBA4350
ATCAGGATACTTGCCAGCGAAATGTAGTATTTTGTAAGATACGCTTTGCTGCGGGGATCGGAGGAGCTTTCCATTTCCTCTATTGCAAGCTCCATCGTTTCCAGCTCATGCCGGATCAGCTCTGCTTCCTCCTCATTTTCGGGATAGTATGCGCCGCCGATCAGAACATCGTAATACCAGCCGAGCATATCGTAATACAGTGCCGTGATGATATGCCGGGGATGCTGTTCTCTGAAACGGTCGGCTTCACGCAGGATCTCCCTGATCTGCACATCATTCGCCATTCCCACATAAATGTCGATCATCTTCTTGTGGTAGTCCATGACGGTCACATCGTCCGCAGACCAGAGCCAGTTCCGCACCGTTTCCGCAATGACGGGATGCAGCCGGATTCTGTTATCATTATAGAGCCAGCCCTCCGCCGAAAGCGCCGCCACCGTGCCGGGCTGAATATCGGGAAAGAACTTCTGCACAAGGCTTGCTTCCAGACCCCGCACATTCAGCAGGGCGAGGATTTTCAGCGTGAGCCGTGCTGTATCGCTCATGCTGCCGGCATCGAACAGCGCCGAGATGATTGCAGACAGCGTATCGTAAACCTCCTCGCCGTCCTTGATATTCCCGATCTTTTCGCCGGAGAAGCGGGAAAAGCCGTTCTCACGGATCAGGTCAAGCGCCGTGTGAATATCGAGCCTGCCTGCTGCGATCTGCCTTGCGATCAGCTCCAGAACAAGCGTATGCCCCTGAATGAGCGTGATGATCTCCTCAAAGCAGAGCCGTTCTTCCTTTGTGGGGGTGCGTTCAAGGTTGAGCGTCACGAGCCTGAAAAGCTCCGAAGCATCCGCGATCGCACCGACCTCCAAAACGGCAAAGCTGTTTTTCGGCGGCTGATTTCTGGTTGTGATAACGGTATCATATCCGCATTCGATGATGCGGCTCAGATCTTTTGTAAGCCTGTCCGTGTAGTTGTCCAGCACGAACAGCACACGCCGCCCGCCGCAGATGCGCCTGAAAGCTTTCAGTTTACGGGCAAAATAGCCGTCAAGCGGTTCATTGTCCTGCCGTGATACCGTGCTGATTTGCAGCTGCATATCATCGCAGAAGGTGTGCAGAATATCGCCGTCATATTCAAGATAAGCAATGACCTCATATTCCGTCCGGTATCTTGCAATATAATTTTTGACCAGCGTGGTCTTGCCGATACCGCCGATACCCGTCAGATACAGAACGCGGCTGCTTTGCAGGCACTCTGCGATCTGCCGGATCTCCGCATCTCTGCCAACAAAATCGGGCGATACAGCCGGCAGAACCGGGATCACATAGTCTTTCTGATTCAGCAATTCCGCCAGTTCACCGAGCAGCTCTGTGACCGCATCCATCTCCTGAAACCGGTTCGATGCCGACGAACGAATTGTGTTCCGGAAAAGCCTTGTGAAAAGCGCCTGCACATCGGGGCGCTCCGTGAATCTGTGATATTCACGCCTGCATTCCTCAAACGGATAATTTGAAAATCCCCTATGCTCCGTTTCCGTGGAATGCCGCCCGAACAGCAGATAAAAGACGATCTCACCGACAGTATAGATGTCAGCGGCAGCACCGATTTTTCCGGCAGAATAAGGATTCAGCTGCTCAGGTGCAGCCCATTCTCTTGTGTATGAAAACAGCGTATTACCGCCGATATTCACATCACGGATACTGTCAAAGTCGATGAACTCCACAAGCTGTGTGACCGTATCATCGGGAGCATTTTGCAGGATGAAGATGTTTTCCGGTTTCAGGTCAAGGCAGAGATAACCTGACCTGTGGTAGTATCCCGCAGTTTTTGCGATCGTTTCGCAGATCGCCATATACTGCGGCAAAGTGAGATCGAGCCTGTCAAGCGTCGTGCCGTTATAGCAGGCAACATCAATGAAAGCCGTGCCGTTCGCTTCAAAAATATGGCTCACAGGCGGCGTCTGATTGTTCAGCACAGACTTCTGCCGTATCATATTCTGCATCCTGCCGGCGGCAATGAAATGAACCTTGCCTTCCTCGAAATCGTCTGCATTATGCGGCGCATATTCTTTCAGAATGCATTTCGTCACAAGCCCGCCGTGACTGCACTCCGCCAGATAAGCGACCGTATTCGCACCTCTGCCGAGCTGTTCCATGATCGTGTACTGCCTGCCGTCCGCAGACAGCGTACAGCCGTTTTCAAGCATATCATCCGCCTCCCTTCACCTCTATTATACACGTTCTGAAAAAGCAGTTATTAAAATGGGTTCCGTTCGTATAGATTTATTATAGCAATTATGAAGCAGAGTGTCAAGGAAGGAAAGCTGTAAAGTATCAGAGCAGTGCATTTTATTTTTCTGTATCCATTGCTTTTTTTGCATAATCTGTTATAGCCGGCAGTGCCGGCTTCCGATATGAGATCATGCCGCGGAACTGTTCATTTTATTTTTCTGTATCCATTGCACTTTTTTGCATAATATGTTATAGCCGGCAGTGCCGGCCTCCGATTTGAGATCATGCCGCGGAACTGTTCATTTTATTTTTCTGTATCCATTGCACTTTTATGCATAATATGTTATAATATACGGGAATGGAGGGATGCCTATGCCACCGCCCGGCGGAAGACTCGGTCCGGGATATCTGACCGATGAAGAACTGAAAAACAAGCCGAAGGTCACCTCGGCGCTTCTGAAACGGATCTTCTCTTATCTGAAGCCCTATACAAAACAGCTCTGCTTCGTGCTTGCCGCGATCCTCTGCTCTGCCGTGATGACGCTGCTCCCGTCCGTGCTGACCGGCCGCATCATCGACGAAGGACTGATCGCGAAAAATATGCGCGCACTGGTGCTGTATATCGTGCTGTCCTTCGGCGTCACGCTGCTTGCCAATCTGATCGGCATTCTCGAAAGCTATCTCAATACATGGATCGCGCAGCATATCACCTTTGATATGCGCAATTCGATGTACGCACATTTGCAGAAAATGTCGCAGCGCTTCTTCACGACGAACAATCAGGGCGATATCATCACGCGCATGACGAGCGATATCTCCGGCGTGCAGCAGATCATCACAAATACGCTGACCAGCATCATTTCCAATGCGATCACGCTGACCGTTGCACTCGTGCTGATGTTCCGCGAAAACTGGAAGCTCGCGCTCGTCGGCATCGCGGTCGTGCCGCTGTTTGTCATCCCGACGCGCAGCGCCGGAAAGCGCCGCTGGTCGATCACAAAGGAATCGCAGGCCTGCTCCGACGAGATCAACGGCATTCTCAATGAAACGCTCTCCGTCAGCGGACAGCTGCTCGTCAAGCTCTTCGGCATGGAGCAGCGCGAATATGACCGCTATGAAGCCGTCAACCGCAAAATGATCGGCCTGAACATCAAGGAGAGCATGGCGGGCAGATGGTTCCGCATGGCGCTCGGTACATTCACGAATATCGGCCCGATGCTGATTTATCTCGTCGGCGGCATCATCATGATGCGCTTTGACGATACTGTCACAGTCGGCCAGATCAGCGTTCTGGTCGCGCTGCTCGGCAAGATGTATATGCCGGTCAATCAGCTCCTGAATATTCAGGTTGACTGGATCCGCTCTATGGCGATGTTCACGCGCATTTTCGATTATTTCGACATGAAGCCGGAGATCGAGAACGCACCGGATGCCGTCACGCCGGAGTCCGCAGACGGCGAGGTCGAATTCCGCAATGTCCGTTTCTATTACGATCCGGAGCGCGAGATCCTGCACGATGTCAGCTTCAAGCTGAAAAAGGGCGACTGCATCGCGATCGTCGGCCCGTCCGGCTCCGGCAAGAGTACGCTCATCAATCTGATCCCGCGGCTCTATGATGTCATCGACGGCAGCGTGCTGTTTGACGGCCGCGATGTCCGCTCGCTGGATCTTGCATTCCTGCGCGAGAATATCGGCATCGTCAGCCAGGAGACCTATCTGTTCAACGGCACGATCCGTGACAATCTGCTCTATGCAAAGCCCGACGCAACCGAGGACGAGCTGATCGAAGCCTGCAAACAGGCGAATATCTATGAATTCATCGAGAAGCAGGAGACCGGTCTGGATACAGTCGTCGGCAACCGCGGACTCAAGCTCTCCGGCGGTGAGAAGCAGCGCATTTCGATCGCGCGCATTCTGCTGAAGGATCCCGCGCTGATGATCTTTGACGAAGCGACCTCCGCGCTGGATTCGATCTCCGAGCAGAAGATTCAGGATGCGATCGAGCCGCTGATCGAATCGCGCACGAGCATTCTGATCGCACACCGCCTCTCGACCATTCTCGCAGCGGACGAGATCCTCGTCATCAAGGACGGCGAGATCGCGGAGCGCGGTACGCATCAGCAGCTTGTCGGCGCGGGCGGCGTTTATACGCAGCTCTATGAGACACAGTTCAGCAAGGCCGCAGAGCCCGCAAAGCCGGACTTTGATTATTCCGAGGGCGAAAGCTGAACGATTGCTCCGAACATCATGCCGCGGTATTTCTGTTTAGAACGGCAGAAATACCGCGGCATTTATTTTTTGCATATATACAATTCCTACTTGCATTTTACGAAAAAATATGCTATAATATAAATATCATTTTCCAGAATGATGCACGACAATCCACAAAAAGGAGCTATCTTTTTTATGAATTCTGCAAAAACGATCCTTGCCTGTGCGGAGCAGGCGCTCGGCGTTTCCGCGAAGGATGCCGAGGTTCATGCGCTGCACGGCGCAGTCGGCGATGCAGTTCTCCGCGAGATTCTTCCCCACTGGAACGCCTGCCGTCAGGCGCATCTCGCAAACCGGAGAGTCTGCTATTTCTCAATGGAATTTCTCATGGGCAGAGCCGTCTACAATAATCTCTATTGTCTCGGCCTTCTGCCGGATATGGAAAAAGCCTTCCGCGATGCCGGAACATCGCTCTCGGTCTTTGAGGAGATCGAGGATGCGGCACTCGGCAACGGCGGTCTCGGCAGACTCGCCGCCTGTTTCCTCGACAGCGCGGCCGCCTGCTCGCTGCCCGTAGACGGCTACGGCATCCGCTATCAGTACGGCCTGTTCAAGCAGGGCTTCAAGGACGGCAGACAGACCGAATCTCCGGACGACTGGCAGCGCTTCGGCGATCCGTGGAGCATCCGCTGTGAGGCCGATGCAGTCACGGTGCAGTACCGCGGACAGGCTGTCCGTGCCGTGCCGTATGATATGCCGGTCATCGGCTTTGCACAGGACGGCTCCATGCCCCATATCGGCACGCTCCGTCTTTGGCAGGCAGAGCCGCTCGATGCCTTTGATTTCAAGGCATTCAACGATCAGGATTATCTCGCGGCATCCGCGGAGACCGTCCGTGCATCGGATATCTCCCGCTGCCTTTATCCGAATGACGATACCAGAGCGGGCAAGGCGCTGCGCCTGAAACAGCAGTATTTCTTCTGCGCGGCCTCCCTCGCGGACTGCATCAAAAAGCACAAGGCACAGTTCGGCACGCTTGATTCGCTGCCGGAGCATCTGGCCGTGCAGCTCAACGACACGCATCCGGTCATCTCGATCCCAGAGCTGATCCGCCTGCTCGAAGCGGAGGGCTATTCCTTTGCCGATGCGCTCGCAATGGCAAAGAAGGTCTTCTCCTATACGAATCACACGATCATGCAGGAGGCGCTCGAAAAATGGGACTGCGATCTCATTGAGGAGCTGCTGCCTGAGATCTATGCGATCATGCTCCAGATCTCCGAGCAGTTCCTCGAAGAGCTGTATGCAAAGGATATCCCGCAGGATCAGATCAGCGCCATGCGCATCATCAAAAACGGTCAGGTTCACATGGCTGACCTCGCGATGTACGGCGGTGTCTATGTCAACGGCGTGGCCGCAATTCATACCGAGCTGCTGAAAACGACCGTTCTCAAGGAATGGTATGCGCTCGCGCCCGAAAAATTCCAGAACAAGACAAACGGCATCACGCAGCGCCGCTGGCTCGGTGTCTGCAATCCGGAGCTGACAGCGCTCTTTGCGGAGCTTGCCGGCTCGGAGCATTTCCTTGCCGATCTGAATGAATTGAAGCAGCTCTCCGGCTATGCGGAGGATGCGGCTGTCATGACAAAATTCCGCGCGGTCAAGCAGCGCAAAAAGCAGCAGCTCTCCGACTTCATCGAAAAGACCGAGGGCGTCCGCATTGATCCGGCATTCTGCTTCGATATCCAGATCAAGCGGCTGCATGAATACAAGCGGCAGCTCCTGAACGCGTTCTCGATCCTCTGGATCTATTACGGCATCAAGGACGGCTCGATCAAGGACTTTACCCCGACCGCATTCCTGTTCGGCGCAAAGTCCGCGCCGGGCTACCGCCGCGCAAAAGCGATCATCAAATATATCAACGAGATTGCGAAGCTGATCGGCAGTGATCCGGAGGTCAGAGATCTGATGCAGGTGCATTTTGTTACGAATTACAATGTCTCCTATGCGGAGAAGCTCGTCGCGGCCTGCGATATCTCCGAGCAGATCTCAACAGCCGGCACGGAGGCCTCCGGCACCGGCAATATGAAGATGATGCTCAACGGCGCTGTCACGCTCGGCACGCTGGACGGCGCAAATATCGAGATCGTCGATGCGGCGGGCAAGGAGAACAATTATATCTTCGGCGCGACCGTTGAGGATCTCGAAAAGCTGGAAAGCTATTGCAGCCGCGCAGTCATGTCGAAGAATCCGATGATGGCGCGTGTTGTCCGCAGCCTGATCGACGGCACGGTCTCCGACGGCGGCACCGGCGAATTCCGCGAACTGTATTTTGCACTGCTCGACGGCGCAAGCTGGCATCAGCCCGACCATTATTATCTGCTGCTCGATCTGCCGGATTATGTTGAGACCAAGCTCCGCGCACTCCGCGATTACCGCGATGCAAATGCCTTTGCCGCAAAGCAGTGGCGCAATGCCTGTGCAGCAGGACCGTTCAGTTCCGACCGCACGATCCGGCAGTATGCCGATGAGTGCTGGCATATTCATCCAGTCTGAACCATAAAGGAGGTACTATCATGGACCAGAATCCGAACCCGACACCGAATCAGCCGGTTGATCCGAATCAGCCGATTGACCCGAATCCGACGATCGACCTGAACCAGCCGGCTGAACCGAATCAGCCGAACCCGAATCAGG
>DGSY01000071.1 GCA_002394125.1 Ruminococcus sp. UBA4350
CTCGGTGCGCCGTTCACCGGACTGCGTTTTCTCCGTCCGGCTGCCGGCTGTCCTGCCGTTGAGACAGAAGCCCCGCTGGTACCGCGTCCGCATCCGTACTACGAAAACGCATGGCTGCTCACGCCGGAATCCGGCGCGCTGACGGTCACCGCGAACTGCCGCGCACTGATGCTGTTCTACGAAACACATTCCCTGCCGGAATACGGGCGCTGCTCGGTCTCTGCGGACGGTGCGCCCTTTACGCCGCCGGTCATCGACAGCAATTCTATCTACGGCTGGGGCAATGCGCGGTTTGCCGTGATTATTTCGGAGGATGCGTCCGCTGAACATACCGTCCGGCTCGAACCGGAAAGCGGCTCCTTCTATCTGCTCGGCATCGGCATATGTGAGTAAAGAATGAGGTAACTATATGAAACGACCGCTTTGCATACTGACAGCTGCGGCACTGGCATTCATACCGCTGCCGGTCTCCGCAGAGGAAACATACACGCCGCAGGTTTATACCGGACAGTGCGGCGACAATATCACATGGGAGCTGAAAAATCATATCCTGACACTGACCGGAACCGGCGCGACCTATGATTATGTCGGTGAGCTTCCTGATACAGAGTATGAGCCTAGCGAAATCTATACGCCGGATTCGGACGGAGTCGTATATGCTTCTCCGTTCTCAACATGGGTTTTGTATGATGATGCACCCATTCCGGCCAACGAGCTTTTCGGCATAACGGAGATTCATATCGGCGAAGGGATTACAGAGCTGGGCAAAATGATATTCTGTGAAAACCCGGCGGAAAAGGTCATACTGCCCTCAACGCTCGAACGAATCGGGGATTATTGCTTTAATGTCATGCAAAATCTGAATGAGATCGAGATACCGGATTCTGTGCGATATATCGGCGAATCCGCATTTCAAACGACAGCGCTGCATTCGGTCAGGATTCCTCCGCTCGTTACAGAGCTGCCCGCAACCTGTTTCACACATTGCCAGCTTGAAGAAATCAGTATACCGGATACCGTAACAGAGATCGGCAGTTACTGTTTCTCGCATACATTGCTCAAGGACATCAGGCTTCCGGACGGACTCACGAAGCTTTCGGACGGTCTGTTCGATGAATGCCGATACCTTGAAAAGATCGAAATACCGGGGAATGTCACAGAGATCGGCGAGAAATGCTTCTACTGGTGCAGCAGCCTTCAGAGCATCACATTGCCGGAGTCCTGCCGCACAATCGGCGAAGCTGCATTTGGAAGATGTTACAATATGGAGGAACTGCATTTATCTGCATCACTCGAAACAATTCCGGCAGAAGCATTCCGCGATTGCCGTCTGCTGGAGGTAGCGGATATTCCGGACAGCGTAACAAAAATCGGCCACAACAGCTTTATCGGCTGCGATGCGCTGAAAACAGTGCATTTTCCGGACAACCCCGAACTGGAGATTGATCCGGTCGCATTTCCAGATTCATTCTTTGAAAACAGTGAGGATTTTGTCATCATCGGCGATCAGGTTTTGCTGCGATACTGCGGAGACCAGGCAGATGTTGTCCTCCCCGACAATATTAAAACGATTCATTCAAACGCATTCTGCAAAAGCAATGTCCGGTCGGTAACGATCGGCGCCGGGACGAAAACGGTCAGCCGGAGCGCATTCAACAGCTGCACTGCGCTGCAAACGGTCACCGTGCCGGATTCGGTCGCCGCGCTGGAGCTTGCATTCGAGCGCTGCACAGCACTGGAATCCCTTTCCGGCCCGTATTATTCCGCAGCGCATTCCTATGCGCTCGCGCATGATCTGCAATTCATCCCGACAGATACACCGGCGGAGATCACGCCCCGCAGCAGCGATCATACTGCGGAAACGCTCTCCTTCGGAAACGGCGGCGCGATCTTCGGGAATACATATTCGCTGACACCGTGGGCGGAAGCTGTGCTGTATGATCATGCAGCGGACAATCTCCAGCGGAAGAAAGCGGAGGTTCTCCGCAAAGCATCATGGGCCGGCTCCTGCTTCGGGCTTTCTGCGCTGACCGTTCTGACAGCGAGCGGTGCAATCACACCCGGCGATCTGGATGCAGAGGCGGAAACGCTTCACGATGTCCGGCCGACAGAGGATGTGGTCGCCGTTATCAATTATTACCAGCTGATGCAAAATGCCGGCTGGTCAAGTGAAGCGGATGCCATTCGCCCGCCGCAGGCCGAAATGGTCTGCCGCATTGAGAAGCTCGCGGCTGCATATGATGCGGGCGGCACACCGTTTGTGATCAATTACGGTTCATCGGCATCCGGTCATGCCGTTGTCGGTTTCGGACTGGAAGCCGGTGAATGGGAATGGAACGGTGAGCAGTTCGACCGTCGGGTGCAGATCTGGGATTCCAACTATACAAAGCAGTCTGACCGCACGCAGTTCTATTTCAACAGTGAAACGCTCCATTATGCGATTCCCGCCCATTCATCCTATTTCGACGGTTCAGATGTCACCGGCAAAATGCAGCTGATGCATCCGCTCAGCGCTGAGGAGATCCGCAGCTACAGCGGCAGCTTCTTTGATATCAAACCGCTTGCGGGCGATGCCGATCTCAGCGGCGCGGTCAATACCGCAGATGCGGTGTATCTTGCGCGGATTATCAATGAGCAGGCCGACACCGCCCCAATCAGCTGCCGCGGCGCTTACAATGCAGACGCTGATGCGGACGGCATTCTGGAGCTGCGCGATGTGCAGGCGATCCTGAAAAGAATATGACAGAAAGGATCATCCAATGAAACGCATAACAGCAATTTTTTCTGCTGCACTCATTCTTCTGCAAACGCCCCTGCCGCGTGTTCATGCGGCAGACGATTCCGGCACCTGCGGCGAAAATGTCACATGGAAGCTGGAGGGCGATGTTCTGACGCTCTCCGGCACCGGCCCGACCTCGGATTACAAAGGCATAAAACGCACACCGTGGGAATTAGCGCTCGGTGAGGATGTCGAAACAATCAAAAAGGTCGTTGTCGGGGAGGGCATCACATCCATCGGCAGCGAGATGTTCAGCGCAATGCTCGGACTCGCAGAGGTCTCTCTGCCGGAAACGCTGGTCAGAATTGAAGACGAGGCCTTTATAAGTGACGCACTGCTCACAACGATCAATATACCGGACAGTGTGGAGTATCTCGGCACCGATGTATTCAGCGGAACCGGCCTGACAGAAGCAGTATTCCCGCCGAAAATGGACTGGCTGCCGGATTTCTGCTACACCAACACGCCGATCAGCGGATCACTTGTCATTCCCGACCGGATCAAGAAGCTCGGCGCATCCTGCTTCCTTGGTACAAAAATCTCCGAATGCGTCTTTCCGGATACGGACATTGAGATCGGTGCGTACTGCCTTTCGGGCTGCCATGAACTGACAAAGGTACATCTGCCGGAGCAGCTCACGAAGATTCCTTACGGAATGTTCGAATCCTGCGGATCTCTGTCTGAAATCGAAATTCCGCCGACTGTCACCGCCTTCGGCAGATATGCATTTGCAAACACCGGATTCCGCAGCTTTGATATTCCGGCGCAAATCAGGGAAATCGAAAAGGAATGCTTTGTACACAACCGTCAGCTTGAATCAGTCACGATACATGACGGCTTAACAGAAATTCCGGAGGGCTGCTTCGATAACTGCTTTCGTCTCATTTCGGCTTATCTTCCGGATTCCGTCAGCTATATCGGGCGAAATGCCTTTGCGTACTGCGATTCTCTGACAGAACTCCGTCTGCCGGAGAATCCCGACCTGACATTCGGCATCTATGCGCTTCCGGATAACTGGGTAAGCACGCAAGGGGATTATGCCGTACTCGGCGACGGGATCTTCTACCGTCTTGCCGCAGACAAGGTGGATTTCACGGTGCCGGACGGCGTAAAAACAATCCAGAGCTGCGCCTTTGAGGATCCGATCCGAAATAAAGAAACAGGTCTTACTTCCGTTATCATCAATGACGGCTGCGAATCCATCAGCGAATATGCCTTCAATGACTGCACATCACTCAAAAAACTGGTCATTCCCGGCAGCGTGAAAACAATCCATTCTTCAGCAGTTGCCGAGTGTCCGGAAATGGAAACGATCGTCGGTGAATATTATTCCGCCGCACACGCATTCGCAATACAGAACGGTTACGCTTTCGAGCCGATGCATGAGGAAACGCTCCCCGCAGCGAGATATCCGGATCTCGATACGGAAGCCCTTTCCTTCGGCAATAACCCCGGTCTTTTCAGCGGCGGATATCATATGACAGACTGGGCAAAAGCCATGCTGCTGGACTATTCGCAGCGGCCGGAGAAAACCGCGGAGCAGGCCGCCGATCGCTGGGGCGGATCATGCTACGGCCTTTCCATTGTGACGGTTCTTGCTGCAGCCGGACTGATCGCGCCCTCTGACCTCGACCCGTCCGCTGAAACGCTCCACGATGTTCAGCCGACAGACCAGGCACTTTCCGTCATCAATTATTATCAGATGCTTTACTCGCTCGGCGAGACAGAATCTGCCGTCGCGCCGATGCAGCATATCTCGGATGCAATCCGGTGTGCCACGCGCTATCAGGAGGGCGGAATACCCTTTGTGCTGCGGTTCGCCCGTTCCGACGGATCCGGCCATGCAGTCGTCGGCTACGGCATCGAATCCGGCGAATGGGAGTTTGACGGGCTGACCTATGACCGCTGCATCTGCACATGGGACTGCAATTATTCCGAGCAGACGGAAAAGAGCCGCTTCTACTTTGACAGTCAGACACTGCGCTGGCGCATTCCGGCATACGGCGTATACTATACGGATAAGTCGCATTTCAATGCGATGCTCTGCCCGCCGGAGGGCGATGCTCTCAGGATCAACCGCTATGGGTATTTTGATTCCGTTCCGCTTGCGGGCGATGCCGATCTCAGCGGCACGGTCAATACAGCGGATGCGGTGTACCTCGCACGGTTCGTCAGTGAACAGTCTGATCTGACGCCGATCACATACCGCGGCGCTTACAATGCCGATGCCGATGCGGACGGGATTCTTGATATCCGCGATGCCCGTGCGATCCTCAGAACGGTCGCCGCTCAATAATACAGCAACGGCCTCACCGCTTTGGTGAGGCCGTAGTATTGTATACTCAATCCGTCAGACGGGAAAGGCGCTTATCGGTATCCGCGATGATCTCCTCCGGCGATGCGCCGATGAAGTACTCACCGTTTTCATAGAGGATCTTGCCTGCACACATCGTCATTCTGACATTCATGCGGTCGCCGCTCAACACAAGGCTTTCGGGAATATGATGCTTCGGCCGGAGATTCGGCGCCTGCAGGTCGATCATGATGAGATCTGCCTGCTTGCCCTCTGCCAGCACGTCACAGTCATGCAGTCCCATTGCGCGCGCAGAGCCGACGGTCGCGGCACGGAGCAGCTCTGCCGCCGGAATCGCCGCCGCATCCATATGCCGCAGCTTCTGCAATACCGCACCGAGATACATTTCCCTGAACGGATCGAGCGCATTGTTCGAGGCGGCGCCGTCCGTACCGAGTGCAAGCTGAACGCCCTCCTCATATGCCTCCTTCAGCGGTGCGATGCCGCTTGCGAGCTTGGCATTCGAGCAGGGGCAGGAAATCAGCCAGAGACCGTTCCGCTTCCAGACGGCTCTGTCCGCCTGATCGAACCAGACGCCGTGGAATCCGCCTCCGCCGTTTTCCCACATACCGAGCGACTCAAAATACTGCGCAGGAGTAGCGCCGTGACGCTCGATGCATTCGAGCTGTTCCTTTTCGGTCTCGCTGATATGCGTATAGACCGGCTCATGCTCGGCGTGTGCCAACTCCGCAACACCGCGGTGCAGGCTCTCATCGCTCGTGTATTCCGCATGGAATCCGAGTCGGTAACCGATACGCGGATGCATATTCCGATATTTCTGAAACTGATCGTTCAGCCGGTCAACATCCTTTGCCGTGCCGCTGATGCTGCCGCAGAGGATCGCACGCATTCCGGATTCGATCGCCGCCTGCACAGTGCTTTCCGGATAGAAATACATATCAAAAAATGCAGTCGTGCCGGATGCGAGATATTCAAGGATTGCAAGCCGGTCGAATGCATAGACATCCTCGGCAGTCAGTCTGTCCTCATAAGGAAAGACCTTCTCGAACAGCCATGTCTGGAGCGGCACATCCTCCGCAAAGGAGCGCAGGAATGTCATCGCAGAATGCGTATGCGCATTCTTGAAGCTCGGCATCAGCAGATTGCCGCCTGCGTCGATCTCGCGCTCAAAGGCCGGAAGCTCCGCCGGTGTCTCGCCGATATAGCTGATTTTGTCGCCGTCCGTCCAAAGCTCGCCGCTCCGGATCGCACAGCCGTCCGCCATTGTCATGATCTGTGCATTGTAAAATCGAATCATTTTTGATATTCCTTTCTGCATTCTCAGCGGATATCCGTTCCGGCCTGCCGCAGTGCCTCCTGCATGGATTCGACCGCGATCTGAATTCCGGTGATCTCGTCATACGGATCGGCAAACGCCGCCGCGCCCTGCAATGAAATATACGAACCGTAATATTCCAGCAGCTTGTCGGCACGGCCGAGCAGCCGCAGGATCTGTCCGCCGCCGGCTTCACGGTATTCATTGTTCGCGATGCGGTCATACTGGAAAAAGCTGACCGCATGAAGGAACTGCGCCATGATGCCGTAGAACACCATTTCCATCTGCTCATAGAGCGAATCCTCGCGCATGGTCTTTTCGAGCCTGCCGCGCATCGCATGGCGCTCATGAAACACCTCAATGAGCCGCCCCGCCTCTGTCAGCCAGCCCTTGACCGTCTCGCCGTAATTGCCGAGCGGAAAGCTGCGCGAGGTATCCGAAAGGAAATAGTATTCCTTTGTAAGAATATACCGGCGGTAATCGGTATTGAGCCCGTCATTTTTCAAAAGATCGACCGTCAGCGCATAGTTCACCTTTGTATGGCTGCGCAGATGCTTCTTCTCCCAGTGCTGGATCTGCCGGAGCATCTTCTCCTCCTTTGAAAATCGCCGCATATTCTCACCTCGATTCCGGTTACATTGTGCTGGCCGTCAGACCAGCTTGCCCATTTCTGCGATTGCGCTGCGCACCAGCAATGTAAACTGCGGTGCGGCCTTATCGCCAGCCTCCTTGACTTCCTCATGCGTCAGCGGATGCGGTGAGATGCCCGCCGCCAGATTGCTGATGCAGGAAACGCCGCAGATCTCCATGCCGCAGTGCCGTGCGGCGATTGCTTCGATCGCCGTGCTCATGCCGACCGCATCCGCGCCGAGCGTCCTGAACATCCGGATCTCTGCGGGGGATTCGTAGGCCGGCCCTGCGGTTTGCAGATAGACGCCCTCTTTCAGCGGAATGTCCCCGTTCACGGCGATCTTCCGGATGATCTGATTCAGACGTTCGCTGTATATTTTGCTCATATCCGGGAAGCGCACGCCGAGCGCATCCATATTCGCACCGCGCAGCGGCGACGGCACAAAGCTCGAAATCTGATCGGTGATGAGCATGAATTCACCCGCCTGCATTCCGGCCTGAATGCCGCCTGCCGCATTCGTCAGGAACAGGATCTCTGCGCCGAGCAGATGCAGCAGACGGATCGGCAGAACCGCCTCCTGCGGGGTATAGCCCTCATACATATGCACTCTGCCCTGCATCACCGCGACGGGTACGCCGTCACAGATGCCGAAAACAAATCTGCCCTCATGTCCCTCGACCGTCGAGACGGGGAAATTTGGGATCTCATTGTAGCTGAGTGTCTCCTGCACCTCGATCTGCGACGCAAATCTACCGAGACCGGAGCCGAGCACCAGTGCGATCTTCGGCTTGCTGCTGATGCGTCCCTTTACATATGCAAAGCACTGCATCAGTCTTTCTTGTTCAGTCATATTATTTATACCTCCGTATCAGGTCATGTTTCGATCACAGGCTCCGGATTCTCAAAGGATGCCTCCGGATTTTCCGGATATGCTTCGGGATTATCCGGAAACGCCTCCGGATTCTCGAAGACACGGATCTCCGGATTCTCATAGCTGCCCTCAGGATTCTCAGGGAATGCATCCAGCTCCTCCGGATCGGTCTGCGGATTTTCCGGAACAGCGTCCGGCTTTTCGATCATCTCCTGATTCGTCAGCAGTCCGTCATATAAATGCTCAAATGCAAGAGAGAGCTTTCTGGAAAGCGCATCTGCCCGCTCCGCCTCTGCTTCTGCTTTCTCCGAAGCAGCCTGTGCTGCCTCGGCAAGCGTTTTTTCGATCTGTGCGCTGTGATAGCTGATGAGATTGATGCTGCGCTCGACCGTATGCTGCAAAGCGTCAGAGGTCTCGGTCAGCTTCGCCATGACGGGATCATTTACCGCATCAGGATCGGTGCGGCCTGCGACCAGACGCTCCATGACATCCAGCTGCTGTCCCATTTTCCGCATACTCTCATCAAACAGCTTGAGCTGCGCGGTCTGCGTATTGCAGATTGTCTCCGAGGTCTCGTTCAGCTTCTTGACGATAAATGCGGAATAGCGTTCGAGCTTGCCGTCAAGCTCCTTCTGCGATTTCTCCAGTGCATCGAGCTTCTGATCCATTTTTGTCATTAGCTCGGCCAGTGCATTTGCAAAATCACTCACTGAGAATCCCTCCTTTTCTGTTGTACTATATGAAGATTATTCGGCAGAGCCGTAGAGATATGCGTGCTGCTCATCGGTCAGCGTGTCGATCTCGATATCCATGCTGCGGAGCTTGCGGTATGCGACTGCCTCATCGACCTCACGCGGCACGACATTCAGCAGATCCTTGACGGAATCGCGGTTCTCGGTCAGCCACTTCGCGCTGAGCGCCTGGATCGCAAAGCTCATATCCATGATCTCGGCCGGATGTCCGTCGCCCGCCGCGAGATTGACCAGTCTGCCCTCCGCGATAACATAGACCGTCACGCCGTTCGGGAGCGTATAGCCAATGATATTGTTCCGCGCAGGGAAGCTCTTGACTGCCAGCTTGCGCAGTCCCGCCATATCGACCTCAACATCGAAGTGACCGGCATTGCAGAGGATCGCGCCCTCATGCATTTTCATGAAGCTGTTCTCGGTGATGACCAGATTGCAGCCGGTCACGGTGACGAAGAAATCACCGAGCGGTGCCGCATCCTCCATTTTCATAACGGTGAAGCCGTCCATAACTGCCTCGATCGCCTTTACCGGATCGACCTCGGTGACGATGACCTTTGCGCCGAGTCCCTTTGCGCGCATCGCAGCGCCCTTGCCGCACCAGCCGTAGCCTGCGATGACAACGGTCTTGCCCGCGACGATCAGATTTGTCGTGCGGTTGATGCCGTCCCAGACGGACTGACCGGTGCCGTAGCGGTTATCGAACAGATGCTTGCAGTCTGCGTCATTGACGAGCATCATCGGGAATTTCAGCTTGCCCTCTGCCGCCATTGCCTTGAGGCGCAGAATGCCGGTCGTGGTCTCCTCGCAGCCGCCGATGACATTCGGCAGCAGTTCGGGATAATCATTGTGGATCAGCGTAACGAGATCGCCGCCGTCGTCGATGATGAAATGCGGCTTTGCCTCAATGACGCGGCGGGTATGTGCATCATACTCCTCCGGCGTGGTGCCGTGCCATGCGAACACATTCAGTCCGCCGTGGACGAGCGCCGCAGCGACATCATCCTGCGTGGAAAGCGGATTCGAGCCGGTGATATACATTTCTGCACCGCCTGCTGCCAGCACGCGGCAGAGATACGCGGTCTTTGCTTCAAGGTGGATCGACAGCGCGATGCGCTTGCCTGCGAAGGGCTTCGTTTTGGAAAACTCCTCCTCGATGCTTCGGAGCAGCGGCATATTGCTCTTGACCCAGGCGATCTTCTGCTCGCCGCTCTCCCAAAGGTTGATATCACGGATTTCACTGTTCATAGCGGAAAACTCCTCTCAAAATTTACTATTCTTTTATTTTATCATATTTTGTCCGGAAATGCAAGCAGATTATCTGATTTTCACCGCTTTTATATCCATTTTTCAAGAAATACTTGACGAAAACCCGTTTTTGTAGTAAAATAGAAAGGGTATGTGTGCGGTCAGTCCGCCCGCAGCCGTTCCCGCATAGAGCGACTGTCCGCTTCCGACGGGCAGCTGTTCTCTATTATGAACGAAAAGAGGTCATTCCAATGAATGCTGCACAGCCTTCCATGTTTGCAGCCAGAAATCTGACGATGCTCGTCGATTTCTATGAGCTGACAATGGCAAACGGCTTCCTCGAAAACGGTCTCGGAAATGTGACCGCCTGCTTCGATCTGTTCTTCCGCAAGGTGCCCGATCAGGGCGGCTATGCGATCATGGCCGGACTCGAACAGGCGATCGAATATCTGGAGAATCTGCATTTTACCGAGGATGATATCAGCTATCTCCGCGAAAAGAACATTTTCTCCGAGGCATTTCTCGATTACCTCGCGCGTTTTGAATTTGCCTGCGATGTCTGGGCTATCCCTGAGGGAACGCCGATCTTCCCGCATGAGCCGCTGATGACTGTCCGCGGCCCCGCGATGCAGGCACAGTTCGTTGAAACGATGCTGCTGCTCTCCGTCAATCACCAGTCGCTCATCGCGACTAAGGCAAGCCGCATTGTCCGGGCTGCGGACGGCAGACCGGTCATGGAATTCGGCTCCCGCCGCGCACAGGGCAGCGACGGAGCGCTCTACGGCGCAAGAGCCGCCTATATCGCCGGTGCCGCCGGTACTGCCTGCGCGATCTGTGACCGCGAATTCGGCGTTCCTGCGCTCGGCACAATGGCACACAGCTGGGTGCAGCTCTTCCCGACCGAGCTGGACGCATTCCGCGCATACGCAAAGGTCTATCCCGATGCCTGCACGCTGCTCGTGGACACCTATCATGTTCTGCGCTCCGGCGTTCCGAATGCGATCACCGTATTCAAGGAGCTGAAGGCCGCCGGTCATGTGCCGCAGGGCATCCGTATCGACAGCGGCGATATCGCATATCTCTCGAAAAAGGCACGCATCATGCTCGATGAAGCCGGTCTGCCGGAGGTGAAGATCGTCGCGTCCAATTCGCTCGACGAATATCTGATCCGCGACCTGCTCAGTCAGGGCGCTCAGATCGACAGCTTCGGCGTCGGCGAACGGCTTGTGACCTCGCGCTCCGAGCCGGTATTCGGCGGTGTCTATAAACTCGCGGCAGCCGGTACGATCGAAGCTCCGGAAACACTTGTTCCGAAGATCAAGCTCTCCGAGAACGCATCCAAGATCACAAATCCCGGCTTCAAAACTCCGTGGCGTCTCTTTGACAATGAGACCGGCATGGCGATCGCCGATGTCATCACGCTTGCAGATGAAGTCATCGACGATACGCAGCCCTATGTGATCTTCGATCCCGAATTCACTTACAAGCGCAAAAAACTGACGAATTTCCGCGCAGTGAAGCTGCAGAAGCCGATCTTTGAAAAGGGCAGACGCGTCTATGACTGCCCGCCGATCGCTGAAATACGCGAATACTGCAAGGCGCAGCTCGATCTCATCTGGGATGAGGTCAAGCGCTTTGAGAATCCCCATGCATACTATGTTGATCTTTCCGAGCCGCTCTGGAAGCTCAAGCGTGAGTTGCTCGACCGCTATTTTGCGGAATAATCCGGACTGAGAGGAACCTACATGAATCAAACGATCTACCGCATCCACATGGGGGCTGCACGCTGCGCCGCCGATCTCACCGACGGCAGCGAACGCGGTGAATATGTCCCGCAGGATTATATCCTGAAAACACTCGGCAGACCGATGCGCTCCGTCAATCTGATGTACTGCTACTACCCGCTCGACAAGGAGTTCCCCGCCCGCGCAAGGGACGCTTTCGCTGGCAAGGAGATGAAAGGTCAGTGGGATACGCCCTATGAGGATTACTTTCCATATACCGGCGGTCTGAACGGCGACCGAGACAGCGAAGTCTTCCGGCAGATGCAGGATATCCGCCGCCACGGACAGGATGTGACGCTCACACTTGTCATTGATCCGAATGTGCCGGACGAGAATCTCGTTGCAGTTGCCGAGGATCTGAAGCCCTACGGCAGAGTGCTGCTGCGCCTGAATCACGAAGCGACCGGTGACTGGTTCGCATTCAACAAGCGTGCGGATTATGCCGATATTGCGAAGTTTTTCGTTCATGCGAGCGAGGTCATCCGCGCTCACGCGCCGAATGTGCAGACAATCATCTGCATAGGCGGCATTGAAAATCTGAACGAAACGGAAATGGTCAAGGAAAAAGAATTCGCCTGCACGATCCCTGCGGCGGATATCTGGTCCGTTGACAAATATATGGCGCTCCACTGGGGCTGGCCGTATGATGTTGCAGAGCCGGGCGGCAGCTCGCATGGACGCAGCGCATACCACGATGTCTACGAAATGACCAAGCGCTCATACCGCCGCTTTACAGAGCTGAACGGCAGTGTCACAAAGCCGATGGTCATGAGCGAATTCAATGCGGACGGCGATGTGACCGGTCCCTACGACCAGTGCGCGATGGTGGACGGCTTCTTCCGGCTTGTCAAGGAGGATCCGGAAAACTGGCTCTCCGGCATCAATTTCTATCAGTTCCGCGACCGCGGACGGCTCGGTCTGGAGATCGAGGATCCGAACGATCCGGAGAACGGAATTCCGCAGCCGGTCATGCATACATTCAAAAGCTGGATTCAGGATTCCATGTTCCTGCCGGAGATGACCGAGGAGGGTGAGACGGCACTCCCTGTCACGCTCCGCTGGCGCAATTCCGAGGACGCCGAGGGCATCGGCATCAGGCTGGAGCTGACCGGCGATCCGCATTTCTGCGAGCTGTATTTCGACAAGGATGACTGCGCCAATTATATGATCGAGCTGAACGGCAAATGGTTCTATAAAGCGCCGCAGACAAAATTCGTCGATCTCATGCCTGCATTCTTCGAGCGCAGTCCCGAAACACCGTGCAGCATGATGCTGCGGATCTTTGCGCCGCCCGCAGACGGCAAAAACGATCTCTCAAAGCCGGACGGCCTGCTCTCCTATGAAACAACAGTTACTGCCCTGCCGAAGCTCCGTATTGCCTATGCGCCTGTGGAGCCTGACCGTGACTGACATCCTCTTTGTCACCGATCTGGACGGGACATTTTTGCAGCCGGATGTAACGGTCTCCGAACGAACCCGCAACATCCTCATCCCGCTGCTGGAGCAAGGTCTTCCGCTGACAGCCGCGACCGCCCGCACGAGCTTCTCGGTCATGCCGATCATCAAAGGTCTGCCGCTGAAGCTGCCGCTCATCCTGCAAAACGGAGCCGTGCTGCATGATCCGGTGCATGACCGCATTATCTCCGCGCATCCGATCCCGCAGAAAGCATTCCGCGAGATATGCACTGTCTATGCAGATGCAGGCATGAACGGCTTTGTATTCTGCGTTCCGGCGGACAAGCTTGAATGCTGCTATACCGCGCTGACAACGCCGCATATGCAGCGTTACTATCAGGAGCGCCGCGTCAAATACGACAAACCGTTCCGGCAGGTCGGGAGCCTCATCGGGCTCGCGGAAAACAATCCCGTCTATATGTCACTGAATGCACCGAAAGCCGTGCTGGATCCTGTCTGCGAGACCGTCCGGCAGATCGGCGGGATCTCCGTTGCATATTACCGCGATGTATATGAGCCGGATATCTGGTATCTCGAAGTCTCCGCGGAGGATGCATCCAAATATCACGGTGTCATGGAGCTGAAACAGATGACCGGTGCAAAGACCGTCGTCGGCTTCGGTGACAATCACAATGATCTGCCGCTCTTTGCGGCCTGTGATGTGAAAATCGCGGTGGAAAACGCAGCAGATGCGATCAAAGATCTTGCAGATATTATTATCGGACGCAATACGGAAGATGCCGTCGCGGAATACCTGCGATCGGTATTTCCCGCAAAGGAGGGAACCGTATGAATGCTTTGCATGACAGATTTTCCGGATGTATCATCGGCGGTGCGGCGGGCGATGCGCTCGGCTATCCGGTCGAATTCAGGCGCAGAGATGAAATTCTGCGTATTCACGGTGCTTCCGGTGTTACTTCCTATTCTTATTTTGACGGCTTTGACAAAGCCCTTGTGTCAGATGATACACAGATGACACTGTTCACGGCAAACGGCCTGCTCCGCTGTGCTGCACTGAAGCAGAACGGCGAATCTCCCGATGAAACAGACTGCATCCGGACAGCATATCTCGAATGGCTCCTGACGCAGGATTATGCCACTGCGCCGCATCCGTTTACAAAGCAAGGCGCCAAAGCTGAACTGCCTCTGAATCCCGCGGACTATCATTCGTGGCTCATGGAGATTCCGTGGCTGTACGGCCGGAGAGCACCGGGCAATACCTGCCTGACTGCGCTGATCAACGGCGGAAACAGCAGTTTTTCTGCACCGCTCAATCACAGCAAGGGCTGCGGCGGCGTGATGCGGACAGCACCCGCCGGACTGTATGCCGAAACTGCGGAGGAAGCTATGCGGATCGGTGCGGAGGCCGCTGTTCTCACACACGGACATCCGCTCGGATATCTCCCTGCCGGTGCACTTTCCTATATCGTTCACCGCGCCGTGCGGACGGAGCTTCCGCTTGCACAGATCACGGCAGAGAGTCTGGATGCCGCAGATGCGATGTTCGCAAAAATTGATGCAGCGGCGGAGTATCTGCATGACTTCCGCGCCATTATGGAATGGGCGCTGGAATATGCAGGGAATCCGCAGTACAGCGATGCCGAGGCAATCAAGCAGCTCGGTGAGGGCTGGGTCGGTGAAGAAGCACTCGCGGTCGCTGTATACTGTGCGGTACGGCATGAAAACGATTTCGCGCAGTGCCTGACCGCATCTGTCAGCCATGACGGTGACAGCGATTCGACCGGAGCGATCGCCGGCAATATTCTCGGTGCGCGGCTCGGCCTTTCGGCGATCCCGTCATCCCTGACCGACACGCTGGAGGGCACTGCTGAAATGCAGCAGCTCGCCGATGATCTTTTTCATCTGAACAGTCATGATGACGCATGGCGCAGACGCTATCTGCGCTAATCTGAACCTGTTTTCAATATTCATCATTACATGAAGGAGATATACTATGAAAAAACTGATGCTTGGCAATGAAGCCTTCGCGCGCGGACTCTATGAGGCCGGCTGCCGGTTTGCGTCCAGCTATCCCGGCACGCCCTCGACAGAGATCACCGAAACTGTCGCGAAGTACGACGAAGTCTATGCGGAATGGGCACCGAATGAAAAGGTCGCCGTTGAATCCGCACTGGGCGCATCCTTCGCAGGTGCAAGAGCATTTGCGGCAATGAAGCACGTCGGCCTGAATGTCGCCGCCGATCCGCTTTATACCGCGGCTTACACCGGCGTCAACGGCGGCCTCGTGATCGCTGTCGCGGATGACCCCGGTATGCATTCCTCGCAGAATGAGCAGGATTCCCGCCACCACGCGATCGCATCGAAGGTTCCGATGCTGGAGCCGTCCGATTCTCAGGAATGCAAGGATTTCGCAATGCTCGGCTATGAGATCTCCGAGGAATTCGACACGCCGGTTCTCGTGCGAACAGCTACCAGAGTTGCGCATTCGCAGAGCGCCGTTGAGCAGCTTCCCCGTCAGGAGAAGGAGCTGAAGCCCTATGTCAAGACACCGCAGAAATATGTCATGGTTCCGGCGAATGCAAAGCTGCGCCATGTTGTTGTCGAGGAGCGCACTAAGAAGCTGATCGCATATGCCGAGACCGCTCCGATCAACCGCATTGAGGACAACGGCTCCGAGATCGGTGTCATCACCTGCGGCGCTGCTTATCAGTATGCAAAAGATGCGCTCGGCGATCAGGTCAACTACCTCAAGCTCGGTATGACCAATCCGCTGCCGGAAAAGCTGTTCCTTGATTTTGCAGCTAAATGCAAGACTGTCTACATCATTGAGGAACTGGACGGTATCCTCGAACAGCACGCCAAATGCCTCGGCATCGACTGCAAGGGCAAGGAGATCTTCGGCAATATCGGTGAGCTGAATCAGATCATCATTGCGGAAAAGCTGCTCGGCAAAAAGCCGGAGACCGTGCCGTATCCGGAACAGCTGCCGATCCGTCCGCCTGTCATGTGTGCCGGATGTCCGCACCGCGGCGTATTCTATACGCTCGCAAAGCACAAGATCACCGTTTCCGGCGATATCGGCTGCTATACGCTCGGCGCTGCAAAGCCGCTGGAGTCGATCGACTGGACGATCTGCATGGGCAGCTCGGTCTCCTGTCTGCATGGCTTTAACAAGGTTCTCGGCGAGAAATCCCAGAACAAGACCGTCGCGGTCATCGGCGATTCGACCTTTATGCACACCGGCCTGAATTCGCTCGTCAATGTCGCGTACAATGCATCGAATTCGACCGTCATCATTCTCGATAACTCGATCACCGGCATGACCGGTCATCAGCAGAACCCAACCACCGGCAAGAACCTCAAGGGAGATCCGGCGGCAGCGGTCGATCTCGTAGCGCTCTGCCATGCAATCGGCATCAAGCGCGTCCGCGTCGCGGATCCCTATCATCTCGCGGAAATGGAGCAGGCGATCACCGAGGAACTCGCCGCAGACGAGCCCTCTGTCATCATCAGCCGCAGACCCTGCGCGCTGCTCAAATATGTCAAGCACAATCCCCCGCTGCACGTCAATACTGACAAGTGCAGAAGCTGCAAGATGTGCCTGAAACTCGGCTGCCCTGCAATCTCCATGAAGGACGGCAAGGCCTGCATCGACCATACACAGTGTGTCG
>DGSY01000054.1:0-184 GCA_002394125.1 Ruminococcus sp. UBA4350
TTCTTCTGCAAGCCCGGCACCGATCTGGAATGGTTTCAGTACTGGCGCAGCTACTGCAAGGACTTCCTGCTGAAGATCGGTTTGAAGGAGGAGAATCTCCGCCTGCGCGACCACTCCGCAGAGGAGCTTTGCTTCTATTCCAAGGCGACGACTGACTTTGAGTATCTGTTCCCGTTCGGCTGGG
>DGSY01000054.1:240-17302 GCA_002394125.1 Ruminococcus sp. UBA4350
GCTGGGGCGAGCTCTGGGGCGTTGCCGACAGAACCGACTACGACCTCACGCAGCACAGCAATACCTCCGGCAAGACGCTTGATTACTTCGATCCGGAGACAAATGAGCGCTATATCCCGTATGTCATTGAGCCGTCGCTCGGCGTGGAGCGTCTGTTCCTCTCGATCCTGACCGAAGCCTATGACACCGAGGTGCTCGGCACCGATGCAAAGGGCAAGGAGGATGTGCGTACCGTCATGCACTTCCACCCGATGCTCGCGCCGTTCAAGTGCGCAGTGCTGCCGCTCTCCAAGAAGCTCTCCGAGCAGGCCTACAAGGTCTATCAGATGCTCTCCGAGCATTTCATGGTCGATTTCGACGACACCGGCTCGATCGGCAAGCGCTATCGCCGTGAGGATGAGATCGGTACGCCGTACTGCATCACCTATGATTTCGATACGGACGAGAAGGATCAGTGCGTGACCGTCCGCGACCGCGACACAATGGAGCAGGTTCGCATCCCGATCACAGAGCTGGTTTCCTATCTCACCGAGCGCATCCACTATTGAACCGATATCAGCAAAGCAAAGTCCCCGAAGCAGCAAAACGCTTCGGGGACTTTTTCTGTCTAGGGCGTGTTGACACTAAAATAATATGCGGATTTTTGAGATGATTTTGTTCCGTTCAAGGCAAAAATCCGCAGGCGGGCTGTCGCCCGGCAAGGGTTTTTAACGACGAACGGGGCAAGATCAGCCAAAAAGACGCGTGTTAGGCTTAGTGTCAACACACCCTAAAAAAAGGGGACTGCACACGGTCAGCTCTCTGACCACGGCAGCCCGACGGTGAAGGGAAATCAATTCATTTTGGGAAATAGGGAAATAGAAATTGGAAAATGGGGGTTGAAATCGTTGGAAGCGATCGTCTCGCTTCACTGAGTACAGTATATTCCGTGAAGCTTAAATGAATCTGAAAAGATCCTGAATCATGCATTCATAGTTTTTCCCGATAACCGACTATCATGTTTCCGTATTGGACAAATTCCGATCGGTATGGTATGATATGACCATAACGAAACAGGGAGTGAAAACAATGCAGACAATCATCGTTTATCTTTCCTTTTCAGAGCGAATGCGATGTCGGAAATGAACCGTCCGCATGAAAAATCTGAAATAAATGAAAGGTGAATCTGAATCATGAAAACATATACAAAGCTCACAGCGATCCTCGCATCGCTCACACTTCTGACCGGCTGCGGCGCACTGAACAATGCCGCACAGCCTGTTGCCGATACCGCATCGCAGGCAGAATCCGCCGCAGCATCCGAAAGCGATGCCGACAAGCCGGATTGCTGCAAGACCGATTCCGAGGTCCCGGACTGCTGCGGAGACGGCGCCGATACATCGGACTGCTGCAAGGACGGCTCCTCGGCGGCAGAAAGCAAGGCTGAAAAGGCCGCGCCGGAAAAATCCGATTTAAGCCTCGGCTATCTCAATTCCACGGCGCATCTGCTCGCATTTGTCGCGCAGGAGGAGGGCTACTTCGCCGAGGAGGGACTGAATGTCACGCTGACGCAGTTCTCCAGCGCGGGCGAACTTGTCAACGGTCTGGAATCCGGCAAACTCGATGTTGCATTCATCGGCTCCGTCCCGACGCTGACCTTCCAGAGTCAGGGACATGATGTCACGATCATCGGCGGTGCGATGACAAACGGCCACGGCTATGTCATCAAAGAGGAATTCGCCGAAAAGGATGAGGAGGGCGTTGAGATCCTCAAGGGCAGAAATGTCGCATCGGTCAAGAACAGTGTGCAGGATGCGGAATTGCAGATCCTGCTGAAGAATGCCGGCATTGAGATCGGCGAGGGCGAGGACAAGGTCAACATCGTCTATTTCGACAGCCAGAAGGATGCCTACGCCGCACTCTCGAACGCGACGATCGACGCCGCATCGGTCTATTCGCCGTATGCGTCGCTTGCGAAATCGCAGGGCTACAAGGTCGTCTATTACTGCGCACATGAAAAGGCGCTGGAGAATCAGCCCTGCTGCCGTCAGGTCGCGTCCACGGAAGCGGTCAAGGCAAATCCGAATACCTTCACCGCGTTGGAACGCGCATTCATCAAGGCATATCACCTGACACAGGAGGATCACGAAAAGACGATCGCCGATGTCAAGAAGTACATTGACATTGAGGAGGACTTCATTGAAACAGAGGTCTACGGCGGCTACAGCGTTTCCAGCCCCGATCCGGATAAGCAGGGCACACTGACACTCAAGGATACGATCGTAGACCTCGGCTATACGGAAGACTATGACATTGAGCCGCTGTATAATACCGCTATCTACAAGGCGGCACTGGACAGCATTCTCGCTGAAAATTCTGATGAAATCTACAAATCTCTGGAGGCGCATTTCGATGCCTACGAATAAGATCGAGATCCGGAATCTTTCGGTCGATTATACCGAGCGCGGCAAACAGTTCAATGCGCTGCACGATGTTTCATTCGGTGTCGGCGCGGGCGAATTCGTCAGCGTGATCGGCGCGAGCGGCTGCGGAAAATCCACGCTGCTCAGTGTACTGGAGGGTCTCTATCAGGCCGCGGGCGGGACCGTCGAGATCGACGGTTCCCCGCTGCACGGCACGGGCCGCGAACGCGGTGTTGTGTTCCAGCATTACTCGCTCTTTCCGTGGATGACCACGCGCACCAATATTGCGTTCGGCATCAAGCAGGCGCGGCATGACCTCAGCCGGCGGGAGCGCTATCAGATCGCGGATGAATTTCTCGGAAAGGTCGGCCTTGCCGAATTCGGTAAGAAGTATCCCTCGCAGCTTTCGGGCGGTATGCAGCAGCGTGCTGCGATCGCCCGTGCGCTTGCGATGAATACGGAGATCCTGCTCATGGATGAGCCGTTCAGCGCGATCGACGCGAAAAACCGCATCATCCTGCAGGAGCTGCTGCTCTCACTCTGGGAGGGCGACAGCCCCGAACACCGCAAGACGGTCGTATTCGTGACGCATGACATTGACGAGGCCATTCTGCTCTCGGATAAGATCGTCGTGCTGACGGCGCATCCCGGCACGGTCAATGAGATCGTGCAGGTGCCGTTTGAGCGTCCGCGGAACCGTGCGGAGCTGGTCAAAACCGAGGAATACGGCAGATTCCGGAACCGTCTGCTTTCGCTGCTCTATCAGGATGTGGCGGAGCGCATCGGCGGAGAGGAGGTCGTGCTATGACGCTGAAGGAACGCCTGCTCCGCGTGACGCATCTTTTGTTCGTGATATTGCTGCTTGTGCAGCTTTTGCCTGACAGATCGGCAAAGGATGTGTATACCGGCGCGCTGATCGCGTTTGCGGTCGGACTGGAAGCCGTCACGCTCGCACTGAGCTTTCTCATCAAAAAGAAAGAAAGCCTCACACTGCTGCTGGATATCGTCGGCTTCATTTTCGTGCTGCTGACGCTCTGGTCGCTGGCAACGGCAAAGTTCAATGTGCTGAATGATCTGCTGTTTCCGGCGCCGGGCAAGGTGCTGCATCAGTTTGCGGAGGACAGAGAGAAAATCATCATCAATATCAAAAGCTCGCTCGGCATTACGGTCAAGGGCTTTCTGCTCGCGGCGGCTGCGGCGATCCCGCTGGGACTGTTCCTCGGCTGGAATGCGCGGCTCGGCGGCGCTGCGACCTATATCTCCAAATTCTTCAGCTCGATCCCGCCGATCGTCTATATTCCCTACGGCATCGCGCTTCTGCCGACCTTCCGGTCGGTCTCGGTCTTTGTTATTTTTCTGGCGACCTTCTGGCCGGTCTTTGCCGGCACGATGAGCGGCGTCATGCACGTCGATCAGCGCATCATTGATTCCGCAAAGGTGCTGAATGTCCCGAAGCCGGAAATGCTTTTCTCAGTGATACTTCCGGCGGCGCTCCCGCAGATTTTCCTCGGCTGCAATCAGGGACTGAGCGTTTCGTTCATTCTGCTGACCTCTGCGGAGATGATCGGCGCGAGAGACGGCATGGGCTACTATGTCAAATACTACTCCGATTTCGGTGACTATACGCGCACGATCACCGGCCTGCTGGTCATCGGCATTGTCGTCATCGGCGTGACATTCCTGTTCAATCTGCTCCAGAAGCGGATGCTGAAATGGAAAAAGTGAAGCTATGAAAGGGATCCTTTGCTGCGGCAGAGGATCTCTTTTTTGCCGGGATCATATAACGGATCGCATATCAACACAGCGGGAGGATTCTGTGCAGATTACCGAATATAGACTGAGCCTATTGACAAATGCAATTCTCCGTGCTATAATACATACATAACCGATAGGCAATATATGTAAAGGAGAACGACCATGAAAAAGATGTGCTGTATGCCGTGTTGTCAGACCGCAGAAAACAGGATCCGAATGTCTCATACACACGCCATGCAGCAGCGATGTCGTCATATCCTGCCGTCAGAATCATCAGCAGCGCGGAGTGCATTCGGCCCTGAAGCCGCCGGCATTCTGCGCTGTTTTTATGCATTGGAGGATTTATGATCGAACAGCAGGAAAGCGCGACTGCGAAGCTCTGTGCCTTTGCCAGAGCATGGCACGCGATCCATGACCGCGAGAAGATCTTTGATGACGATCTCGCCTTTGACCTCATGGGCAGAGCGGAATATGATGCCGCGTATGAGACAGTCAGCCGCGGCTTCGGCCTTTCGGAAACGCCGTTTTCCAGAGAAGATACCGAGCAGATCATTGCGGAATACATCGCGCCGATCCCGCTTTCGCGCATTCATTTTGCAGAGCATCGCCTGCATGATTTTGCCGCGAAATACGGCAGCATCCAGTATGTGATCTGCGGCGCGGGCTCTGATACCTTTTTGTTCCGGAACGATGATCCGGCGATCGGGATCTTTGAGATCGACCATCCTGATACACAGCGCTATAAGCTGGAACGCATCCGGCAGCTGGAATGGAATATCCGGCCGAATGTGCATTTTGTGCCGGTCGATTTCGAGCGGCAGCGCATGACGGAGCAGCTCCTGAATGCGGGCTTTGATCCGCAGAAGCCGTCGTTTTTCAGCATTCTCGGCGTGACCTATTATCTCACGCTGGATGTCTTTTCCGAAACGCTCCGGCAGATCGCGGCGCTTTCGGCGGCGGGGAGCGCGGTTGTATTCGATTATCCGATGAAGACCGGCAGCTTTCCGGCGCGGGTGCAGCGGCTTGAACAGATCACGGCGGCGCTCGGCGAGCATATGCGCGGCGGATATGATTACAATGAAGTCTCCCGCGCACTCTATGCGCTCGGATTCCAGATCGACACCTACCTTTCGCCTGAACAGGTGCAGGCGGAATATTTTTCAGGCCGCACCGACCGAATGAAAGCATTTGAAAATGTCAGCCTGCTCTCGGCAATCTATACCGCAGGCTATAACTTTGAATAAGGAGAATCATCATGAGCAGATATGAACATACAGAGACCGCCCTCATTCACGGCGGTATTTCCACGGACGAACGCACCGGCGCAGTCAATGTGCCGATCTATCAGACCTCGACCTATCAGCAGGACGGCCTCGGAAAAATGCGCGGCTATGAATATTCCCGCACCGGCAACCCGACCAGAGAAGCGCTCGAAAAGCTGATCGCGGAGCTGGAGGGCGGCTATGCCGGATTTGCATTCGGCTCCGGCATGGCGGCGATCACGGCGGTGCTGAGTCTGCTGCAAAGCGGCGACCGTGTGCTGATTTCCAGCAATGTCTATGGCGGAACCTTCCGTGTGCTGGATAAGGTGTTCGATCATTTCGGCATCCGCTATACGATCGCTGACACCGCCGACCTTACAAAATATGAATCGGAGATCACGCCGGATACGAAGGCCGTCATCATCGAAAGCCCCGCAAATCCGCTGATGACAGTGACGGATATCGCGGGCGTCGCGGAGATCTCGCACCGGCACGGTCTGCTCGTGATCGTCGATAATACATTCATGACGCCGTATCTGCAAAAGCCGCTGGCGCTCGGCGCGGATATCGTCGTTCACAGCGCAACAAAATATCTCGGCGGCCACAGCGATGTCGTCGCGGGACTGGCCGTAGTCAATTCGGAGGAGCTTGCGCAGAAGCTCGCATTCATCCAGAATTCGACAGGCGGTGTCCTCGGCCCGTTTGATTCGTTCCTGCTGATCCGCGGCATCAAGACACTGGCCGTCCGCATGGATCGCCATGTCGAAAATGCGCAGAAGGCGGCAGCGTTTCTCGCAGCGCATCCCGCGGTCAGAACCGTGTATTATCCCGGTCTGCCGGATGCGCAGGGCTATGCGGTCAATCAGGAGCAGGCGAAAAACGGCGGCGTGATGATCTCCTTTGAGCTGCATGAGAATTACGATATTAACCGCTTTTTCGAGGGCTTGCAGCTTGTGATGCTCGCGGAAAGTCTCGGCGGCGTGGAGTCGCTGGTCTGCCACCCCGCGACAATGACACACGCCTCCATTCCGGCGGATATCCGCAAAAAGGTCGGCATCACAGACGGCCTGATCCGCCTTTCGGTCGGCATCGAGAATATTGCGGATATCCTTGCTGATTTGCAGCAGGCGATCGCGGCAGCAGAGATCAGATGAGGTGAACAGAATGCAGTATTATGAATCCATGCAGGCGCTGATCGGGCACACGCCGCTCGTGCGTCTCGGCAATATCGTAACAAAACAGGGCGTGAATGTGTTTGCAAAGCTGGAGCTCTGGAATCCGTCCGGCAGCGTGAAGGATCGCACCGGTCTGTATATGGTCAATGATGCGGAGCAGCGCGGCCTGCTCAAAGCGGGCGGCACGATCGTCGAAGCGACCGCCGGAAACACCGGCCTCGGCATTGCATTTGCGGCGCTGAACCGCGGATACCGCATCATCTTCGTCGTCCCGACGAAATTCTCCGCAGAAAAGCAGGCGCTGATGCGGGCGCTCGGCGCGGAGGTCGTCAATACGCCGCGTGAATACGGAATGCTTGGCGCGGTGGAAAAGGCGGAGGAGATCAAGGCGGGCATCCCCGGCTCGATCTCGCTGGAGCAGTTCAGAAACCAGAGCAATCCGCTGGCACATTATGAAACGACCGGCAGGGAGATCTGGGAATCGCTTGACGGAAAAATTGATTATGTCGTCGCGGGCGCGGGCAGCGGCGGAACCTATACCGGCATCCTGCGGTATCTGAAAGAGCGCGATCCGCAGATCCGCGGCATTCTGGCGGATCCGGTCGGCTCGACAATGGGCGGCGGCGAACACAGTGACTATAACATTGAGGGCATCGGCAATGATTTTATCGCAGATACGATGGATATGTCGCTTGTCGATGATGTGATAAAGGTGACGGATGACGAAGCCTTTGAGAATGCCCGTCTGCTCGCGAAAACAGAGGGCATCTTTGCGGGATCGTCCTCCGGCGCGGCAATGGCGGCAGTGCGGAAGCTGACGGAGCGCGTCAGCAGCGGCAATATCGTCACGGTCTTCCCTGACCGCGGCGACCGCTATTTCAGCACTGGCTTATACTGAGTGCGGAGGCTGCACCGGATGAACAGTCCGGAAAGTTACCGTTTCGCTTCCGGCGATGTCATTCAAAGTTTAGGTCAAGCCTTTTCAAAGGCTTGCGGGATTCCAAAGGGCAGAGCCCTTTGGTCGCTCTCCGCAGAGAGCGAAACTCCCCAGCGTTCAATAAGGGGAAGATTTGGGGCTAATGCCAGCAAAGCTGTCAAGGGAAAGTACCCCGTAGGGCTGCTTTCCCCATTCAAAATAGCATCCGCGAAGCGGATACCTTATTCATCATAAACAGTCTCATATATTCCGGTTTGCTCATATAAGTGAGGTGGAGAAATGACGATACAACAACTGAGATATGTTCTGACGATCGCGGAAACCGGCTCCATGAACAAGGCGGCGGAGCTGCTCTATGTTTCGCAGCCCTCGCTGACGGCATCCGTACAGGAGCTCGAAAAGGAAACCGGCATCCGGATCTTCAACCGCAGCGGCCGCGGCGTGACCGTCACGAATGACGGCGCGGAATTCCTGCAATACGCAAATCAGGTCGTCGGACAGTTCGAGATCCTGACCGAAAAATATACCGCAAAGGGCGGCGTCAAGAAGAAATTCGGCGTGTCCGCGCAGCATTATTCCTTCGCGGTCAAGGCCTTCGTCGAAATGGTCAAGCGCTTTGATACCGCGAAATATGAGTTCGCGATCCGCGAGACAAAAACAGCAGAGGTCATCAGCGATGTTGCGGGGCTCCGCAGCGAGATCGGCGTGCTGTATCTCAACAATTTCAACCGCAAGGCGATCCTCAAGCTCCTGCATACGAACGGTCTGGAATTCACCCCGCTGACCAGATGCCGCGCATATGTGTATCTCTGGAAGGGGCATCCGCTCGCGCAGAAAAAGCAGATCACCTTTGAAGATCTCGCGGATTACCCCTGCCTGTCATTTGAGCAGGGCGCAAACAGTTCGTTCTATTATGCCGAGGAGATCCTCAGCACGGCGGATTATCCGCGGACGATCAAGGCCAATGACCGTGCGACCATGCTCAATCTGATGGTCGGACTGAACGGCTATACGCTCTGCTCCGGCATCATCTGCGAGGAGCTCAACGGCTCCGATTATCTCGCCGTGCCGTTTGCGGCGGAGGATGAGGATGCAATGGAGATCGGCTATATCACGCTGAAAAAGTCCATCCGCAGCAAGGCCGGAACGATCTATATTGAGGAACTGAAACGCTATCTGGGTATAGATATTTCTGATAACGGATAATTGCACTTTGGTATTGGACAGATCGCGGAAATCGGTGTATCATAACAGCATACCGCAAAGATTGGAGAATGAATATGAAAGAGATCCTTTGGCTCGGACGCGGCGGGCAGGGCGCATTTACGGCGGCAAAGCTCTTCGGCGCGGCCTATACAGCGTATGACGATTCGCATTATGCGCTTGCATTTCCGTCCTTCGGCCCCGAACGGCGCGGCGCTCCGGTCAGGGCATTCACAAAGCTCGATGAAAAGCCCGTGCTTGACCGCAGCCAGACCGAGCAGGCAGATTTTGTCGTCGTGCTGGACGATACGCTCTATGCACCGGCACTGCATGATTTGCTGAAACCGGACGGCCGCATCATCGTCAATTCCAAAGCGCCGATACCCGATACCTTTACATTTGACGGCGAAGCAGTCGCGGCGGAATTCCGGCTGCCGACGGTCAATACCGTCATGCTCGGCATCGTTTCGGCACTGTCGGATTACATCACGGAGGAACAGGCGGTCAGCGCTGTTGAGGGCTATATGCCGCAGAAAATTCAGGCGCGCAATATCGGCGCGGTGAAGCTCGCGAGAGAGGCGGTGCAGAAATGAGACCATATCTAAGAGAAAAGACATCATTCTCCGCTGCGGAGATTCCGGAGGCGACCGCCTTTGAAGCTGGCTATCTGGTATCGGTCAACAGCGGCTGGCGCAGCATCCGGCCGGTCATTGATACGGGACGGTGTGTCGGATGTGAGCAGTGCTATCTGTACTGTCCCGACGGCGTGATCTCGATACAGAACGGCAGGCCCGTCATTGATTATGATTTCTGCAAGGGCTGCGGCATCTGCGCAAAGATCTGTAAGATCGGCGCGATCGGAACGGAGGCGGAGCATTCATGAGCAAGCGTTTTTTATCCGGCAATGAGGCATTTGCCGAGGGCATCCGTCTTGCAAAGCCGGATGTGATTTCTGCCTATCCGATCACCCCGCAGACGATCGTTGTCGAGCGGCTTTCGGAAATGGTCGAGGACGGCAGTCTGAAATCGGAATTCATTCATGTGGAATCGGAGCATTCGGCGCTCTCCTGTGCGATCGGCGCAAGCGCGGCGGGCGCAAGAGCCTTCACCGCAACATCCTCGCAGGGATTGCTTTACATGGCCGAATGTCTCTATTACGCATCCGGCGGGCGGTTCCCGATCGTCATGATGAATGCAGACCGCTCGACGGCGCTGCCGTGGAATATCTACGGCGACCAGCGCGACAGCCTTTCACAGCTCGACAGCGGCTGGATCCAGGTCTATGCGGAGAATGCGCAGGAAGCGCTCGACCTCGCGCTGATGAGCTGGCGCATCGCGGAGGACAGCCGCGTTTCCACGCCGGTCATGGTCAATCTCGACGGCTTTGTGCTGACGCATACCTACGAAACGGTTGAGATACCCGAACAGGCGCAGGCAGATGCGTTCCTGCCGCCCTATGTCACGGAGAACCGCGTCGATTTTGAGACTCCGAAGAATATGGCATTCTCGGCCGGCCCCGATACCAATTTCATTTTCAAATACAAGGCGCATCGGGGAATGCTCGCTGCAAAGGAAGTCATCGCGGAAACGGAAGCCTCATTCGCGGAGAGCTTCGGCAGAGAATACACGGGAATGCTTGACAGCTACCGCGCAGAGGATGCAGACTTTATTCTCGTGACGCTCGGCAGCATCGCCGGACTCTGCCGCGAGACCGCCGACCGGCTGCGGGAGCAGGGCATCAAAGCCGGCGTTGTGCGCATCCGCTATATGCGCCCGTTCCCGAATGCGGAGATCGCCGCAGCACTTCAGAATGCAAAGGCATTCGGCGTGCTGGAAAAGGATATCTCCTTCGGCAATGAGGGAACGGTCTATACAAATGTCAATTCCGCGCTGCAAAAGGCCGGTGTCCGGATTCCGGGCTATAATTTTATCGGCGGCTTGGGCGGCAGAAATATTTCTGCGCATGATATCGCGCAGATTTTTGAGGATATCCGCAGCGGAACGGATCATGTGAATTTCATCGGGATCGGAGGTGACGGCAATGGCGAATCCAACGGCTGAACGGCTTTCGCGTGACGAATATTTTTACGGGCACAAGGCCTGTGCCGGATGCGGCGGCAGTCTTGCCGTCAGAGCAGCGCTCAAGGTGCTTGGGCAGAATGCGGTATCCGTCCTGCCGGCGGGATGTATGTCGGCGGTCGGATTCAATTTCCCGCAGCTCTGCTTCTCGAATAATTCGATCATTTCGACATTCGCCGGAACCGCATCTATGCTGACCGGCATCGAAGCCGGACTGCGCGCCCGCGGATACAGCGATTTCACCGCGGTCGGCTTTGCAGGCGACGGCGGCACGGCGGATATCGGCATTCAGGCGCTCTCCGGCGCGATCGACCGCAATGACAACATCATCTATATCTGCTACGACAACGAAGCCTATATGAATACCGGCATCCAGAAAAGCGGCCTGACGCCGTTCGGTGCGCGAACCACAACGACGCCCGCCGGCGCCAATATCCACGGCAATCTCCGGCCGAAAAAGAATATGTTTGAGATCGCGGCCGCGCATGAGATTCCCTATGCGGCGACGGCCAGCGTCGGCTATCTGCCGGATTTCATCCGGAAGGTCGAAAAGGCCGCGCAGATCAAGGGAACGAAATATATCCATGTGATCGCGCCCTGTCCGACGGGCTGGGGCATCGCGCCGGATGAAACGGTCGAGATCGCAAAGGAGGTCGTGGACTGCGGTCTCTGGTATCTCGCGGAATACGAGAACGGCGCATTTACGCTGAATCATAAGCCGACAAATTTCACAAGCGTCGAAGCATATCTGAAAAAGCAGGGGCGCTTTCAGCATCTCGATCTGGACGATATCAAGACCGTCATCGAATCGAGAGATAAAAAATGGGCATATATCGAAAAGAACTTCACTTATAAATAAAATCTATAGCCTATCATAAAACACAGGTATTAGACAAACCGCGCAGATGCGAGTATAATATAAACATACCAATCCAATAGGCTATCAAGGAGGATCATACCGATGAGCAGAGATATCAACAATAAGTACTGGGATGAGGAGCTGGAAACGCTCCCCCGTGCAGAGCTGGAAAAGCGCCAGCTCGCTGATTTGCAGGAGATCGTGCAGTTCGCATACGACCACGCGCCGTATTACAAGCGCAGCTTTGATGAAGCAGGCGTAAAGCCGTCCGACATCAAGCAGCTTTCCGATCTGCAAAAGTTCCCGTTCATCAACAAGAAAACGCAGCGCGATACGCAGGGCGTCGGCTCGTTCCTCGGCGAACTTGCAGCCGTTCCGGAGGAGGATGTCGTCTTCATCTCGACCTCGTCCGGCTCGACCGGCGTGCCGACCATGAGCCCCTTCACGAAGAAGGATTTCGACGAGTTTCAGGAGACCGAGAGCCGCTGGTTCTGGCAGATCGGCATGAGACCGAATGACCGCTATGTTCACGCGCTGAACTTCTCGCTGTATGTCGGCGGACCGGATGTCATCGGCGCACAGAATCTCGGCGCACTGTGCATCTGGGGCGGCACGCTTCCGAGCGAGCGCCTGCTGTTCATCCTGAAAACATATCAGCCGACGGTCATCTGGACATCGCCGTCCTATGCATGGCAGCTCGGCGAAAAGGCGCTGAAATCCGGCTACGATCCGAAGAAGGATTTCAACATCAAAAAGATCATCGTCGCCGGCGAGCTCGGCGGTTCGATCGACGCGACCAGAAAAGCGATCGAGGATATCTGGGGCGCAGAGGTCTTTGACTTCTACGGTCTGTCCGATATTTTCGGCGCCTGCGCAGCACAGTGCGAATATCACGACGGCCTGCACATCGCAGAAAACCACATCCTCGTTGAGACGGTCGATCTCCACACCGGCGAGATCCTGCCGCCCGGCGAGACCGGCGAGCTGGTCTTCACGACGCTCCGCAAGCACGCAAGACCGCTGATCCGCTTCCGCACCGGCGATATTGGCCGCATCGACCAGACACCGTGCAAGTGCGGCAGAACACACGGCCGGATCCATATTCTCGGCCGCAAGGATGATATGTTCATCGTCTCCGCCGTCAATGTATTTCCGAGCGATATCGAAGCGGTCATCCGCGAGCAGAGCGGCATCACCGGCGAATATCTCATCCGCATCTTCGAGAAGGATTTCACGAACAAATACGCTGTTGAGATCGAGAAGAATACCGATAATCCGAAGGATGATGAGACCGTCGCAGCAGAGGTTTCCGCAGCGCTCAAGGCGCGCATCGGCGTGAAGCCCGCAAACGTCATCGTACATCCGGACGGCGGACTGAACACCCGCTCCGAGCATAAATCCAAGCGCATCATCGACGAGCGAAAGCTTGACTATTCCATTTGATTATAGTATAATAGGTGTATCGGTCCTGTGTCCGGTACACCAATCTTTTAGGAGGACAATATGCCTGCATTATCAAGCAGAACCGCGAATTTCACCGATTCCGTCATCCGCCGGATGACGCGTATTTCCAATCAGTACGGCGCTGTGAATCTTTCGCAGGGCTTTCCGGATTTCGATCCGCCGAAGGAGATCCTTGACCGTCTGGCGGAGGTCACACGCGAGGATTTTCACCAGTATTCGATCACATGGGGCGCACAGAATTTCCGCGAAGCGCTCGCCGCAAAGCAGTCGCATTTCATGGGCAGACCGATCGACCCGAACGGCGAGATCGTTGTGACCTGCGGCAGCACCGAGGCAATGATGGCTGCAATGATGAGCGTCACGAATCCCGGCGACAAGGTCATTGTGTTCTCGCCGTTCTATGAGAATTACGGCGCAGATACGATCCTTTCCGGCGCGGAGCCGATCTATGTTCCGCTGATCCCGCCGGCTTTCACATTTGATGCGGATGTGCTGGAGGCGGCATTCCGGCAGCATCCGAAGGCGCTGATCCTCTGCAATCCGTCGAACCCCTGCGGCAAGGTTTTCACGCGGGATGAGCTTATGATAATCGCGGAATTTGCGAAGAAATACGACACCTTCGTTATCACGGATGAGGTCTATGAGCATATCCTCTACGCGCCGCACACGCATACCTATATGGCATCGCTGCCGGGAATGTGGGAGCGGACGATCTCCTGCTCGTCGCTGTCCAAAACCTATTCGATCACGGGCTGGCGGCTCGGCTATGTCATTGCGCCGCCGGAGATCATCGACACGGTGAAAAAGGTGCATGATTTTCTCACAGTCGGCGCGGCAGCACCCTTGCAGGAGGCGGCCGTCACCGGCCTGAAATTCGGAGATGATTATTACCGCGGTTTGCAGGCGGAATACACCGAAAAGCGTGACCTGTTCCTCGCGGGACTTGACCGCATCGGCATTGCGCATACCGTTCCGGAGGGCGCGTATTACATTCTCCTTGACGTTTCGGAATACGGCTATGCGAGCGATCTCGATTTCTGCGAAAAGCTCGCGCAGTATGTCGGTGTCGGCGCAGTGCCGGGATCGAGCTTTTTCAAGGAGCCGGAGAACCGCTATATCCGGCTGCATTTTGCGAAGAAAAACGAGACACTGAATGAAGCGCTCGAACGCCTGAGCGCGATCCGCACGAAAATGCCCCGCGCATAATAAGCGGGAAGAACAGCAGCGCATACAGGCTGGCTCCGATGTGATGAGACAGCCTGTATGCGCTGTTCCGGTTCCTATCAGTATCATACTGACACCGGCTCTGCGATCTCATTTTTATGCAGATCGCTGAATTGCATCTGCCGCGCTTGACAAATGAAAGAGAACGGTGTATTCTTATATCAGAGAACGGCGTTCACCGATTGGAGGCGATCCTGTGCCGAAGGATAAAACGGAAAGCCATGCGCGGATCATTGCCGCTGCAAAGACGGAATTTCTCACCTGCGGATTTGAGAATGCCTCCATGCGGCGCATCGCGGCAAATGCAGGCATCACCGCCTCCGGACTCTACAAGCATTTCCCGAACAAGGAGGAAATGTTCGCGGCACTCGTGCAGCCGATGCTGGATGAATTCATGACGCTGTACCGCCGGAAGGAGCAGGAGGAAAACGATGCAATCAGAAAGATCGGCTCGGCGGCCGCATTCCTGAATGATGATGCGGTGTATGTCATGGAGTTTATCTACGATCATTTTGATGCATTCAAGCTGCTGGTCTGCTGCTCGCAGGGGACGCGTTATGAGGATTATTCCCACACTCTCGCGGCGATGGAGGAGGAAAGCTCGCTGAAATTCATCGGGGCGCTGCGGTCACGCGGCGATCATGTTCCGGACTTCGACCGGCGCGAATTTCATCTGCTGGTCTCCGCGAATGTCGAAGCGGTATTGCAGCCGATCCGGCATGATTTCACACGGGCAGAAGCACTGCACTACGCACAGACGATCAACACGTTTTTTGCAAAGGGCTGGAAATGGCTCTGCGGAATGGAATAAACAGTATATCGGCCCTGTGCCGATATATTTCAGCATATAAGTTAGCACAATCTAACCGTATCGGGAGGGATTTTTGATGGCATGGCTCTCTGACAATCTCATGTCAATCGTGCTGCTTCTGGCCGTCGTCCTGATCGTGGTTTTCATCATCCGGAGCAAGATCCGGACGAAGAAATCCGGCAGGGGATGCGGCTGCGCGGGCTGCTCCGGATGCAGCGCGTGTACATCAGGAAAATCTGACAGACGGAAGTCTGCGGAATAAAGGAGGAACTATATGAAACTCACAGAGACCGCTGCGGATATGCAGGGGAACATCCGGTCGCTCAGCGGCGACGATCATTTCATGAACCGCATCACGTCGATCGGCCTGACCGAGGGGACACCGTTCCGGACGGTGCGCAATGACAAAAAAATGCCGGTGCTGATCTATCTGCGGGAGACGCTGATTGCCCTGAACCGCGCAGATGCAGAGAGAATCGAGGTGGATGCGCGATGAACAGCATTGCACTTCTGGGACAGCCGAATTCCGGCAAATCCACGATTTACAATAACCTGACCGGTTCCCGTCAGCACGTCGGAAACTGGGCGGGCAAGACCGTCGAGAAGAATGAGGGCAGCTATACCTTTGACGGCGTGAAATACAGTGTCACTGACCTGCCCGGCAGCTACGGATTATCGGGTAATTCCGATGAGGAGATCATCACGACCGATTTTATCCGGTCGGGTCAGAGCGACCTGACCGTTGTGCTGGTCGATGCGTCGCAGCTTGAACGCAGTATGTTCATGCTCGCGGAATTTGCACGGCTGGAGAAGACTGCCGTCCTCGTTCTGAACATGATGGATGTGGCACAGGGCATGGGCAAAAAGGTCGATGCGGATGCGCTTGCAAAGAAGCTCGGCATACCGGTCCTGCCGTTCAATGCGACCGATACAAAGGACTATGACAAGCTCAAAAAGCTGATCGCTTCCGAGCTGAAAGCACCGCACAGGCTGACCGTCGCGCCGCCTGCGGCACAGTCCGGCGTCAAGGCGGACAGTCAGGCGAAATTTGCGTGGGTGGATGCGCTGCTCGGCGATGTCACGGACAGCGGCAGCACAGCGTATAAAATGTCGAAATTCGACCGGCTGATGACGCGCCCCGTTCTCGGCAAGATCGTATGCATCGGCGTGGTGCTGCTGGCATTTCTGGTCGCAATGATCATCATGATCCCGTTCATGGGTGTCGGTGAGATGATCCCCGGCTTGCTGCATGATCCGGTCGATAAACTGCTGACCGGCTGGAATGTGCATCCGTGGCTCGTTTCAATCTTCAGCACGATGATCCCGAATGTGCTGTATTTCACGATTTCAATGGCGAGCTTTGTATTCGGCGTGAATATCGTTTTCGGCTTTCTGGAGGAGATCGGATTCCTTGCAAGAGCCGCCTATCAGTTTGACGGACTGCTCTCGAAGCTCGGCTTGCAGGGCAAAGCGATCTGCCCGATGCTGATGGGCTTCGGCTGCACGATCGGCGGCGCCTGCGGTACACGTGTCATGGACAACTGGGGACAGCGGATGCTTGCCATGTCGATCGTCTGGGCGATCCCCTGCGCGTCGATCTGGTCGATCATTCCGGTCATTTCGGGAATGTTCTTCACATGGTGGCAGACAATGCTCGTCTGCATCGGCATTCTGCTTTACGTCGTTGTTTCGATGACCATTGTCTCCAAGGTGTTCAGCCGAAAGCTCGCGCCGGCGGAGACCCGCAGCGGCATGATCATGGAGCTGCCGCCCTATCACAAGGCACATTGGAAGCACATCATCAAAGAGGCATTTTTCAAGGCGTGGGATATTTTCAAGCGCGCGCTCGGAACGGTCACGCTGGTGTCGATCCTGTTCTATGTGCTGTCGT
>DGSY01000054.1:17454-19113 GCA_002394125.1 Ruminococcus sp. UBA4350
GCATGGGCTGGCAGACCTTCATGGCGTTCGTCAGCGGCGCATTCGCAAAGGAAGCCGTCCTCGGCACACTGAACGCAGTATTCATGGGCGGCAATTCGCTCATGGAGGCGACCTTCTTCGCGAAGACCGCAAAGGCGGATACGGCAATGCTCGGCTCGGCGATGTCTGCGGTGATCGCACCGGCAGAAGCGCTTGCGTTCATGTTCGCAACGACATTCAATATCCCCTGCCTGATGGCGCTTTCCACGACCTACAAGGAATCGCATTCGCTGAAATGGACAGCAAAGGTCGCGCTGTTCTACATCTGCAATGCGCTGATCCTCTCCTGCATCGTGTACCATATCGCAAGCATCTTTATGTAAACAAAAGGGCTCTCCGGAAATCTTCGGAGAGTCCGGTTTTTTGCACTTTTCGTTCATCGCTTCACCGCGCCTGAAAAACGGTCAGGCTGAATACGGCTGACCGTTCTGTAAGCTGTATGATGTCAGGCCGTATCTTTCCTTATAAGCATTCAGATATTGTCTTGCGGCCGGTTGGATCTCCTCATTTTCGGCTTTGATCCGTATTTCAGCATAATGACACAATGCTTCATAGAATTCCTGATAAGACAGGAGAACGGGTTCATCAACATAGGCACAGCGGATATATACCCCGTCAAACTGTCTGCCGTTCAGGAATTCATAGTCTTCACTTTCACAGTCTTCTCTGGAAAGATGCTTGGAGGAACCAACCAGCGTATTTTCAAAGCCTGATCCGCCATGCACTTGCAGGAGTTGATCCGCATCCTGCGCAGGGCGGGCGCAAAGAGCGACTACACCAGAGGCTGCGGAGTTCACATTCACATCGGCGCAGCGGGACACACACCGCAGAGCCTGCGAAACCTCGCAAACCTGATGGCAAGCCACGAAACGCTGATCGCCGAAGCGATCAAGGTGGACTACAGCAGAATTCCTTTACTTTTTCAGCTCGATGTGCTATAATAGTCATGTAATATTGAGAGAAGGCGCATCTATTGAAACAAGTAATCAAAAACTACGCATTGTTCCTCATTGGGCTTTTCATTGCATCAATGGGCGTAGCTCTATCGGCAAAAGCCGGTCTGGGAACATCCCCGGTTGCATCCGTTCCGTATTCAGTTTCCCTTGTCAATCACACATTGACATTCGGCTGGTGGCTGAATATGTGGAGTGTGCTGCAGATCGCTGTGCAGATCGCACTGCTGCGTAAGAAATGCAAGCCGGCAGAGATCATCATTCAAACGGTACTCGCATTTGTGTACGGCTATCTGACAGACTTTTCCTGTAAGCTCATCAGCGGACTGCAAGCGAATACCTACATCATGCAGTTCGCACTCATGATTCTGAGCTGTTTTGTTCTTGGGTTCGGCATCTGGATACAGTTCAAAGGCGGTGTTGCAATGCTGCCCGGTGAAGCAATGAACCGTGCGATCAGTGAGGTGACAGGAAAGAAATATGAGAACATCAAGTTATTTTTGGATGTGCTGTATATCATCGTTGCTGCTGCCATTTGCTTCATTTTCATCGGGAAACTCGAAGGCGTGCGGGAAGGCAGCATCATTGCGGCAGTTTTGATCGGCAATATCATAAAGCTGTATAATTCATTGTACAATATAATCACACGAAAAAAGCTGCAAACCGC
>DGSY01000049.1 GCA_002394125.1 Ruminococcus sp. UBA4350
CCTCTGTCAGCACCGCGCCGCCGACCACGGTCTTGCAGCCGGGATACTGCGCGTGCAGCAGCTTGATGGTCTCCTCCATCGCGCCGACCGTCGTGGTCATCAGCGCCGAGAGCCCGACAAGCTGCACACCGTTCGCGATTGCCGCATCGACGATCGTCTGCGGGGGCACATCCTTGCCGAGGTCAATCACATCATAGCCGTAATTTTCCAGCAGCAGCTTCACGATATTCTTTCCGATGTCATGCACATCGCCCTGCACGGTTGCAATGACGATTTTGCCCTTGCCGCCGCTTTCGCCCTCCGCAGACGCCATATGCGCCTTCAGCACGGAAAATGCGCTCTGTGCCGCAGTCGCCGCCTGAATGAGCTGCGGCAGGAAGACCTTACCGCTCTCGTAGTCTGCACCGACCGCATCCAGCGCCGGGATCAGCATTTCATTGACAATTTGCAGCGGCTCCTTCTGCGCGAGCGCTTCCTGCGTCAGTCTTGCCGCGTCCTGCCGCATGCCGTGTGCGACCGCCTCCTGCAAGCTGAGCGCACCGGATTTCGGCGCGGACTGCGGTGCCGGGGCTGCCGCCGTCACGTCGCGGTAGGCTTCAATGAATGCTGCACAGTTTTCGTCATAGCCCGCGAGCATGCGGAATGCGCGCACGGTGTCGGTCATGCCCTCTGCCATCGGATTCATGATCGGCAGCGTCAGACCGCATTGCAGCGCCATATTGAGGAAGCTGCGGTTGATGAGCGGGCGGTTCGGGAGACCGAAGCTCACATTCGAGACGCCGAGCACCGTTTGCAGTCCGAGCTCCGTGCGGACGCGCCGCACCGCATTCAGGGTCTCCTGTGCGACCTCTGCGCCGGTCGAAACGGTCAGCGTCAGGCAGTCAAGATACACATCCTCTTTGCGGATGCCGAGCGCCAGTGCGTGATTGAGAATGCGCCTGCCGATCGCGAAGCGGTCGTCTGCCTTTGTCGGGATGCCGTTCTCATCGAGCGTCAGTCCGACAACTGCCGCGCCGTAATGCTTCACCAGCGGCAGGATCGTCTCCAGAGATTCCGCCTTGCCGTTGACGGAATTGACGATCGGCTTGCCGGGGGAGATGCGCAGGGCGGCTTCGAGTGCCGCCGGATCGGACGAGTCGAGCTGTAAGGGCAGATCGGTCACTTCGAGGATCGCCTGCACCGCCTGCGGCAGCACCTCTGCTTCGTTGATGCCGGGCGTACCGACATTGACATCGAGAATATCCGCGCCGGATTCGGTCTGCGAGATCGCCTCGCCGCGCAGATAATCAAAATCGCGGTCGAGCAGTGCCTGCTTCATGCGCTTCTTTCCGGTCGGATTGATGCGCTCGCCGATGATGCGCGGCATATCCATGAGGACGGTGCGCGTGCCGGAGCAGACTGCCGCCTGCCGCCGCATGACGCGCCGCCCGCGCCGGACACTGCCGAGCCGTTTCCGGACAGCGCGGATGAACTCCGGTGTCGTGCCGCAGCAGCCGCCGAACAGCTGCACGCCGCAGTCCGCATACATCGGCATGAATGCGGCAAAATCCTCCGGTGTCAGGAAATATTCGCCGGTGACGGGATCGGGCAGACCGGCATTCGGCTTCGCGATCAGCGGCAGCGATGTCCATTTTGCAAGCTCCTGCATCATCGGCAGGATCTCCTTCGGGCCGAGCGAGCAGTTGATGCCGATCGCGGATGCGCCGAGCCCCTCCAGCGTCATGGCCGCCGCGGAGATCGGACAGCCGGTGAAGGTGCGGCCGTTTTCGGTGAATGTCATGGTGACGATGACCGGCAGATCGGTATGCTCCTTTGCGGCGAGCAGCGCGGCCTTTGTTTCGAGCAGGTCGCTCATGGTTTCGATGACGACGAGATCCGCGCCCGCTGCGGCGCCCGCCTTGCACATCACGCGGAAGGATTCATAGGCCGCTTCAAAGGTCATCTGTCCGGCAGGGGGGAGCAGCTGACCGGTCGGGCCGATATCGAGCGCGACGCAGACACCCTCGCCGACAGCATCCTTTGCGAGCCGCACGGCAGCCTGAATGCTCTCTGCCGCATCAACGCCGGTGCCTGCGAGCTTCAGCGGATTCGCGCCGAAGGTATTCGCATAGACGACCTGCGAGCCGGCTTCGGCATAGGCTTTGTGTACCGCCGCAACGCGTGCAGGCTCGGTGAGATTCAGCCGCTCCGGCAGCTCACCGGGGGCGAGGTGCAGCATGGTACCCATGCCGCCGTCCAGAAAGATGAATTCATCCGGCAGTAAATTGCGAAAATCCATATGATACTCCTATATGATACCCTGTTGAGATCCGAAACGCAGCAGCAGAATGACTGCCGCAATTATGAGCAGCAGCACAAAGACCGCTGCTGTCAGATATGCCAGCCGCCGGTATCGCTCCGGCGGGAGCTTTTTGAGCAGATAATTGTTCAGAAAAATGCCGGCGAAATGTCCGGCGAGGAATACGCCGAGGGCGCCGCCCAGCAGAAGCGGGAGATTCTTTTCCGATGCCTTTCGCGCATAGAGCAGCACAGGCACGGCATAAATGAGCAGGCACAGCAAAGCGGCTGCAATCGGAATAATCCGGCGAATATAACGCATTTCGCTCTCCTTTTTTCAGCCTAGAATATGCGCAGAAAATCCGGCGCGAAGAAATGATACAGAATCAGCAACGCTGCAATAAACAGCACACAAAGTCCGAGTTCAAGCCGCCGGAAGCTGCGGTCGGACAGTCTGTTTTGCAGCCATTTGCGGAACAGTTCTCCGCCGGCAATGCTGAGTGCAGCACCGCCCAGTCCGACCCAGAACGGCGCAGTCGTATCCTGGGCGAAAAATGCCGCATCCGGAAAGCGCCGCTCCAGAATATACAGTATGCTCATATACAGCGCCTCCCAGATGACAAAAAACAGCAGCGCAATTAACGATGGTCTGTTCAGCTTCATGATACACGCTTTCTGACAGTCAGCCGAATGGCAGCCGCTTCCGGATCACCCGCCGGACCGTCTCCCATGTCAGCGGCGGCAGCCCGCCCTGCGGCACAAGAAAATACTGATATTCATAATAGAACGCCGCAATGAGCAGGACAGCGATCACGATCCCGACGATCATTTCCGCTTTTTTGCCGAGATGCTCTTCCAGATACATCTGCAACTGATAGCCCATTGCGATGCCGAGGAGCGCGAGCGGGAGCAGAAAAAGATAGCCCCAGACCGGAAATTTCGTCCGGTAATACGACTCACAGTAGCTTGCAAATGCCGTGAACAGCAGTGCGAATATCACCGGAAAAGCGAAAATATAAACCGGCTTTCCGAGCGCCCGCAGCTTTCCCCGTTTTTCGGGTGTGTGTTTCATTTCAGTGTCCTCATGATAACGGATCGACCGTCCGGCCGGATGCAGAATCAAAAACGCCCCGCCTATTCCTTCAGCTTTTTCATCGGGCAGGTCTCCTGATAGGGACACTCCCCGCAGTCGTTTCCGCAGCCGAAGCGCCGCGCATCCTTCACCGGCTCATGCGACATTCCCATGACCGCCGTGACCGATTTCAGCGGCAAAAGCGTCTGCGCCGGCGTGACGGTCAGGCCGATCTTGCGCGGGGCATCGAGCAGCTTCACGAGATCGCCCTGCTGTGTGATCGGGAAATCGCCGTAGCCAGCGGAAAAACGCGCCGTGTAATAGGGATACGGATATTTCGCCCTGATCTCCGCTTCGAGATCATTACAGACGCGCTCGATCGCTGCGCCCGCCGCGGCATCGAGCATCACGGCCTTTGTCATATCCGTGACCTCTGCGCGCCGGATCAGCGCATCGACCGGCGCGGAGAGCGTTGCCGCGAGCAGCACGGCCTCCTTGCATCCGGTCAGGTGCAGCGCGATATCTTCTCCGAGCAGCGGCAGCCCGCCGAGCGTGACGCCGTTTTCGGTATGCACGACCGGCAGAACGCGGTAGACCGTCCGCGGCTGCGCGGCCTTGCAGAGTGCCGCAGTGCATTCATCCAGCACCGCCGAAAGCTGCGCATCCAGCTCCGGCGTATTCAGCAGCATCAGGATCTCGTCGCGGCTGAGATCTTCCGGCTTCATACGCGGATCTGCTCCATGATATAGCGCGCAACATCCGGATTGTTCATCGTGTAGATATGGATGCCGTCCGCGCCGTTTTCGAGCAGATCGAGGATCTGCGTGATTGCATATTCCAGTCCGGCAGCCTTGAGCGATGCGGGATCGTCCGCATAGCGCGCCATGAGCTTTGCAAGGCGGTTCGGGATGGACGCGCCGCAGAGCGAGACCATGCGTTCAATGGATTTCTTCGATGTTACGGGCATGATGCCGGCCTCGACCGGAACCGAAATGCCCGCTGCTGCGATCTTTTCGCGGAATGTATAGAAATCCGGATCGTAATAGAAAAGCTGCGAGATCAGATGCGTCGCGCCTGCATCGACCTTCTCCTTCAGATGCAGGATATCCGTATCGAGATCGGGCGCTTCGGGGTGTCCCTCCGGATAGCAGGCCGCGGCAATGTCGAAATCGCCGTGCTGCCGGATGAACGCGATCAGATCGGCCGCGTATCTGAAATCTGTTTTCGGCGGCACATCGGGATTGCGGTCGCCTCGCAGCGCGAGGATATTTTCGATGCCTTTTTCGCGGAATACCGTGAGCTTTTCGAGGACGGATTCCTTTGTCTCATTGATGCAGGGGAGATGCGCAATCGACGGGATGCCGTGCTGATTCTGGATCGTCTCGCAGATCTCGGCGGTCGATGCGCCCGGCACGGAGCCGCCGGCACCGTAGGTCACGCTGATGAAGTCGGGATGCAGGTCTTTCAGCGCCGCGAGTGTCTGATAGATGCTGTCGATCGGGACATTCGGCTTCGGCGGAAAGACCTCGAACGAAAGGACAGGCTTTTTCTCGAATAGTGTGATTGCTTTCATGTATCTGTACCTCAAAATAAAGTATCACAGTCCCCGCACCGGCTCTGCGGCCGCAGCGTCAGCGCGGGAGCTGCCAGTCGATCGGCGTCATGCCGTTGGCGGTGAGAAATTGATTTGTTCTGGAAAAATGCCGGCAGCCGAAAAAGCCGTGATAGGCAGAGAGCGGGCTCGGATGCGGACATTGCAGAACCAGATGCTTCGGATTTGTGATGAGCCGTGCTTTGGCGCGGGCATTGCCGCCCCAGAGCAGAAAGACCATCGGCTGCTCCCGCTCATTGAGATGCCGGATGATTGCGTCGGTCAGCTCCTCCCAGCCGACGCCGTGATGCGAATTCGCCTGTCCTGCCCGGACGGTCAGCGCCGCATTGAGCAGCAGAACGCCCTGCTTTGCCCAGTATGTCAGATCACCGGAGCCGCCGCGGTTGTCAATGCCGGTGTCCGTGTAGATCTCCTGAAAAATATTGACCAGAGAGGGCGGCGGCTGAATGCCCTTCCGGACGGAAAAGCTCAGTCCGTGCGCCTGTCCCTCGCCGTGATAGGGATCCTGTCCGAGAATGACGCATTTCACGCCCTCATACGGCGTATATTTCAGCGCATTGAAAATATCATACATATCCGGATAGATGCGCTTCGTGCGGTATTCCTGAATCAGAAACTGCCGCAGCTTCTGATAGCTTTCGCTCGCAAATTCCGGTGCAAGGATCGTGTCCCAGTCATTACCGATATGAACCATGTTTCTACTCCGTTTCTGCGGGATCGGGCATCAGCGCTTCCAGATGCTGTCGGAGACATCCACCGGAACGCCGTCCTCCAGAAAGAACCGCGGCACGCGCTCGCCGACCGCACAGACGACCTCATAATTGATCGTGCCGGTCTGCTGTGCGATCTGATCCGCCGTGCAGAGCCCGTTTGCATCGCCGAAGACCGTGACCGTGTCGCCGACATTGATGCCTTTGGCATCGGTGATATCGAGCATGAGCTGATCCATGCAGACTCTGCCGATGATCGGGCAGAGCTGGTCGCGCACGAGCAGCTGACAGTTGCCGCCGCCGCAGCTCCGCCAGAAGCCGTCCGCATAGCCGATCGGCACCGTCGCGACCGTCCGCGGGCTGTCCGCGATATAGGTGCGGCCGTAGCTGACGGAATCGCCGGCCGCGATCGTTTTGATATGCGAGATCACGCTTTTCAGCGCCATGACCGGCCGCAGCTCCGGCAGATTGCGTGTCAGGCCGGAGGGCGCGAGACCGTACAGCACAACGCCGGCGCGCACCATGTCCAGATGCACATCCGGCAGACCCGGCACCTCCGGCTTATCGAAGATTGCCGCGCTGTTTGCACAGTGGCGCAGCGGGAATGTGATCCCGTGGCTGCCGAGAATTTCGATCGCGTCGATGAAATTGCGGTACTGCTGACGGGTAAATTCCGCGCCGTCATCGCCGTCATCCGCGACGGCAAAATGCGTGAAGATGCCCTCCGGCTTGAGGCAGGGCAGCTTGCAGACCGCCCGCGCATCGGCAAGCTCCGAATGCCCGCCGCGGTGCTGGAAGCCGATCCGTCCCATGCCGCTGTCGATTTTGATGTGCATTTTCACGCGCACGCCGTCCGACATTGCCGCCTGCGAAAGCGCCTCGCCGTAGCTGCGCGAATACACGCACTGCGAGATATTCTGCTTGGCGAGTACGCCGGCGCATTCCGGCGGGGTATAGCCGAGAATCAGAATCGGCAGCGTGATCTGCGACTGTCGCAGCTGGAGCGCCTCCTCCAGATTCGATACGGCGAGGAAATCCGCGCCGAGCGATTCATACAATGCGGCAAGCCGTGCGGCATTGTGGCCGTAGCCGTTTGCCTTGATGACACAGCAGACCTTTGTTTCCGGCCGGACTGCCTTCCGGATCTGCTGATAATTCCATGCTGCATGGTCGAGATTGATTTCCGCCCATGTTCGTTTCCGTATGCCCTGCACCCTGCATCAGGCTCCTTTCTGAATACATACACTTCTATTATAGCACAATCCGCCGGATTTGTAAAGCGTTCATATGCAGGATATTCGTAAAATAATTGACAGCAAAAGCCGCCCCGTTAATGCGGAGCGGCTCTGCGCTGAAATGCGTTGATTTGCGTGGATTATCGCAGGAGCTTTGCGAGGAATGCTGCGATATCCAGAATGGTGAGGATTCCGTCGCCGTCGAGATCGCCGCTGCTGATCTGTGCGTTTGTCAGAGCGCGGGTCTCCGGCATATCCTGTTCGTTGACGAACCGGAACAGCAGGACTGCGTCAGCGACCGAGAGACTGCCGTCGCCGTTGAGATCGCCGTCCGGCGTGGCCGGCTCCGTGTTCGTTGTCGTGGTCGTGGTTTCGGTCACGGTGCTGCTCGTGGTGGTCGTTTCGGAATGTGTTTCAGTCGTGGTGGTGGTCGTGACCGGCTCTGTCATTGTGGAGGTCACGGTCGTTGTGGTGGAAATGACCGGAATCTGATAATCGGTCGTGGTGGTCGTGACCGGCGCTGTCATCGTGGAGGTCACGGTCGTGGTGGTGGTCGTGACCGGCTCTGTCATTGTGGAGGTCACGGTCGTTGATGTGGTGGAAATGACCGGAATCTGATTGTCGGTCGTGGTGGTCGTGACCGGCTCTGTCATTGTGGAGGTCACGGTCGTTGATGAGGTGGAAATGACCGGGATCTGATTGTCGGTCGTGGTCGTCGTGACCGGCTCTGTCATCGTGGAGGTCACGGTTGTCGTGGTGGAATCGACCGGGATCTGATAATCGGTCGTGGTGTTGGTCGTGACCGGCTCTGTCATCGTGGAGGTCACGTTCGTTGTGGTGGAGCTGACCGGAATCTGATTGTCGGTCGTGGTGGTTGTGACCGGCTCTGTCATTGTGGAGGTCACGGTTGTCGTGGTGGAGCTGACCGGGATCGGATTGGCGGTCGTGGTGGTGGTCGTGACCGGCTCGGTCTTTGTGGAGGTCACGGTCGTTGATGTGGTGGAAATGACCGGAATCTGATCGTCGGTCGTGGTGGTCGTGACCGGCTCGGTCTTGGTGGAGGTCACGGTCGTCGAAGTGGTGGAAATGACCGGAATCTGATAATCGGTCGTGGTAGTCGTGACCGGCTCTGTCTTGGTGGAGGTCACAGTCGTTGATGTGGTGGAAATGACCGGAATCTGATAATCGGTCGTGGTCGTCGCGACAGGCTCGGTTTTGGTAGAGGTCACGGTCGTTGTGGTGGATGTGACCGGCATGGTCGAAGTCGTCATGAAAGTCGTGGTGGTGGATGTGATCGGCATCGTCGAAGTCATCATGAAAGTCGTGGTGGTGGAAGTGGTGGT